>NZ_JBHXRY010000004.1:0-1643 GCF_042714895.1 Nocardia sp. NPDC058666
CGCAAAACGCTCGACTGGGATACCCCAGCCGAGCGTCTGCGTGATCTACTCACCGTCTAACACCAGCGGTGTTGCGACGACCCCTAGAAATCGCCGGGCCAGGCGGGGGTTTCGGGTGAACGGCTCAGAACGCTCGGCAGGAGCGGATGTCGGTGGCCAGGATGGCCTTGGCGCCCAGGTCGGCGAGGCGGTCCATGAGTTCGTTGCCCTGTTTGCGGGGGACCAGGGCGCGGACTGCTACCCAGTCGGGGTCGGTCAGGGGGGAGACGGTCGGGGATTCGAGGCCGGGGGTGATGGCGATGGCGGCGTCGAACAGGGACTTGGGGCAGTCGTAGTCCAGCATCAGGTATTGCTGGGCGAAGACCACGCCCTGGATGCGGTTGATGATCTGGTTGCGGGCGCGGTCGTCGGGGTCCGAGCCGGTGCGCTCGATGAGCACGCCCTCGGAGTCGCACAGGGACTCACCGAAGGCGACCAGGTTGTGCTGGCGCAGGGTGCGGCCGGAGCCGACGACGTCGGCGATGGCGTCGGCGACGCCGAGCTGGATCGAGATCTCCACCGCGCCGTCGAGGCGGATCACGTCGGCTTCGATGCCGAAGCGGGCCAGGTCGGCGCGGACCAGGTTCGGGTAGGAGGTGGCGATGCGCTTGCCCGCGAGGTCTTCGACTTTCCAGTCCTCGCCCGCGGGGGCGGCGTAGCGGAAGCTCGAGCGGCCGAAGCCCAGCGACAGGCGTTCGCTGACCGGGGAGCCGGAGTCCAGGGCCAGGTCGCGGCCGGTGATGCCGAGGTCGAGCTCACCGGAGCCGACGTAGATGGCGATGTCCTTGGGGCGAAGGAAGAAGAACTCGACCTGGTTGGACAGGTCCAGGACGGTGAGCTCGCGGGAGTCGGTGCGTTTGCGGTAGCCGGCTTCGCTCAGGAAGGAGACGGCGGCTTCGGACAGCGAACCCTTGTTGGGAACTGCGACGCGCAACATGAGAATGGGGACCTTTCGGGGGAAGTGAGCAACGTGTCGATCGCGACGGTCGGGCCGTCACAGATGTCGGTACACGTCCTCGAGCTTCAACCCGCGACCCAGCATCATCACCTGGACCCAGTACAGCAGCTGCGAGATCTCCTCGGCGAGCGCGTCGTCGCTTTCGTGCTCGGCGGCCAGCCAGATCTCCCCGGCTTCTTCCAGAACCTTCTTGCCCTGGAAATGAACGCCTGCGTCCAGCGCGGCCACGGTGCCAGAGCCCTCAGGGCGGGTCTGGGCACGCTCGGTCAGCTCGGCGAACAGGGATTCGAAGTTCTTCACGAGAACAGATTCTTTCACACCACCGCCACCACAATTCCGGCCCCGCACACCACACCCACCTGAATCCGCCCTACCCACCCTCCCAACCCCGCACACCCGACCCACCGGAATCGGCACCACCCCGCCCTCCCCGCCCTGCACACACCACACACCTGAACCAGCCCTACCGCACACCCAGCCCCCCACACACCACACACCTGAACCGGCCCTACCGCACACCCAGCCCCGCACACCCGACCCATAGGGAGGGTCCGCCGCGCAGCGGCGTAGCGGCCCGGGGGGGGGGGGGGGGGGGGTGGGGGGGGGGGGGGGAGGCCAGTAAAGGGGGGGGAACGGTTGTGCTTCC
>NZ_JBHXRY010000004.1:1694-108310 GCF_042714895.1 Nocardia sp. NPDC058666
GCCTCTAGCAACGGTGGCTAACTCGCGGCCCCTCAGGGGCCGCGCTCGAGCGCGCCAGCGCTCCAAAAACACAGCCCCCAACCATCTGGGACCACTCAAACCCCAGACAAGGCCGCCATCTCAGCCCAGCAGCTCCCGCAGATCGGCCACCGCGATCCGCAGGTGATCCGCGAACGCATACATCTGATCCGACACCGACTTCGGAGTAGCCAGGTAAATGTTCCAGCGATCCGGCAGCAACACGTACGCGACGCCGATGCACTTCGGACTCGTGGAGCCGAACCCGAAATACCGGATGTACTTCGACGGCGCCGAACTGGTCGACAGGTAATCGTCGCGCATAACCGTCCAGCCAGGGCTGTCGAACAACGCGATCCGCTCCTCGGCGACACCGAGCTGTTCCCCCCGCCGACGCTGAATCCACTCCAGCTCCCACAGGTGCTGCTCGGGCGCCTGCCCCGCCTGGCACTCCTTCGCGCGGGCGACATGCGCGGACGCGGCGGCACGCGCGGCGGCCAGCTTCGTCTCGGCGTCGACCTCGGGATCGGTCATCGCGTCCACGAACGCCACCATCTCCGGCGTGACCACCCGCATGGCCTCGGTGCGACCGTTGCGGAACTGTCGGGTGGCGATGGATTCGTAGGTGGCCCCGGTCAGCCCCTTGCTGCGCCGGTGGGCGAGCTGGTAGCTCAACTGCGCGAAGGCATCGGGTGAGATGCCCAACTTCTTGGCCTCGGCGGTACCGAAATCCTCGAACGACACCAGCGACGTCGCCGTGTCGGCGGCGAAGCGAGCGAAGTCCGCGCCCGCCGCGGCGATATCGGCGCGGGCCGCGGAGTCGAGTACGAACTCGATCGGCTCCACCGCGGGCAGCCCCTGCGATTGCACACCGCTGGTGGCGGTGTGGTCGGCGACGGATCGCTCGAGCAGCGCGTCGACGAACGACAGCACGGTGGTGCCGTCCAGCCCGCAGTGTTCGATGTTGATGCCGGCCTGGCCGTCGGCGAACACGATGAACGACACCGACTTGTCGAAGTAGCGGTTGCCGCTGTCACCGTGCAGCAGCTGGTCGCAGGCGTGCAGTTCGTCGCGCGGCGCGAAGTCCTCGAGGCACACCGAGAACAGTGCCGTCTCCACCGCGTCGAACGCCTCGACGTTGGCGGGTTCGGTGCGCAGGTCGGCGCGGCTGCGGGCCCATTCCGTGCGGGCCTTGGTGGTCAGGTGCCCGATCGAGGTGTCGGTGGCGGCGGGCTTGGTGCCGCCCTTGATCACCGCACGCAGTCCGTCGACCACGTCGTCGAACGCGTACGGCGCACCGTCGGGTCCGATGACGTCCATCCGAAAGACGTTGCCGCGGTAGAAGACCGCGATGTGCCGCGCGTCCGAGGGTCCTGGCCATTCCGGGCTGTACGGCTTGCGCACACTGTCCTGGATGAGCCCGGGGATGCGGGTCTCGGAGAACAGGTATTTGTTCTGCCACATCGACAGCGGCGTCCCGCGCTGGGTGACCGGCGGGATCTGTTCCGCGTCCAGCGCCAGCTTGTAGTCCACCGCCGCTTCGATGATCGCGGCGGCCCGCTCGGCCTGCCCCGCCACCGTCGACGCGGCAAGCGGGGTGTCGTCGCGGAACAGGAACACGAAGTTGGCGTTCAACGCGATCCGGTCGCGACGGCCCAGGTACCGCGACGGCCAGAACTCGTCGAGCCAGCTGCCGACACCGGGGGTGGCGTCGTATTCGGCCAGCGCCGCGTGCAGCGCCCGCCCGGCCCCACCGGGGCGCAGCAGCTCGGCTACCGCGCCCTCGGTGGTGGCGTATTCCTCGGCGCCGAGCAGGGGTGCACACCACTGCAGGAACCGCGCGCAACTGTCGTCCAGTGTCGGCAGCGGTACCCGTGGCAGCGTGTCTTCGGCGGCGAACGTGGGTTGGTTCAAACCAAGTCCTCAGGTCTCGATGGGATGCGGGCGGGACAGGTACAGGTTGGCGTACAGCCAGCCTTCGGCTTCGTGATCGGTGGTGTCGATTCCCTTGGCCGCCAACGCATCCAGCACCTGCTCGCGTTCCTGCGCCGAGGCGAATCTCCGCTGCTGGAACATACCGGGACGTTGCTCGCTGCGATAGCCCAGCGCGGCCAGTTCCGCGGCGATGGGACCGAAATCGAACATCCGCAACACGAAGTGCGCCATCCACGGTCGCTTGCGCGGATCTGCTTGCGCGACCCTGGACAGTGTTTTCTCGGTGATGTAGCCGACGCATCCGGTGGAGATCACCAGATCCGCCGATGCCAGCACACGGCGCTGCGCCTCGGTGGGCTCGGTGGCCTCGAGGTCGGCGTGCACGAAGTCGTGCAGGAGTCCGGCGGCGTGGGCGTAGGTCAGCGCCGGGCGTGCGGCGTCCATCCCGACGAAGCGTACGTCGGGCAGCAGATCACCGCGCAACCGCTCCCGGTCCGCCGCGATCAGCCCGACCCGGTCGGTGTCGGCGTGATCGCGGTAGTGCCTGGCCATTTCGTCCACGGTGGTGTCGGCGCGCAGCAGTGCCGCGTTCACCCCGTAGGAGCACCCGAGGTCGAGAACGGTCGGGATCCGGCCCGGTCGTGCCGCGCGCAGTTGGCGCAGCTGTTCGGCGAAGTGCGGCTTTGCCAGTTCCGGGATCCGGTAGTCCAGATCGTTCATCCGCTCGAAATAGGCGCGCGGATCGGGACTTTCGTAGATGTCGTCGAAGGATGCTTTGCCGGTGGTGTGCAACGGAACGGACATGGGCGGTTCCTCTCAGTCGAGCAGTCGGTCACCTCGGACGGCGTCGGCCGCGGCGGCCACATGGTCGGGCAGGACACGGCCGAACAACTGTCTGGTGCGTTCGACCGTGCCGATCACCCCTGGACGGTCCGTGTAGGCGAAAATCGCCGAATGTCGTTGTGTCGCACCGGATACCTCGGTCACGCGGTGCAGCGAGAAGCGGCCTTTGAACAGCTGCAGATCGCCGGGGCGCAGTTCCAGCGCGCGGACGAACCGGGTGCCGTCACCGGTGAGCACGTCGCGGACGTCGTCGAGGTGCTCGGCGTGCGGGTCGCGGATATTGGGGCAGTATTCGAACACCCCGCCCGATTCGGGCTTGCGGGTGAGCATGCTGACGGTGAACTCGTTGGTGTCGAAATGCCAGGGGTGCGACATGCCGGGCTCGACCACATTCAGACACAAACCGGCCAGTGGGTCGGCGAATTCGTGCAGGTCGTCGAGTTCGAAACAGTCCGCGACGAACCGCTGGAACACCGGGTCGGTGTACAGGCGCTGGATCAGCGCGTCGGCGGGGATGCGGTCGCGCGCCACGAAGGCGTTGCCGCGGTCGAGCACGATCCGGGCCGGGTGGTCGGCGGGCAGGTCGGCGTCGAGTTCGATGTTGTAGGCGTTGACGCGTTCGACCTTGTAGTGGGCGTGCGGGGCGATCCGCTCGCCCTCCGCGCGCAGGGTGTCCAGCAGCTGCGGCCGGATGAACCCGCGCAGCACCGTGCAGCCGTCTTCGGCCAGTTCGGCGCGGGCGGCCTCGATCGCGGCAAGCCTGCCCGGACCACCGAGATCGGTGAGTGGATACCGTGCGATATCGACGATTTCGTCAAGCCCCCGCGTGCCCGTCATCTACCCAGTTTGCGGGAATTTCCGTGCGCGCGCCGGTGGTTTCGACAAATCGGGCATATCCCGGGAAGATCACAATCGTGCGAAATCAACTGTGTGACAACAGTTTTCGCGGAATCCACCTAGGTTGCGGACTTATCACGGTAGGCTATTGCGCCCTATCACGCTGGGCTGGTGAAAGATTCGAGCGCAGGGTCTGAATTTCAGACGCGGGCGTGCAGTGCGGCGGTCAGATCCCGCACCGACAAACCGACCAGCGACTCCCGGAATACCCGCCCGGGTGCCTGCGGAACCTCGATCTCGCACGGGATCACGATCAGCCCACAGCCCGCACCCTGCGCGGCCAGCGACCCGGTCGGCGAATCCTCGATCGCCACACACTCACTCGGGTCGACCCCGAGCAGTTCCGCGGCGCGGCGATAGATGGCCGGATCGGGCTTGCCGTGGGGTACCTCGTCACCACACACCGACGTGTCGAAGTAGTCGCGGCCCAGCGTGTCGAGGCCGTATTCGGTGAGCGAACGCTTGGTGTTGGTGACCAGCGCGCACTTCAGGCCGGCGGCACGCACCATGCCGAGGGCATCCTTGGCACCGGGACGCCACGGGATCGGGCCCAGCATCAACTCGGTGACCCGCCGCTCGAGGAACTCCCCCGCTTCGACGATCATCTGCGGCGTCGGCACCACCGCGATGCCCTCGAACAACATGCGCAGCGCGTTGGGCCCGGAGGCGCCGATCAGCGCGTGCCGGACCTCGTCGGTGAGCTCGGCGCCGTGTTCGCGAGCGAGTTCGCGAACTGCTATGTCCCACAGCTTCTCCGAGTCCAGGAGGGTGCCGTCCATGTCCCATAGCACCGCGGCCGGTCGCGCGCTCACCTGTTCACTCGCCTCGTTCTCGTCACACATCGCCACTGCCCGACTGTCGCCGGACCCCGTCCAGAGTAACGGTTGCCCTTTACACGCCCGAGCCCGCGATCTGCAGGTTGCCCGCGTCGCCGGAGACCTGAATCCAGCGATTCTCCGAGGTCACGGTCCCATTGGTGAGGTGGTAGGTCAGGGTCACCACGGCGCGGTTGGGGCCGCTGGGGGTGATCGAGCCGACAGTCACCGACCGCACCGACGACCAGAACGACGAGTACTGGCCGAAACCGCCGGTCTGCGCCTGGTAGGCGGGCGACAGCTGCGCCCACGCCCCACCGATATTGCCGGGCAGCATGCCGTAGTACCCGGCGATGAACTGGTTGACCCGGTCCGCGGTGGGCGGGCCGAAGGGGGTGGTGGTGATGGTCGAACTCGTCGCGGTGGTGGTCGGGGTCGGTTTGGCCGAGGTGCTGGTGGGGGCATTGCCGGTGGTCGTGGCGCCACTGGGCACCGCTGCGGGCGGGGCCGAGACGGTGATGGTCTCCTGGTCGGGCACGATCACCACGGTGCTGACCTTGCCGTCGACCACGGTGGTGACGGTGACCGG
Organism: Nocardia sp. NPDC058666; assembly: GCF_042714895.1. Taxonomy (NCBI): domain Bacteria; kingdom Bacillati; phylum Actinomycetota; class Actinomycetes; order Mycobacteriales; family Nocardiaceae; genus Nocardia; species Nocardia sp. NPDC058666. The sequence goes on from NZ_JBHXRY010000004.1 coordinate 6,792, forward strand.
CGAGGCGGGGATCTGCGCCTGCTGATCGGGGTCGCCCTGGTCGCGGGTGACGACCAGCACCACGAGCATGACGGTGAAAGCGGCGACCGCGGCGGCGAGCAGCAGCATGACCCGGTTGTTGTTCAGCCGGTCGGTGCGCGAGGGCGGGGACGCGAACGCGGGGTGAAGGCCGGAGCTCGGACCTGCCGCGGCCCGAGCGCGCGCGTCCGCCTCGACGCCCGCGCGTTCGACGCCGGCCGAGTTCGACGAGGCGACATCGCGTGGACGCACGAGTCCGGGATCGCCCGCGGCCGCTGCGCCGACCACACTCAGTGCCGCAGGTCCCGAATCCGCACGGTCCCCCGTCGGCCCGACTCCGTGGGAAGACCTGTGTTCAACGTCGTCGGAGTGCACTTGCCTGGCCCGGCCCGCAGCGGCCTGACCCGCACTCGAACCGGCCTGACCGCCGCCCGAAGCTGTCCGCCCACCGGAAGCCTGGCCGACCGCGCCCGACTCGGACCCTGTGCCCGTGACTTCGCCGTTCGACGACCTTCCCGAGATCGCCGACCGGGCAGCCTTCGCCATCGCCCATCCGCTGCCGAGCAGTGCCGCCGCACCGGACTTACCCGCCGCTCCCCCGTTCGACGTACCACCTGGCCGTGGGATCAACGTCGTGTCCGCGTCGCCGATCGGCAGCATCTTCGTCGCCGAGGCAGGCAGCGCCGGAACCCGTCCTGCCGCAACATCTTCCAGCGCGACTCGCGCCTGCGCCATGGTCGGCCGGTCGTCGGCGGAGGCGGTGAGCAGCCACATCAGGACCGGTCCCAGCGGGCCCGCGTTCTTCGGTTGCGGCACGACACCGCGTGCCACGGCGTGCAGCACGGCGAGGGGGTTGTCGCCTTCGCCGAACGGCGGCGCGCCTTCGGAGGCGGCGTACAAGGTGGAGCCGAGCGCGAACACGTCGGCGGCGGGTTTGGGGTTGTCGCCGCGCGCGATCTCGGGGGCCAGGTAGGCGGGGGTGCCAGCCAGGAATCCGGTGGCGGTGACGGTGACGTCGCCGGTCGCGTGCGAGATGCCGAAGTCGGTGAGCTTGACCGTGCCGTCGTCGCCGACCAGGAGGTTGGCCGGTTTCACGTCGCGGTGCATGATGCCGGCGTCGTGAGCGGCCGACAGCGCCGCGGCGGCCTGGGCACCGATCCCGGCGACCTCTATCGGTGGCAGCGTCACCCCGCCCGCGAGCTTGGCCGCGAGGCTGGGGGCGTTCATGTATTCCATGACCAGCCAGGGCTGGCCGTCTTCTTCGGCGACGTCGAACACGGTGATGGCGTTGGGGTGGTGCAGGCGCGCGGCGATCCGGCCCTCGCGCATGGCGCGCAGTTTGCCTTCCAGCGCCTGGGTGCCGGTCAGGCCCGGTGCGAGCAGGACCTGTTTCACCGCGACGGTGCGCCGCAACCGGACGTCGGTGGCGCGCCACACCACTCCCATCGCACCCGTGCCGATCGGGTCGGTGAGTCGATAGCGTCCCGCGATCAACCGATCCGATGTCATATCTGGTGCCCCTCCTGCTTACCGCTGAGTCGTCTCGCCCTCCGCGCCACAGCGGGATGAAACTTTCGAAAATCTTACGTGCTGAACTGCTTCGATCCTGTTGCGAGACAGCCCTGCCCATGGTCACACGCAGCCATCGTGACCAGACTCACAAGCGCCGCAACGAGAATCGGACCGGCCCGTGGGACCGATCCGATCTGCGCACGTGCTGCAGTCAGTCTGTCAGGCGTTGAAGTATTTCGCTTCCGGATGCAGCAGCACGAACGCGTCGGTGGACTGTTCGGGGTGCAGTTGCAGTTCCTCCGACAGGGTGACGCCGACCCGGCCAGCGTCGAGCAGGTCGACCAGTTTCGCGCGGTCTTCCAGGTCAGGGCAGGCGCCGTACCCGAAGGAGTAGCGCGCACCGCGGTAGCCCAGCTTGAAGTAGTCCTGCACGTCGGCGGGGTCGTCGGCGGCGATGGACTTGCCGTCGACGGTCAGTTCCTCACGCACGCGTCGGTGCCAGTACTCGGCCAGCGCCTCGGTGAGCTGCACACCGATACCGTGCACCTCGAGGTAGTCGCGGTAGTTGTCACCGGCGAACAACGCGTTGGCGAAGTCGGCGATCGGCTGGCCCATGGTCACCAACTGGAACGGCAACACGTCGACCTGCCCGGTCTCGCGAGCCTTCTCCCGCGAACGGATGAAGTCCGCGACACACAGGAACCGGTCGCGCTGCTGACGCGGGAAGGTGAACCGATACCGTTCCGGCGCATCAGGATTGGGCTCGGTCAACACGATGACCTCGTCACCCTCCGATACCGCGGGGAAGTACCCGTAGACCAGCGCCGCGTGCTGCAGGACACCTTCGGTGGCCAGGCGATCCAGCCACGCACGCAACCGCGGCCGGCCCTCGGTCTCCACCAGGTCCTCGTACGTGGGACCTTCACCCTTACGCTGCCCGCGCAAACCCCACTGCCCCAGGAACAGCGCCCGCTCGTCGAGGAGACCCGAGTACTCCGCCAACGGCAGGCCCTTGATCACCCGAGTGCCCCAGAACGGCGGCGTGGGCACCGGCAGATCCGCGGCCACATCGGAACGCTCCGGCACCACGATCGGCGCCTCGGCAGCCTTGCGCTCGGCCGCGATCCGCTTGGACCGATCATGCCGCGCCTTACGCTCGGCGGCCTTCTCCTTGGCAGCGATCGCCTCCGGGCTGTCGGGATCAAGCCCACCGCCACGCTTGACGGTCATGATCTCGTCCATCAACCGCAGACCCTCGAAAGCGTCCCGCGCGTAGTACACATCTCCGTCGTAGACGGCGGTCAGATCGTTCTCCACGTAGGAACGGGTCAGCGCCGCACCACCCAGCAACACCGGGAACTGCTCGGCCACGCCCTTGGCATTGAGTTCGCCCAGGTTCTCCTTCATCACCACCGTGGACTTCACCAGCAGCCCGGACATGCCGATCACGTCGGCCTTCTTGTCCTGCGCGGCGTCGAGGATGGTCGCGATGGGCTGTTTGATGCCCAGGTTCACGACCTCGTAGCCGTTGTTGGACAAGATGATGTCGACCAGGTTCTTGCCGATGTCGTGCACATCGCCCTTCACCGTGGCCAGCACGATCCGACCCTTGCCCGCGTCGTCGGTGGCTTCCATGTGCGGTTCCAGGTGCGCGACAGCGGTTTTCATCACTTCGGCGGACTGCAGCACGAACGGCAACTGCATCTGCCCCGACCCGAACAGCTCACCCACGGTCTTCATGCCCGACAGCAGGGTCTCGTTGATGATCTGCAGCGGCGGCACGGTCTGCATCGCCTCGTCCAGATCATCGCCCAGGCCATTGCGTTCACCGTCGACGATGCGCCGTTCCAGACGCTCGAACAGCGGCAGCAACGCCATCTCTTCGGCACGCGAGGCCTTCGACGATGCCGTAGACACGCCTTCGAACAGCGCCATCAACGTCTGCAGCGGGTCGTAGTCCTCGGTGCGCCGGTCGTAGATCAGGTCGAGGGCGACCTGCTGGTGCTCCTCGGGAATCCGGCTCATCGGCAGGATCTTCGACGCGTGCACGATCGCCGAATCCAGTCCCGCTTGCACGCATTCGTGCATGAACACCGAGTTCAGCACCTGCCGCGCGGCCGGGTTCAGACCGAAGGAGATATTGGACAGACCCAGGGTGGTCTGCACGTTCGGGCGGCGGCGCTTGAGTTCGCGGATGGCCTTGATCGTCTCCTCGCCGTCCTTGCGCGACTCCTCCTGCCCGGTGCCCAGGGTGAAGGTCAGGGTGTCGATGATGATGTCGGACTCGGCCAGACCCCAGTTGCCAGTGATGTCGTCGATCAGCCGCTCCGCGATCGCGACCTTGTGATCGGCGGTGCGCGCCTGACCCTCTTCGTCGATGGTCAACGCGACCACGGCGGCACCGTGCTCGGACACCAGGCGCATGATCTGCTGGAAGCGCGAATCCGGGCCCGCGCCGTCCTCGTAGTTCACCGAGTTCACCGCGCACCGACCGCCCAGATGCTGCAGACCCGCCTGCAGCACGGGCACCTCGGTGGAGTCGAGCATGATCGGCAACGTCGAGGCCGTGGCCAGTCGCGAAGCCAGCTCGTTCATGTCCTCGGCGCCGTCGCGGCCCACGTAGTCGACGCACAGGTCGAGCATGTGCGCGCCGTCGCGGGTCTGGTCCTTGGCGATCTCGAGGCAGCGCTGCCAGTCCGCGGCCAGCATCGCGTCACGGAAAGCCTTGGAGCCGTTGGCATTCGTGCGCTCGCCGATCATCATGATCGACGCGTCCTGCTCGAACGGGACAGCGGTGTACATGCTCGACACGGCCGGCTCGTGCTCGGGCGCACGACGCTGCGTGATCGGCGGCAGGGTCTTCTCGACCTCGCGCACCGCCTCGGCGACCTGACGAATGTGCTCAGGAGTAGTACCGCAGCAACCACCCACCAGCGACAGGCCGAACTCCGACACGAATCCGCTCATCGACACCGCGAGCTCTTCGGGCGTGAGTGGGTACTCGGCACCGTTGGCACCCAACACCGGCAGACCCGCGTTCGGCATCACCGACACCGGGATCTTCGCGTGCCGCGACAGGTGCCGCAGGTGCTCGCTCATCTCCGCCGGACCGGTCGCGCAGTTCAAACCGATCATGTCGATACCGAGCGGTTCCAGCGCCGTGAGCGCCGCGCCGATCTCGGAACCGACCAGCATCGTGCCGGTGGTCTCCACGGTCACGTGCGTGATGATCGGGATCCGCCGCCCGGCCTGGATCATCGCCCGGCGCGAACCGGTGATCGCGGCCTTCACCTGCAACAGGTCCTGGCAGGTCTCGATCAGGATCGCGTCGGCACCACCGTCGAGCATGCCCAGTGCGGCCTCGGTGTAGGCGTCACGCAGCGACACGAACGGCGCGTGACCCAGCGTCGGCAGCTTCGTCCCCGGACCCATCGAACCCAGCACATAGCGCGGGGTGCCGTCGGCCGAAGGACCCATCTCGTCGGCCACATCGCGGGCGATGCGGGTGCCGCGTTCGGACAGATCCCGGATGCGATCCTGGATGTCGTAGTCGGCGAGGTTGGGCAGGTTGCAACCAAAAGTGTTGGTCTCCACCGCATCCGCGCCCGCGGCGAAGTACGCGCGGTGGATGTCGGCGAGCACATCGGGCCGGGTGTCGTTGAGGATCTCGTTGCAACCCTCGAGGCCACGGAAGTCGTCCAACGACAGGTCCGCGGCCTGCAACATCGTGCCCATCGCGCCGTCGCCGATGACAACACGCCGCTGGAGCGTGTCGAGGAGCGTGGTATCGAACCCGGTGGGCAAGGACGCAGACATGATTCAAGACTAGAGGGCCCCTCCGACGAACAAGACCACTGTGGGTGAATCCAGTGGCGTCGGACACACCCGCGGCCACGAACACGCTCGAGCGCCGGTCACCGCAAAACAAATCGCGCGAGACACTAGGCTGACCGGGTGGATGCCAGTGAGACCCCCGACACGGTACTGCCGACGTTGCGCAATCCCGTCATGGTTGCGGCCTTCGAGGGCTGGAACGACGCCGGTGACGCCGCCAGTGGCGCGATCGAACATCTGGAACTGATCTGGGACGCCGAGCCGCTGGCCGAGCTGGACTCCGAGGACTACTACGACTACCAGGTGAACCGGCCCACGGTGCGTCAGGTCGACGGCGTGACCAGGGAGATCCAGTGGCCCTCGACCATGCTGTCGGTGTGCTCGCCCCCCGGCAGCGACCGCGACGTGGTGCTGTTGCGTGGCATCGAACCGAACATGAAATGGCGCAGCTTCTGCGACGACCTGCTCGAGTTCATCGAGCAGTTGGGCGTGGAGACCGTGGTCATCCTCGGCGCGCTGCTGGCCGACACCCCGCACACCCGGCCCGTGCCGGTGACCGGTTCGGCCTACAGTCCCGAGGCCGCGGAGCGGTTCAGCCTGGAACAGACCAGATACGAGGGTCCCACCGGGATCACCGGGGTGCTGCAGGACCAGTGCGTGAAGGCCGGAGTGCCCGCGGTGTCGTTCTGGGCCGCGGTCCCGCACTACGTGTCACAGCCGCCGAACCCCAAGGCCACGATCGCGCTGCTGCACCGGGTCGAGGACGTGCTCGACATCGAGGTGCCGCTGGGCGAGCTGCCCAAGCAGGCCGAGGAGTGGGAAGTCGCCGTCAACGAGATGACGTTGAGCGACGAGGAGATCAGCGAGTACGTGCGCACCCTCGAGGAGCGCGGCGACGCGGCGATCGACCTCAACGAGACCATGTCCAAGATCGACGGCGATGCCATCGCCGCGGAGTTCGAGAAGTACCTGCGCAGGCGCGGTCCCGGCGGCTTCGGCCTCTGACCCGATTGCTCGAATCGGTTGCCCAGCCGCCGGTGCGGCCACTACCGAGATGGTGGATCGGCGCAAACATCCATGGCTAACGCTCCAGGGTCAGTACCTGGGCGGCCGCCTCGTGCGCCAGCTTCGCGATCAGCAGGTCGCGCGGAATCGTCTGCCCGGCAAGGTGTTCCAGCGACGGCACCACCACGTGGTGGGCGTCGGCGCGCTTGAGTTCCTGGGTGAGTTCGGCGAAAGCCGCACCGTCGCCCGCGGGTTCTTCGTGGAACGTCGCGGCGAAGCACATGCCCGCGGTTGCTGCGAGACTGCGTAGGGCAGCCTCCAATTGGTCGCTCTGACCATCGGCCAGATCGTCCCGCAAGTATCCATAGATCAACGCTTCCACCCGAACCTCCGTTGGATTGGGATCGCTGTTCTGTTGTCGGATCTGTTGTCGTCGTACGAGGTTTCGTACTACTTACATCATGAACACTGGTGACCCCCGGCAGCAGATGTCAATCCGATGACATCTACATGCCCTATCCGAGACGCCGAAGGTTAACTGGTGGAATACTACCGCCGTGACCGCAACTGATGATCGACCCGTATGGGCTGTTCGGATGCGCTCGGAACGTGACGCGAGGGGGTGGTCGCAGTCCGACGCGGTACGCGCGATGCGCACCAAGTCCTCCCACAACCTGCCGACGGACAGTACCCTGCTGCGCAACTGGCGCCGTTGGGAATCCGGGGAATCGCGACCTGACGAGTTCTACGCGCCGATCATCGCGGCCGCGTTCGACACCGTCACCGCCGCGTTCTTCCCGAAGTCCCGTCCCAACCGCGATGACGAGCTGTTATCGGCAACCGGTATGGACACTTTGGAGTTCATCGGACGACTACGCATGTCCGACGTCAACAGCGCGACCCTGGACGCGGTGCGGATCACCGCCGAAAGACTGTGCTGCGAATACGCGTACGCCGAACCGCACGCGCTGCACGCGGAGGGGACCGCGTGGCTGCGCCGGATCACCTCGCTGCTGGACAGCCGCCTGACTCTGAGCCAGCATCGGGAGATCCTCGTGCTGGCCGGCTGGGTGGCGTTGCTGGTGGGTTGCGTCGATTACGATCTGGGCCGGCGCGGAGCCGCGGAAGCCACTCGGCGAGCGGCGGATTCGCTGGGTCGCGAAGCCGGAAATGTCGAGATCGTCGGGTGGGCCGCGGAGATGTCGGCGTGGTTCGCGTTGACGCAGGGCAACTTTCGTGGCGCGATCGATGTGTCGGAGAAAGCCATGGCAGGCACCACGTCGATGAGCGTGGGCGTGCAGTTGGCGGCGCAGCGCGCGAAGGGCTGGGCACGGCTGGGTGATCGTCGCAATGTGCAGACCGCATTGGACGAGGGCAGGGCGATCCTGTCGCGGATGGGTCACCCCGCCGATCTGGACAACCATTTCGTCGTGGATGCCACCAAGTTCGACTTCTACGCGATGGACTGCTGCCGGGTGGCGGGTCAGGATCGTCTGGCCGAGCGCTACGCCCAGCAGGTGATCAGCGATTCGACCCGACCCGACGGTTCGGTGCGCAACCCCATGCGGGTCTCGGAGGCGCGACTGACCCTGGCCGTGGTGGCGGTGCGTGACCGCGACCTCGAGCGCGCGGTCGAGGAAGGTGTCGCGGCGTTCTCCCCCGGTCGCAAGTCGCTGCCGTCGCTGGCGTGGATCGCGGGCGAGGCCGCCAGGGAGATCATCGAACGGTACCCAGGAGATCAGCGCACCCAATCGTTCCTCGAGCAGCTGCGATCGCTCAGCGTCGGGTGAGCTGCCCCGGCGGTGGCACGCCGATCGGGACGGGTCCGGCGGGGCACGACACGGCCACCACTACCCTCTCTACGGTGACCGACTCCGCCGACGGCCTGCCCAGCGCCGTACCCGCCCTGTGGGACGAGCGTCTGCGGTTGTTCTCCTTCGCCACCGCCGAGAAGCGCGCGGACTACCTGCGGGTGCTGCGCGCGTTCGACAGCGCTCGCGCGGCCTACGTGGTGTTGTTGCACGCCGACGACGTCGCCGAGTGGATTTCGCGTGCCGAGTCCGGCGGCCGGGTCTCCGCGGCCGTGGGTGTGCCCTTGCCCGCGGTCGAGATCGGGCCGCTGCTCGAGCAGTTGCATCGCTGGGGTGTGCTGGAACGCAGTTACGACGGCACGCGGGCGGCGACGCTGGCCGAGTACCGCAACCGGCATTACGTCTACCAGTTCGCCCAAGCCGGGTACCAGGCGTACCGGGCGGTGGCCGGGGTGCTGACGGCCCGGATGGAGGACGCGTCGCTGTCGCGGTTGGTGCTGCCGGAACTGCTGGCCGATCTGCGCACCTTGGCGGTGGCCAACCGCGACGGCGACGCCGAACGGGTCTACACCACGCTGCGCAGGCTCGACGCGACGCTGACCGACATGGCCGCACGGGCCGCGCACTTCTACCTGTCACTGGGCGACCTGGTGCGCACCACCGAGATCACCCCGGAATCCTTTCTCGCCCACAAGGATGCGCTGCTGTCGCACATGCGGGAATTCAGCATGGATCTGGCACGGTTCGCGCCACGGTTGGCAGCGGCGATCGGTGAGGTGGAGGAAACCGGGGTCTCGGTGTTGATCGGGCGGGCCGCCGGGTGCGACGAACGGGTGATGCTGAGTTCTGTTGAGCGCGAAGCAGATTGGCGTGCACGGTGGGACGGGTTGCGGACCTGGTTCGTGTCCGCAGGTAGTGAATCCTCGGAGACCTGCGAGGCCGATCGGTTGCGTGAGGCGACCATGAGCGCGATCGCGGCGGTGCTGTCGTTGCTGCGGCGGGTCACCGAGACCCGTCGCGGTGGGGTGAGCCGGGAGTCGGCGTTGCGGCACCTGGCCGAATGGTTCGTGGCCACACCCACCGCGGGCAGTGCGCACGCTTTGTACGACGCCGTGTTCGGCTTGGGTAAGCCGCGTCACCTGTCACTGGAACACCCCGACGCGGAGCTGGTACCTGTGGGCCGATCCTGGTGGGACGCACCACCTTTGGAGATCTCCCGCACGCTCGCCGAGACCGGGCGCGCGCCCACTGCGGGCGCACCCGCCAGGATCGTGCGCAACGACGCGGGCGTGCGGCGGCTTCGCGAGGCCCAACTGGCGGCGCAGCGCGAACGTGCCGCGGCCGCTGCCTCGCTGTCGCAGGGCAATGTGCACGAGCGGGTACTGGATCAGCGTGAGACCGAGGTGCTGTTGCGTCTGCTCGACGCGGCCTCGACCGCGTGGGTTCCGGTCACCGGAAAGGTCGACGGCACAACAGGTTCCGACAATGGCGTCACCTTGACTGTGCGCCCGTGCGACGGGTCGACCGTGATCCACACCGCCGCGGGCGTGCTCCACCTGAACAACCGCCGCCTCGAAGTGCGCGAATCGGCGCGACGGGGAGTCGGGCGATGAGACTGGGGCCGCCGACCCGGCGTAATCGCCCACTTCGTGGGATCAGAGTCAAAATTTTGACTGAAACGAGCCGAATTGGGCGATTACGCCGGGCTTCCCCGCCCATCGACGTCGGCGACCGCCGCCGTACGCGAGGGGCGAGCCTGTGAAGCGGCAACGGATCGACGCGCTTGCCCTGGACAGCTATCAGCGTGCGGCGCGGGTGATGTTGGCCAACCACCTGGTCACGCGGGTGTATCCCGACCGGATCGCGTTGCCGCTGATCCGGCGGTGGGCCACGGAATTGCGTGAGGACCTGGCCGAACTGTTCGGGTACCGCCTGGAAGTCACCGAGACCACGGCCCGGCTGTACCCGGTGCACGACCGACTCGACGACGCCCGGCCTGCCCGCAGCGTCAACGACCGTGTCTTCGACCGCCGCCGGTACGCGTACCTGTCATTGGCGTTGGCCGCGCTGGGCCGGGCGGGCGACCAGATCACCCTGTCGGAGTTGGCCGAACACGTCGCCGATTACGCGAGCCGGATCGAGGGCCTGGACCTGTCGACCGAGCGGGCCGCCGATCGTGACGCCTTCGTGGATGCCGTCGGCTGGCTGGGTGCGCGTGGGGCGTTGACGCTGGCCGATGGTGACGCCGGCGGCTGGGCCAGCGACCCGGAGGCGGGCGAGGCGCTGTACGACATCGACCGCCCGGTGGTGTTCGCGCTGTTCCGGCCGCCGCGTGCCCTGCAGCACCTGCACAGTGTGCGCGGACTGTTGGCCGAGGACACCGCGGATCATGCCCGTCGCGTTCGCCGGGCTCTGGTCGAGCGTCCGGTCGTTTACCTCGACGACCTTTCCGCTGCCGAGCGTGCGGTGTTGGCCCAGGACAGAGTGATCAGCGAGGTCGAATACTGCACCGGCTTGCGCGCCGAACGTCGCGCCGAAGGGGTAGCGCTGATCGACACCTCGGGCCGACTGTCGGACACCCGTTTCCCCGGCACCGGAACCCTGGCGCAGGTGGGGTTGTTGTTGATCGGTGAGATCGCCGACGCGGTTCTCGATATCGACAACCCGGTCCCCCGTCGCAGCGGTGGCAGCCCTGACGACGTCCTGCTCGACCAACTCGATGCGTCCATCCCCACCGCAGGCGTCTTCGCGCCGCTCGCCGACGACATCGAACCCTTCGCTGCCACAACAGATTCCGTCGAGGACGAACCCACTTACCCGTTCCTCGACCACACCTGGCTGCGCGCGACCGTCACCGCGCTCACCGACCGTTACGGCGCGACCTTCGCCGCGCAATGGCAAGCCGATGTCGGCGGCCTCACCACCGAGGTCCTGGCACTGCTGTCCAAACTGCGCCTGGTCCAGCCGGTTCCCGACGGAATCCTGGTCCTGCCGGCCTTGGCCAGGTATCGGGGCGCGGTGGTCACCGTGCGGGTTCGCAAGTCCGAGGAATTGTTCGTCACCGCCGCGGAGACCGGCACCGGAGAGGGAGGGAACTGACCCATGTCACTCATTCACGACGGAGTGCGTTTCATCCCGACCCGCGCGGGCATCGTCAACCTGTGGGACTACCGCGACCAGGAGTTCAGCTTCGCCGACGGTCGCCTTGTCCTGCGCGGACCCAACGGTTCCGGCAAGACCAAGGCCCTGGAAGTGCTGTTCCCGTTCGTGTTGGACGGGCGGATCGAGCCGCGCAGGCTGAACCCGTTCGCCGGTGAAGAACGCACCATGAAGTCGAATCTGCTGTACCGCAAGCAGGAATCGGCCTACTCGTATGTGTGGATGGAGTTCGCGCGCGGCAGCTGGGACGATCCCGAGACCGTGACCGTGGGCATCGGTATGCGGGCCACCCGTTCCGCGGACAAGGTGACCCGCTGGTACTTCGTGGCCGACGGCCGCGCCGGTGTCGACTTCTCCCTGATCGGCCCCGACGACCGCCCGCTCACCCGCAAACAGTTGGCCGAGCAGATCGGCAGCGACGCCATCGTCGACCGCCCCGTGGAGTACCGCGCCGCGATCGACGCGCGCATGTTCGGCCTCGGCGCGCAGCGCTACGACCAGCTGATCAACCTCATCCTCACCCTGCGCCGCCCGCAGCTGGCCAAAAACCTTGACCCGCGCGGTCTTTCGCAAGCCCTCACCGATGGTCTGCGCCCGCTGGACGAACAGCTGATCCTGGACGCGGCCCGCTCGTTCAGCGACATGGAAGAGGTCGGCCGCACCCTCGACGGTCTCGTCCAGGCCGACACCGCCACCCGCCGCTTCGTCGACGTCTACCGCAAATACCTTGCGGTACAAGCGAAAACCGACGTCGACCAACTGCGCACGCGCCTCGATGCCGTCACCAACGCCGCCACGGCCCTGTTCGCCGCGACCGCCCTGCGCACCCGCCGCGAAACCGACCGCGCCGAAGCCGAAACCCGGGCCGAGAACGCCGACCACGCCTACGAACAAGCCATCGCCGACCGCGAGAACCTGCAACGCTCGAGCGCCTACGAAGGCAAACAGCAGCTCGACGACCTCGCCGACGCCGTGCGCCGCCTCGAAACCTCCGCCGCCGCCCACCGCGACAAGGCCGCCGAGGCTTCCCACACCCTGCAACGCCGCGCCGAGGAAGCCTCCCGCGCCACCGAAGCGGTCCGCGTCGCCGCCGCGGCGCTCGTTCGCGGCGAAGAGGCCGTCCGCGCCGCCGCCGAAGAAGCGGGCATCGAATGGACCGCGCCCAGCGCCGACGGGCGCGTCGACCAGTTCACCGCGGCAGTCCGCGGGCACGCCGAAGAACGCGATGCCGACGTCCGCGCGGTCCGAAAAGCCTTGGGTAAGTGGGAAACCGCTGCCGCAGACCGCACCCGATCCGAACGCTTGGCAGAGCGCGCGATCGAACTCCGCGACTCCGCCGCAGCCGAGGTAGCCCACGCCGAAGCCGCAGTTGCCTTGGCCCGCAACGAATCCGCAGCCGCCCTGCGCACCTGGTGGAACACCAACACCGAGGTTTTCGCCGCCGTCGCATCGCCCGAGAGCGGCCCGGCAGACGGCTTCGACACGGCCGCCCCTGCGACGCAGGCCGGTGCCGCACCTTCGAATATCACGCCGTCCAGCACCGATGCCCCGGCAACGAACACCGCCACAATCGGGGACGGTACCGACACCCGCGATCGCCCGGGAGACGGGCGCCCGGTGACGGATGGCCGGTCCGGCGCGGTTCGGACCAGCGCTGCCCTCGGCTTGTTCCAGGCGCTCGACGCCGCCTTGGCCGGTGCGGGAGTCGAGGACATCCCCTCCGCGTCCGAGGTTCTGGCCGAACGGTGTGAACCGCTGCGGGAGCAGATCCGCACTCGCCGCCAGGAAGCCCGCTCACGCGCCGTCGCCGCCGCGGCCCGTCGCGACGCCCTGGCCGCCGAACGCAACCAGATCGCCGCCCAGCGCGACGACGCTCCCCCACCGCACCCCGCCAGAACCGGCGCCCGCGGCGGACTTCCAGGCGCACCGCTGTGGCAGTTGGTGCGGTTCGCCGATTCGGTGTCCGCACAGGACGCGGCCGGTATCGAAGCCGCACTGCAGTCCAGCGGTCTGCTCGACAGCTGGATCTGCGGTCCGACGCTGCCCGCCGACATCTCCTCCGAGCACTTCCTGCTCCCCTTGCCGCTCGACCAGCGCCCGGAGGGGCGAACCCTCGCCGATGTCCTTGTCGTCGAAGAGGATTCGGCCGAACTGACCGTCCCTACGGATACCGTCGCCGCCGTGCTCGCGTCGATCGCTTTGCGCGACGCCACGCACCACGAGAACTACTCCGCTGGTGGCGCCGCGAACAGTAGTGAACGACCAGCGCAGTCCGCCCCCGCGACGGCACCGACATCGGCCACCACCACTCTCGCCGCACTGACCGGCGCCGACGTACCCCACACCGTCGTCGACGCGACCGGCGGCTTCCGTCAGGGCGTCTTCCTCGGCCACCACCACAAGCCCGAAGCCGAGTTCATCGGGACGACGGCACGAGCTCGCAGGCGGGAGTCCCGGCTCGCCGAGATCGAGGCGGCGATCGAGGCCGCTGCGGCCGAATACGAGGCCGCGCAGGCCGAAGATGCGTCGGCCACTGCCGAATTGGCCGCACTGTCGGCTGCGGCCAAGGCGCTGCCGCGACCGTCAGCGGTGACCTCGGCGTTGCGCGCGGTCGCCGAGACAGCGGGTCTGATGCGCTCGCGCGTCGAGGCCGCGACCCAGGCTGAACGCGAACTCGATCAGGCAGTCGCCGAGGTCGCGGCCCTGGACAAGAAGGTTCGGGCCGCCGCCGCAGCCCACCGAACCCCGCGTGAGGCACGCGAACTCGACGCGCTCACCGCCGCGATCCGCCATTTCGAGAACACCGGCACCGGCCTGCTTCGCCTGCGCGCCGAACACGAGCGCGAGCGCGAACGTGAACGCGAGGGCGCCGACCGGCACGACGAAGCGCGAGCACTGGCCGAGGCCTTCGCGGAAGAGGCGGAGGCCGCTCGGCTCGGATACACCGAGCAGCAGCGCAAACTCGAAACTCTGCGAGAAGCGTTGGGCGCCAGTGCCGCCGACATCGACCGCGACCTGGACCTCGCTCGCGGCGCCATCGAGGCAGCCAAGGCCGAGCAGCGGGCCGCGCGCAAGGCCGCCAATGCCGCGATCGAAGCGGTCGGTGATGCCGAGGCCGCCTATCGCACCGCCAACGAAGCGCTGGCCACCGCGCTCACCGAGGTACTCGCCGAGGTGCGTTCCTTGGCCCCCTACGCGCGACCTGACCTGCTGAGCCTGCTCGGTGCTTCGACCGAACACCGTTGGCCCAGTAGTGATGCCGCGTGGTCGACCCCGGAGCAACTGCAGTACCGCATCGTCGCGGCGGGCCCGGAAACCGACCCCGAGGTGCTGCCCGCCGAGGTCGCCGCCCTGTTCGCCGACCTCGATACCGCCACCACCCAGGTCCGCCCCACCGAGGCCAGCCGCAAATCCACCCGCTCCGCGGTCACCAGCGCGCTGCAGGAATTCGACGCCGCTCTCACCGCATCCGGCCGCGACTACCGCCTGCACTGGGACGCCGCCGACGGTTTGACCGTGGTCGCCGTCCACGACGAGAACGGCCAAACCGCCCTGGCCGATTTCGCCGCCCGCATCGACGCCGCCCGCCGCGACCAGGAGCTGCTGCTCACCGACGCCGAACGCCGCATTCTCGAAGACGCCTTGCTCACCGGTCTGGCCCAGCAGATCCACGAACGCACCACCGACGCGCGCGAACTCATCTCCCGCATGGGCGCGGAAATGAAGCAGCGCCGCATGTCCTCGGGCAACACGATCGGTGTGCACTGGATCCTGGCCGACGGCCTGTCCGAGTCGGCGCGGTCGGTGTGCAAACTCCTGGACCGCGACACCACCGCGTTGAGTCCCGAAGACCTCGGCTCGGTCCGCGCCCATTTCGCCGCCGAGATCCGCGCCGCCCGCACCGCCCACCCCGAACGTTCCTACCCCGAAATCCTCGCCGCGACACTGGATTACCGCACCTGGCGAGTGTTCTCCTTCACGCTGATCTCCGGCGACGGCACCGAGGACAAACTCACCGTCGCCCGCCACAGCGCCCTGTCCGGCGGCGAACAATCGGTCTCCCTGCACCTGCCCCTGTTCGCCGCGGCCCACGTCATGCTGGACTCCGCCGACCCGCAGGCCCCCCGCCTGCTGGCCCTGGACGAAGCCTTCGCCGGCGTAGACGACAACGGCCGCAGCGAATTGCTCAGCCTCAGCGTGCAATTCGACCTGGACCTGTTCATGACCGGCTACGACCTGTGGATCACCTACCCCCACGTCCCGGGCTGCGCCCACTACGACCTGGCCCACTCCACTGCCGAAAACACCGTCAGCGCAACGCTTCTCGTCTGGGACAGTGGTGAACTGCTCGCCGAACACGACGGCGGCGACCTCACCGCCGCCCTGGGCTCACCCAACCGCAGACGCGTGCCGAACACCATCGAAGGTGGATTGACGCTGGAAGGGATGCCGGGCGAACCTGCGTCAGTGGGCTGAGCAGCTGGTCCGGCCCGCACCACCGCCTACGGACACCACCGCAACTGGCGGCGACCCAGTATGTGTTCGGTGCGGAACTGCTACCTCGGGCGCTGGCGTGAGCTCACCGCTCAGGTAACGCCACGTAGCGGGCCGTGATCGCGGCGGCGCGCTCGTGCAGACGTGCCCGCAACCATTGCGGGTCGAGCACTTCCGCGTTGGCCGCCAGCTGCCACAGCGCCCATTCGGCGTGCCTGCGATCTTGGAAGGTCGCTTCCAGCCGCACCCAGCCGTCGGCCCCAACTTCCTCGCCACGCACTGCCAGCGCGGTGCCGACCAGATCCTCTCGCCGCGCCGGGTCCACACGGGTCAGCACCACGACTTGGTCGGCGCCGGCTCGAAACCGGGTGCTGCGCTCTTGCCAGGCTTCGTTCAGATCGACCCGATCCGGTCGCTGCGCGGGCTCGTCGAGCTCCTCAGCGGCCAGTACCCGCGACAGCCGGTAGGTGCGATCCTCGCCGGATCTAGTGGCGAGCAGATAGCCGTGACATCGAACAGTGACCAACCCGATCGGGTCCACGGTGCGCCACTGTGGTTTCCCGTCCACGGCGGTGTAGTGGATTCGCAGCTTGTGTCCGGCCAATACCGCGCGCCGAACTTCGGTCATGACAGTGTCGGACAGTTCCTCGTCGACCATCCGACGAGCCAGAAGATCGGTCTCGGGGTCCACGAGCAGTCGCTGGGCCGCAGCGGTGGCGGTGTCCCGGTAGCTCTCCGGCAGCGCGTCGACCACCTTGAGCATGGCGGACGCGAGCGCGGACCCGAGGCCGAATGCCTGTGCGCCACGCCGTGATCCGGCGATCAACAACGCCAACGCCTCGTCGTGATTCAGGCCGGTGAGCTCCGTTCTGAATCCGGGCAACAACGAAAAGCCCCCGTGCCTGCCGCGTTCGGCGTAGACAGGAACGCCGGCCGTGGACAGCGCCTCGATATCGCGCAACACCGTGCGGGTGGACACTTCCAACTCGCGGGCCAGGGTGTCCGCCGACAACCGACCGTGTCGGCGCAGCAGCAACACCAGGGAGACCAACCTGTCAGCTCGCATAAGAAAAACTATGCCAGCAATACATGACACAGGATGTCGTGTATCCCTGGCAGATTCGTCGATATGACCAACACCGAGCACGCGTCCCACACCCTCGTCAACCCCGAAGGCCTGCACGACCCGGTCCCCTACGGCTACAGCCACACCGCCGTCATCCCCGCGGGCACGGGTCTGGTGCTCGTCTCAGGACAATACGGCTCCCTTCCGACAGGTGAGGTCATCTCCCCCGACTTCACCGACCAGGTGAACCAAACCTTCCGCAACATCGCCACCGCACTGGCCGCCCACAACCTCACCCTCGCCGACGTCGTCCAGCTCAGGACCTACGTGGTCAACCACGACGTCACCAAACTCGGCCCGATCGCCGGTGCGGTCCAAGAGCACTGGGGCACAACCCCACCCACCCAAACCCTCATCGGCGTAGCGAGCCTGGCCACCCCCGACGTCCTCTTCGAAGTCGAAGCCATCGCCGCCCGCCCCTGACCCCGACCCGCCTCGTAGGCACAGTCTGCCTACGAGGCGGGGCGAACCCACTCGAGTACCCCGTACGTTTCCGCGAGCAGCTCGAACTGCTCGACATCCTCGGTCCGATCGAACGCCGCGGTCACCGCATCCATGACAGCTCCGTCATTGAGCCACCCGATCCTCCGCCGATCCGACAGTGTTGAGCACTCGAAAGGCGTAGCTGCCCAGTTCGATTCCGGTGAGTTGGTGACGAGGCTTGCTCAACAGCACCGCGTAGTCCGCCGGGTTCCGACAGCAGGGGCGGGCCTCGACGGCCACCGGCGGACCCACCGCCGCGAACGCGTCATCGAGCGCGATCAACGCTGCCGCAAGCGCCCGGTCCACCCCGACGTAGGTCGATTGCGAACGAGGCACCATCCCAGACTAGTACTGCGATCACCCGTCATTGCGCCACCGCGGCAGCGAGGCGACCGTTCAGGACTTGCAATGCCGAGATCAGTTCTGGCGAATCGGATACGCGGAACGGGACGCCCAGGGAGATCAGCTGGACGGCGAGCCAGGTGGGGTCGTCGTCTCGGGTGGCGGTGAGGCGGCAGGTGGTGTTGCCGTCCGCGCGTAGGGTTTTCGGTTGCTCACCGAGGCGGCCCGCGATTCGGCCGTGTGGCGCCTCGATGGTGACGTCGACGCGGTATTGCGGTGTGGCCCAATCGGTTCGGCTGCCGGCGACGTAGGCGGCCGCGTCGGTGGCGGGTAGGTCACGGGCGGTGGTGCGGGCGCCGGTGGGGTGGGGGGATTCGATGCGGTCGGCGCGGAAGCTGCGCCAGGCGTCGCGGTCGAGGTCGTAGGCGACGAGGTACCAGCGGCGGCCCGCGGCGGCGACGCCCGCGGGTTCGGTGTGGCGGCGGGATTCGGCGCCGGTGGCGTCGCGGTAGGTGAAGCGGAGGCGTTCTCGGTTGGTGACGGCGGCGGCGAGGGTGGTGAGGACTTCCGGGTCGACGGTGGGGCCCTCGCCCGCTCGGACCGCGACCGCCGAACCGACCACCTGTACGCGGCGGCGGAGTTTCGCTGGCAGGACCTGTTCGAGTTTGGTCAGGGCCCGGACCGAGGCGTCTTCGATGCCCGTAACCGCTTGTCCCGCAGCGACTCTCAGCCCGACCGCCACGGCTACTGCCTCGTCCGCGTCGAGGATCAGCGGCGGTAGCGCCGAACCTGCGGTGAGCCGGTATCCGCCTGTCGCGCCCATCGCGGCGACCACCGGATAGCCCAGGTCCCGCAGCCGGTCGATGTCGCGTCGCACGGTTCGGTCGGTGACGCCGAGGCGGTCGGCCAGTTCGCTGCCCGGCCACTCCCGTGGCATCTGCAGCAGGGAGAGCAATCGGAGCAGGCGGGCGGCGGTGTCGGTCATGAATTCGATTCTCCCGCACATCTAGGACCAGAACTGTCCTAGATGATCGATAGCGTCGTGATCACACCGACAACGAGGAGTTCCGATGAGCACCATCCGCCCGTTCCGCATCGACATCCCGCAGGCCGATATCGACGATCTGCACGAGCGACTGAGCAGGGCGCGCTGGGCGGCGCAGCTGCCGGGCGAGGGCTGGGAGCGCGGCGTCCCCACCGAGTACCTGCGCGAGCTCGCCCACTACTGGGTGAACGAATTCGATTGGCGCGCACGGGAAGCCGCACTGAACGCGTTCCCGCAGTTCGTCACCGAGATCGACGGTCTCGACGTCCACTTCGTGCACGTCCGCTCCCCCGAACCCGACGCGGTGCCGCTGCTGCTGACCCACGGCTGGCCCAACTCGTTCGTCGAATTCACCCGCACCATCGGCCCGCTCACCGACCCGCGCGCGCACGGTCTCGACCCGGCACTGGCCTTCGACGTGGTGATCCCGTCCGTTCCCGGCTTCGCCTTCTCGGCGGCACCGCGCGAACCCGGAATGACCACGGCCCGCGTCGCCGCGATGTGGGCAACCCTCATGGACCGCCTCGGCTACGACCGCTACGGCACCCAGGGCGGCGACCTCGGCGCCTATGTCGCGCCGGAAATGGCACTGGCCGCGCCCGAGCACGTGATCGGCGTGCACCTCGACGGCGGGATCGGGATGCCGACCGAGGCGGATGTGCCCACGATGACGGCCGAGGACCTCGCGCAGTGGGCGGAGATGCAGCAGTGGATGACCGGCGGCGTCAACCATCACGACATCCTGAGAGCCGCCCCGCAGACCTTCGCGCTCGGCTGGAACGATTCGCCGGTGGCGCTGCTGTCCTGGATGATGCAGAAGTTCCAGGAGTTCGCGTTCATGGCCGACCTCGCCGAGGACGTGATCGACCGCGACCACCTGCTCACCAATATCTCGCTCTACTGGTTCACCCAGACCACCGGCACCTCGTCCTGGCCGATGTACGACGGACTGCGCGCCGGCGGCGGTTTCGGCTGGCCGACCGACCAGAACCTGGTGCCGACCGGCGTCTACGGCGGCGGCTCACCACTGATGCGCAAACTCGCCGACCGCGGCAACAAGATCACCCACTGGCCGTCGGGGAATCCGGGCAACCACTTCGTCGCGATGGAAGAACCCGCCGCGCACGTCGCCGACATCCGCACCTTCTTCGCCGAGCTGCGCTGACCTACCGCGTGGCAGTGCACTCAGGTGCACTGCCACGCCGGTTGCGTACTGTCCTCGCCGACCGAATCGAGCTCTAGCGGTGGCTCGCGTCCGGCACCGTCGGCGGGCACGGCGCGCCGGGTGCGGTGGCCAGCTCGAAATGCCACCACTCGTTGTCGAAGGTGCGGCAGAGGCCCCAGCGGTTGCCGTTGGCCTCCAGCCACTGGGCGCCTACCTGTGGGCCGACGTCGACGGCGTGGCCGGAGACGTGGGTGGACTCTTCGGGTGGGAGGACCCAGCGGCGGGCTTCCTCGGGGGTGCCGTAGGTGGCGAGGCCGTCTTGCCAGAGCCATTGCTGCTGCTCGTAGGTGCGGTAGCCGGAGGTGATCGACAGTGGTACGCCCTCGGCGTGGGCCTGTTGTTCAGCGAGGGTGTAGGCGGCGGCCAGCGGCGGGGCGAGGCCTTCGGTGCCCGCGGCGGATTGGAACTGTTCGAGGGTGTCGGCGTTGGCGGTTCCGAGGCCTAGGGCTGTTACGGCTGCGGCGGCTGTGATCGTGATCAGGATCCGGACGGCCGCGCGGCCGAGCACAGTGTTCATAGACGGAATCCTATCGAGCGGGCCGGTCGCTACTTCCGCCCGCGGTCGCCCGCCACTGCGCGATCGTCGCGCCGATCGCGGTCTGCGAGGGCTCGTCGTAGAGCCATTCGCGGGCGAGTTGATGCCAGTTGGCGGTGACGCGCAGCTGGCCCAGGGTGGCGAAGGTGAACAGGTCGGCGCGGCGGGAGAACACGTGTTCGGGCGGCAGGAGTTGTTTGTGCATGCCCTGGAAGTCCGACGAGCGCGGGTCGGCGGCGAGAAGCAGTGCGCCGGTGGCGAATTCGGGGGTGATGGTGACTTCTTCGTCGAGCAGGTGCCAGCCGGTCACCGCCCAGACGTAGGCCATGCACTCTTCGACGGTGACCTGCGCGTCCGGGTCGATGATGCCCCGCCCGACCCACGCGTTGTACAGGTCTTCGGCCCTTCCTTCAGCGGCCGCCCGTAGGCAGGAACGCTCGAATTCCACATGGGCAGCGTCCATTTCGTTGTAGAGACCGAAATCGACGAAGGCCAGTTTGCCGTCGGCGGCCAGCAGCACATTGCCCGGATGGGGGTCGCCGCAGAACTCGTTGTCGGTGAACAGCGAACCGAGGTAGAAGCGGTAGATCAGCTCACCGTAGTGGTCACGCTCGGCGGCGGACAGTGTCTGGAGGTGCGAAAAGGGTTGTCCATCAACGTATTCGGTGACCAGCACATTGTGCGTGCAGTATTCCCCGATGCTGTCGGGCACGGTGATGAGGGGATGGCCGCGATAACGCTGGGCGACGCGATGCTGGGTGCGGGCCTCGCGTTCGTAGTCCAGTTCGCTGCGCAGATTGTCGGCGACTTCGTCGAACACGCCGGTGTCGGCGAGGCTGGGCAGCATGGATTTGCCCATCTTGCTGAGGAATTCGAGGTTGCCGATGTCGGCGTGCACGGCGCGCTCGACCCCCGGATACTTCACTTTGACCGCGACCACGCGCCCGTCGTGCAGTCGCGCCCGATGCACCTGGCCGATCGACGCGGCCGCGATCGACGTTTCGTCGAATTCGACGAAGGTGCGCGCAAGGGGCCCGAGATCGTCTTCGATCACCTTCCGCATCGTCGCGAAAGGCATCGCCGGCGCCCGGTCCTGCAGCGCCGCCAGCTGCTGACGGAACTGCTCCCGATGCGCTTCGGGCACGAAGTTCAGGTCGAGCACCGAGGCCATCTGCCCCAGCTTCATCGCCGACCCCTTCATGCTCCCCAACACCGCGACGATCTGCTGCGCTTTCATCATCGCCGACCGCTCGGCCAACACCTGCCGCGCCTCGTCGGTCCGCCCGATCATCGTCAACCGCCGCCCAACCCCCCGAACAGCCTGCCCCGCCGCGTACTGCCCCAACTTGGCACTGCGCGTCACCCGCCCCCGCGGAACCCCACCGGCAGCCATCCACGCCCCTATCCAGCCCTGTACACCGTATGTCGCGCGTCACATTACACCCGAACTCCTGGACGGATGATCTGAGCTCGGTCACGCCGAGGTGGGCGGCGGCGGACCCTCAGTCGCTGTAGTGACCGCGGCAAGCGATGATCTCGACCGTCCTGCTGCCAGCCGGGCAGTCACGGGCGACGAGCGCCACAGCACCCGACATCCACTGGCTTGGTCCAGGATGTTCGCATAGGTCAGCACACGATAACGACCGACAGACTGACACTCGTGCCGCTACGTGCTGAGCACACCGATGCCGTGGTCGAGATCTTCTCGCACAAGACAATGAGCACATATTTCGCGGTCGACTTGGGCGACGCGAATAGTGCGCGCGCGATGATGCGTGAACGGCTCGCCTACTCCGGTCCGACCGAAATGGGTCATTGGGCTTTCGTCCACGATGGCCGCGTTGTGGGGATCGGGCATCTACGCCCCTCCTGGGAACTCCCGGGCAGCCTGCCGGAGATCGGCTGGTACCTCAGCCCTGCTTGCGGCGGCCGTGGACTCGCGACCGAGGCTGCATCAGCCCTGCTCGAGCATGGGCTCCGCGACCTCACCCTGACATCGGTGTAGGCGCTGGTCCACCAAGACAACGAGCCCAGTCTGAAACTGGCTGCGCGACTAGGGTTCCTGCCGGTCGGCACAGGGTTCCACTATGGTGCCGAGCACCGGGTGCACGTCGCATTGCCCTGAATCGAACGGATGCCTGCCGCTGAAACGCACCGAAGCCCCGGTGGCGTTCGCACGCCGCCGAGGCTTCGGATGGAATCGAACGACTACGCGCGTTCCTTGGAGCGGGTGCGGACGCGCAGGGCGAGGGGCTTGGCGGTTTCGGCGAAGAAGTCGTTGCCTTTGTCGTCGACGACGATGAAGGCGGGGAAGTCTTCTACGTCGATTTTCCAGACGGCTTCCATGCCCAGTTCGGCGTATTCCAGGACCTCGACGTTTTTGATGCAGTCCAGGGCCAGGCGTGCGGCGGGGCCGCCGATGGAGCCGAGGTAGAAGCCGCCGTGTTCGTGGCAGGCCTTGGTGACCTGGGCGGAGCGGTTGCCCTTGGCGAGCATGACCATGGAGCCGCCCGCGGCTTGGAACTGGTCGACGTAGGAGTCCATGCGGCCCGCGGTGGTGGGACCGAACGAACCGGATGCGTAACCCTCGGGAGTCTTCGCCGGGCCGGCGTAGTAGACGGCCATGTCGCGCAAGTACTCCGGCATGGGTTCGCCTGCATCGAGGCGTTCCTTGATCTTGGCGTGGGCGATGTCGCGGGCCACGACCAGCGGGCCGGTCAACGAAAGACGGGTCTTCACCGGGTATTTGGACAGTTCGGCGCGGATCTCGTCCATCGGACGGTTGAGGTCGATCTTGACCACGTCGCCACCGAGGATGTCGGCGGTCTGCTCCGGAAGGTACTGGGCCGGTTCGGTTTCCAGCTGTTCCAGGAAGATGCCGTCCTTGGTGATCTTCGCCAGTGCCTGACGGTCCGCGGAGCAGGAGACGGCGATCGCGACGGGGCAGGACGCGCCGTGGCGGGGCAGGCGGACCACGCGCACGTCGTGGCAGAAGTACTTGCCGCCGAACTGCGCGCCGATCCCGAACTCGCGGGTGAGCTGGAAGACTTCTTCCTCGAGCTCGACGTCACGGAAGGCGTGCCCGGTGATCGAACCCTCGGTGGGCAGGTTGTCCAGGTAGTGCGCGGACGCGTATTTCGCTGTCTTCAAGGCGAATTCGGCACTGGTGCCGCCGATGACCACCGCGAGGTGGTACGGCGGGCAGGCCGCGGTGCCCAGCGAACGGATCTTCTCGTCGAGGAACTCGAGCATCCGCTCGGGGTTCAGCACAGCCTTGGTTTCCTGGTACAGGAACGACTTGTTCGCCGAACCGCCACCCTTGGCCATGAACAGGAACTTGTACACCGGATTGTCGGCGTCACCCTCGGTCGAATACAGCTCGATCTGCGCGGGCAGGTTGGTGCCGGTGTTCTTCTCGTCCCACATGGTGATCGGGGCGAGCTGCGAGTAGCGCAGGTTCAGCTTGGTGTAGGCGTCGAAGATGCCACGGCTGAGCCATTCGGCGTCGTCGACCCCGGTGAGCACGCCTTCGCTCTTCTTGCCCATCACGATCGCGGTGCCGGTGTCCTGGCACATCGGCAGCACGCCACCGGCGGAGATGTTGAGGTTCTTGAGCAGGTCCAGCGCGACGAAGCGGTCGTTGCCCGAGGACTCGGGGTCGTCGATGATCTTGCGCAGCTGCCGCAGGTGCGCGGGGCGCAGGTAGTGGCTGATGTCGTGGATCGCCGTCTCGGTCAGCAACCGCAGCGCCTCGGGCTCCACCTGCAGGAAGGTGCGCCCGTTGTGTTCGAAGGTGCTGACTCCCTCGCTGGTGAGCAGGCGGTAGGGGGTCTCGTCCGCGCCGATGGGCAGCAGATCGGAATAGCGGAATTCCGGGGCGGTCACGGATCGCACTCCTTCGGGCAGGGCGGGCACCGCGACGTCGCGGAGCACCAGGCAGGGCTGGTCACAAAGCAGTCCGCAGCCTATCGACCCGTGCACACAGAGCCGGTTGTTAGGCAACCCTATTTTCGCGATCGTCCCCGCAAAACCGCTAGCTCAACCATTATCGAGGTTGCACGTTCAACACAAACGGTGCTACCCATTCTCCCAACGGTGGTGGGCGTGCACCGTTCAATCCGAAGCCTGCACCTTCAGAATCTGGAGCTCGATCGTGACCGATCCACAGTGGCTCGATGATGTCGAAATGCGTGCCTGGCTGGGCTATGTCCGAACCCGCGACCTGATCGCCGCGGCGATCGGACGCGATGCGGGCCGCGCGGCCAACCTGAGCTACATCGAATACTCCGTGCTGGTCCACCTGGCCGACGCGCCGGGCCAGCGCCTGACCTTCGCCGATCTGGCCTGCGCGCTCGAGTGGTCGCAGAGCCGACTGTCGCACCAGATCACCCGCATGCAGAAGCGCGGTCTGGTCTCCCGCGAGACGATGCCGCACGACCAGCGCCGCACCGTGGCCAAACTGACCAGCGCCGGCGGCCAGGTGCTCACCACGGCCGCGCCCGCGCATGTGCGCAGTGTGCGCAGGCACATGATCGATGTGCTGGACCGCGATCAACTCGCCGCCCTGGCCGAGATCTACGACACGCTGGTGGATCACCATCGCAGCGCGCCAAGGGAATTCAGCCCGCGCGGCTCGGAAGAGCCGGCGGCAGAGGTGTCTTGACTCGATCGAACAAAACTTACGTTTGATCTTCGACCACGGGAACAGATCTCGAGCAGCGCCGGGTGTGGTTTTCTACACGCCACGGTCGCGGCCCCCACCGGCGCGACCCGCTCTCTTCTCGCCCGTGTGACAGGATTTTCATGAAGGAATTATCGCCGACGAGCGCAGCCGCGAAAGCTGGGCCGACCGACGGAAGACGGGTCGCCACAGCCAGTTTCATCGGCACCGCGATCGAGTTCTACGACTACTACATCTACGGCACCGCCGCGGCACTGGTGCTGAACAAGATGTTCTTCCCGACCCTGTCACCGATCGCCGGAACCTTGGCGGCACTGGCGACTTTCGCCATCGGGTTCATCGCCAGGCCGGTCGGCGCGATCATCTTCGGCCACTACGGCGACCGCATCGGACGCAAACGCACGCTGGTGGTGTCGTTGCTGCTCATGGGCCTGTCCACGGCGTGCATCGGGTTGCTGCCCGGTTTCGACGCGATCGGGGTGGCGGCGCCGATTCTGCTGGTCACGCTGCGGGTGCTGCAGGGCATCGGTCTCGGCGGTGAGTGGGGTGGCGCGGCGCTGTTGTCGACCGAGCACGCCCCGGCCAACAAGCGCGGCCTGTTCGCCTCCGCGGCCCAAATGGGTTCGCCGGTAGGCTATTTCGTCGCCACGGCGTCGTTCTGGGCCTTGTCGGCGTGGCTGCCCGACAGCGTGTTCGAGTCGTGGGGGTGGCGCATTCCGTTCCTGTTCTCGTTCGTGTTGGTCGCGGTCGGCTTGCGCATTCGATTGAAGGTGGCGGAGACTCCCGCTTTCGCCGAATACGTCAGCGCGCAAGAGGCGACGAAGGTGCCGCTGATGACGGTGGTGCGCCGCTACCCGAAGCAGCTGCTGCTGGGCGCGGGCGCCATGGTCGTCATCTACGTGATGTTCTACACCGCCGCCACCTACTGCCTGACCTACACCACGAAAACCCTGGGCATTCCCCGCAATTCGATGCTGGGCCTGACCTTGATCGCGGTGGTGGTGCTCGGCGTGAGCACCTTCCTGGTGGCCCGCCAGTCCGATATCACCGGTCGGCGCAAGCTCATGCTGGGCGGGGCGGCGTTCGGTGTGGTGTGGGGCATGGTGTTGTTCCCGCTGTTGGACACCAAGAACCTGGTGTTGATCGCGATCGCGCTGTCGGGTGCGCTGCTGTGCATGGGCATCGTGTACGGGCCGATCGGGGCGTTTCTGCCCGAGCTGTTCCCCACCGAGGCACGGTATTCCGGCGCCGGGTTGGCCTACAACCTGGGCGGCGTGCTCGGCGGTGGCATCGCGCCGCTGCTGGTGGCCAAGATCAGTGAGAGCGCGGGCACCCTGGCGGTCGGGTTGTTCCTGAGCAGCATGGCGTTGATCTCGCTGCTGTGCATCATGGCCCTGCCCGAAACCCGGGATCGGAACCTGCAGGACGTCTGAGACGGACCCTGCCCGGTGCACGTTCGCACCGGGCGGGTTCGTTCTAGGACCCGCCGCTGCCGCCGGAGGAGTCCGGACGGGACTTGCCCAACCCTCCGCGAGAGATGGTGCCGCCCTTGGTGGGTGCGCCACGGTCGAAGATCTCTCCGCTGGTCGGGCGCAGAAAACTGCCCGCGGCCAACGCGACCGCGACACCGATCGCCGGGTACACGAACGTGTCGGTGTGCTGGTACCAGAAGCGGGTGAACCGGGTATCGGAGCTGTCGCATTGCGCGTCGGCTACCCGGACGTTGGTCGTCTTGTCCACGCACACCGCGACAGACGCCGTTGCCTTGGCCGACGTCGTGGTGGTCGGCCGGGGCGTGGTGGTGGACGTGGGGGCCTTGGCGGTGGTCGTGAGTGTGGCCGAGGTGGCGCGCGGCGCCGGTTTCGGTGTCGCGGTGCCACATCCGGCCGAGACCAACGCCACGGCCACGACGGCGGGCAAGGTGTAGGACACGCTGCGCGACATCATGATTCGACTACGCGAATCCGCTGATTCCGAAACCACATTCACGAAATGCCCCCTTCGACGGTGATGACCAACCGTCGATACTAACCAGCCGCACCCTCACTGACGAGGGTTCCGTCAATGCTGAAATCCCGGTTGCCGGAATGGTTTTGCCCCGATGGCACCCCTAATGCCCGTTCGAAACCGGCCGGAATCACGATGTCGTCGCGGGTCAGGTCGGTGATCGAGGTCTTGCGCAGACCCAGCAGGGCGGAGTCGATGCCGCCGCGCATGATGTCGAGAACATTTTCGACGCCGGCCTGGCCGTTGGCGGCAAGACCCCACAGGTAGGCGCGGCCGATCAGCACCGCGCGCGCACCCAACGCCACGGCTTTGACGACATCGCTGCCGCGCCGGATGCCACCGTCGAGCAGGACCTCGATCTGGTCCCCGACCGCGTCGGCCAGCACCGGCAGGGCGCGGATGGCAGCGGGGGTGCCGTCGAGGTTGTTGCCGCCGTGGTTGGACACCGAGATGCCCGCCACGCCCGCATCGACCGCCTGGAGGGCATCGTCGACCCGCATGACGCCCTTGAGCAGCACCGGTCCGTCCCACTGTGCGCAGATCCAGGCGACGTCGTCCCAGTCGGGCGCGGGGGTCTGCATCCATTCGCCGTAGGCACCGAAGAAACCGGGGGCCGCGCCGCCACCGACCGCCATATTGGGGGCGGTGAGGTCGGGGATCGACCCCGAGCGCAGGTAGGTCGCCAACCAGCGCGGGCGGGCGAGGGTCTGCGGCGCGAATTTCATCATCGTGCGCAGGTTCAGCGATTCGGGGATGACCGGGCTGCCCCAGTCGCGGCCGTGCGAGAACGACCAGTCCAGGGTGAGGATGAGTCCGACCGCGCCGGCCGCACGTGCCCTGGCCATGCGTTCGAGGATCTGGTCCTTGTTGCCACACCAGTACAGCTGGAACAGGGTCTGCGGGTTGGCCGCGATCACATCTTCGATCGGCTTGCTCGCAAAAGAGCTCAGCCCCATGGCGATTCCGCGCGCGGCCGCGGCACGGGCGACGGCGACTTCACCGTCGGGGTGCACCGCCTGCACGCCGGTGGGCGAGATCAGCAGCGGCATCGACACCGGTTGTCCCAGGACAGTTGTCGACTGGTCGCGTTCGCCGATCGGGCCCGCGCAGTGCGGGGCGAAGCCGAGTTCGGTGAACGCGGTTTGATTGTCTTCGATGGTCTGTCCGCGTTCGGATCCCGCGATCAGCGCGCCGTACACCGACTTCGGCAAACGCTTGCGGGCGCGCCGTTGCGCCTCGGCGACGGTTTCGAACCAGGGATTCATCGGGGTCCTTCCTCACGATCCTGCGGCCACCATCGGCCCAGGTCTTCCAGTAGTGCGGTGGTGGCGGCCGTCAGCAGGTCGGCGCCTTCTTCGGCGGTCGATCCGGTGGGGTCGCCCAGGATTCCGTTGGCACTGACCGCGCGCACCCCGCCCGCCCGCATCAGCGGCAGCAGGGCGGTCAGCGGTCGGGTGTCCCCCGGTTCGGCCAGTTCGGTGCGCACCAGGTCGGGGCGCAGCGCGAGTTGGATCGAGGTTTCGGTGCGGCCGGCGTGCGGGTCGCCGCCGTAGCCGGGTGAGAACAAGCGCACGTCGCGCGATTCGCGGCGCAGCAGGACCACTGCTCGACGCAGTGCTTCGACATTGCCGCCGTGCCCGTTCACCAGCACGATCCGCGAAAACGTGTCCGTCGCGGACCGGCACAGTTCCACGACCAGGAGTTCGAGCGCGGCCTGTCCGATCGACAAGGTGCCCGCGAACCCGGCGTGCTCACCACTGGCCCCGTACGGAACCGCAGGCGCGACGACCACATCGTCACGCAGCGCCGCGACCCGCGCACAGATCGCCGACGCGATGTCGGTATCGGTGGACAACGGCAGGTGCGGGCCGTGCTGCTCGGTCGCGCCGAGTGCGATGACAAGGATCACTCCCGCGGCGGCACATGCACCCGCCTGCGGCGATGTGAGGTGCGCCACGAACATGCTCCGAACATTAACGTCAGTCACTGACATAATCAAGAGCTCGTGCAGGTCGGCGTGCGGTCCCTACTCTGTATCCATGTCCGCCCCGTCTCCGCGCGCCCACCGCGGTCGCCCGCCGCGCACCACGCGCCGCGAACTCGAAGTGATCGCTATGCGGCTGTTCGCCGAACACGGGTTCGACGACATCACCGTCGAGCGCATCGCGGCCGAAGCGGGGGTCAGCGAGCGCACGTTCTTCCGCTACTTCCCCACCAAGGCCGAGGTGCTGTGGCACCAGTTCGACAACGAGGTGCACGACCTGCAAGCCGCCTTCGCCGCGGTTCCCGACGACGAGCCGATGATGGCGGCGGTACGTCGAATCGTGGTGGCGGCCAACAGATATCGCGCCCAGGACATTCCCGAACTACGCACCAGGATGCGTCTGGTCTCCGGTGTTCCCGCCCTGTCGGCGGGCGCGGGCG
This sequence comes from Nocardia sp. NPDC058666, assembly GCF_042714895.1. NCBI lineage: Bacteria > Bacillati > Actinomycetota > Actinomycetes > Mycobacteriales > Nocardiaceae > Nocardia > Nocardia sp. NPDC058666. The sequence goes on from NZ_JBHXRY010000004.1 coordinate 36,493, forward strand.
CACACTACGACGCCTGGGAACGCGCGGTCGGCGAGTTCGCCGCCAAGCGGTTGGGCGCCTCCCCGGAAGACCTCATTCCGCTGGCCATCGGACGCACCACCCTGGCCGCCGCGCGCGCCGCCTTCGACGCGTGGCTGCAGCGCGGCGACACCGACCTCACGGCCTATCTGGACCAGGCGCTGAGCGGGTTGGAACGCGGGTTCGCCCCGAATTAGCCGATAGCCGCACGTTTGGGCAGCACCACCAGGGGGGTATGAGTAGGCTCAGGCTCAACGCGCACTGTGCGCACCGAAAACGTTCTCCGTCGAAAGGGGCAGGGGTTTCCATGTCCGAGGTGTCCATGAGTCTTTCGGCGGATTCGCTGCCGGCACGCCAGGTTGACAACCTGCTACCGCAACTGGTCGAGCACCTGCGGCAGAACCGCACCGGGCTGCGTGAAGAGTGGGCACGGCGGATCACCGAAGCCGAGCTGCTCACCGCGATGACCCCGGAGGAGATCTTCTCCGAAGCCACGTCGATGTACGACAACTACGTCGAGGTGCTGGTCACCGGTAGCGTCGAGGCCCTGCAGGCCTACGCCCGCGACCTGTCCGAGCGCATCATTCCCCGCGGCGTGGAAACCGACGAGGTCCTCGGCATCGTGCTGCTGCTGCGCGACGTGCTGGCCCGCTCGCTGTTCGAGAAGTACCAGGCCGACTTCGAAATGCTCAACCAGGTCCTGGACGCCTACGAACCGGCCGCCAACCGCATCGCCAGCACCGTGGCCATCTCGTTCGTGCAGGAACGCGAACGCGTCATCCGCCAGCAGCAGGAAGCCATCCGCGAGCTGTCCACCCCGGTGCTGCAGGTGCGTGAACAGCTGCTCATTCTGCCGATCATCGGCGTGCTGGACTCCCAGCGCGCCCGTCAGCTCACCGAACAGCTGCTGCGCGCGATCCGCGCCAACCGCGCCAAGGTGGTCGTCATCGACATCACCGGTGTGCCGGCGATCGACTCGGTGGTGGCCAACCACCTCGTGCAGACCGTCGACGCGTCGGGCCTGATGGGTGCCAGCGTCATCATCACCGGCCTGTCCTCGGAGATCGCGCTCACGCTGGTCACGATCGGCTTGGATCTGTCCAAGATGAACGCCGTGGGCGACCTGCAGGGCGGTATCGAAGAGGCCGAGCGCTTGCTGGGATACGAGGTATCCCGGGTCACCGAGCGTTTGAGCGAGCGGGACGGGCGCTGAGCTAGCCACCATGCCGGTACCTATTCTGAAACAGGGCACGTTCCTGATCGCGTCTGTGCAGTCGGCGTTGACCGACGCCGACACCGAGCGATTGCAGGACGACCTGATGAAGCAGGTCAGTCGCTATCGCGCGACCGGCATCATCGTCGACGTCACCGCGATCGACGTGATGGACTCCTTCGCCGCACGGTCGTTGCGCACCATCGCGCACATGACCCAGTTGCGCGGGGCCGAGACCGTGATCGTGGGACTGCAGCCCGAAGTCGCTTTCGCGATGGTGCAATTGGGCCTTACCTTCGAAGACATGCACACCGCGCTGGATCTGGAGGAAGGCCTCTCCTGGCTGAACCGGCACCCGCGTCGACGAGACGGTCGCGACAGTGGCCGCTGAGCAAGTGGCGATCGCGGTCAAGGTGTCGGGTGACATCGTCATCGCTCGCCAGGCCGGCAGTGAACTGGCCGCGGACCTCGGTTTCACCATCACCGACCGCACCATGATCTCCACCGCCATCTCCGAAATCGCCCGCAACATCACCAGTTACGCGGGCAGCGGCGAGATCCGGCTGCTGATCGACGTGCGTGAGGGTCGCCGCGCGCTCATCGTCCAAGCCGAGGATCAGGGTCCCGGCATCCGTGACATTCCGCGCGCGCTCGAGGACGGTTACTCCACCGGCCGTGGCCTCGGCCTCGGCCTGCCCGGTGCGCGTCGGCTGATGGACCGCCTCACCATCGATTCCGCCCCGGGTCGCGGGACGTTGATCGAGATGTGGAAGTGGGTACCCGACGTTGCATGAGGACGGGATCATCGGCCGCACGGAGTGGTCGACCGCGGGTCGCGCACTGCCGGGCCAGGAGGTCTCCGGTGACCGCGCGCTGGTGCTGGACACCGGCGACGGCGGCGTGCTGTTCGGAGTACTCGACGGCCTTGGCCACGGCATGGCAGCGGCCGACGCGGCCGATCGCGCCACAGTCATTCTCACCGAGAACTGCGGTGAACCCCTCGACGTGCTGATGGTGCTGTGCCATCGCGCGATGGTCGAAACCCGTGGCGCGGCAGTGTCTTTGGCGTTGATCGGGCCCGGCGAGACCATGCAGTGGCTCGGGGTGGGCAATGTGGACTCGCGGCTGCTGACGCTGGGCCCCGCGGGTCCGGAACTGCGGGCGACGATGTTGCTCACCGGCGGGATCGTCGGCTACCGACTGCCCTCGCATCTGCAACCGCAGACCCTGCCGATCCGGCCCGGCGACCTGCTGCTGATGGCCACCGACGGGATCGTCGCGGTCGGCCCGGAAGCCCTGGATCTGGCCAAACCCGCCACCATCATCGCGGGCGACCTGCTCGCTCGCGAAGCCAAAGACACCGACGACGCCTTGGTGCTCGCGGCCCGGTTTCGCGGGCCCAGCATATGAGGCATCGATGAGAGGTTGCCGATGAGCGCTGTGCTGGCCGCATTTCTCGACGACTACTCGGTGGCCCTGCGCCGCCACGTCGCCGCACCGGGCCAGGCAGGCCTCACCGAGGGCTACGACCTGGGCAGACGGGCCCTGATCGAGGGCATCAGCCTGCTCGATCTCACCGAGAACCATTTCCATGCCGTCGCCGAATACGCCGGTGCCCCAGCCGATCCCCGCAGCGCCGAGGTGGCGCTGGAATTCCTGCTGCAGACCATGGCCGCGCTGGACATCGCCACCCGCGGGTACCTCGACGGCACCCGCCGCTACGAGCAACAGCGTTCGCGCGCAGAGGATCTCGAAGGCCGCGACGCGTTCCGCACCGCACTGGTGGAATCGCTGCAGGACGGGTTCTTCGTCGCCGACGATCACGGCACCATCGTGGAGGTCAACTCCGCGTTCGGGGTGCTCACCGGGTACGGCGCCAGCGAAGTGCCGTTTCGGCTGCCGCATCCGTGGGCGCTGTCGGATCGGGACGGATACCCCCAGATCGGCACGGAGGCTTCACGTTTCGTGATGCCGGTGCGCCACCGCGACGGCCGGGAACGCTGGCTTGCGGTGAGTGCGAGTTCGCTGGTGATCCAGGAGAACGACGAGCGGATCTTCGTCGGGACCGTGCGTGACGTGACCGCCGAGCACGACGCGCAGGCCCGCGATCAGGCCGCCTCCCGCTTGGCGACCGCCGTCGGCGCGGCCACGTCCATGGTGGAGGTGCTCGCGGTCGGTTTGGACGAACTGCGCCGGACCATGGGTGCGGAGACCGCGCTGGTGGCGGTGTGGCCGAGTCGCACCGGGCGGCCCGATGTGTACTCCTGTGGTGCGCCGCCGTCGCCTCCCGCCGATTCCACTCCCGAACTCGCCACCACCGCAACGCATTTCACCGCCGCGCCGATGCAACAAAGCGGTCCGCATGGGGATGGTCCGGTCGTGCTCGACGATGACATCGCGAACCTGCTGGACCGGTCGCGTCGGCAGTCCGCGCGCGGCCTGTCCGCGATCACCGGTGACGAGGGCGGGGTCGACGCGGTCGTGGCACCGCTGGGCGAGACCGGCGACGCGGCGCTGTGGGTGCGGTTCGGGGCGCCGCGCGCGGTCAGTGCCGCGGACTGGGCACTGTATTCGCTGCTGGTCGGGCATCTCAGTGTGGCGTTGCAGCGCGCCCGCAACTTCGATCAGGCGCGCGCCACCTCGTTGACGTTGCAGCGAGCCATGCTGGGTCCGATTGAACTGCCGCCCCGGTTCTCGGTGCATTACGAACCCGCGCTGCCGCCGCTGGAAATCGGTGGCGACTGGTACGACGTGGTGCCGTTGCGCGACGGAACCATCGGCGTCGTCGTCGGTGACTGTGTGGGCCGTGGTCTGTCCGCGGCGGTGGTGATGGGCCAATTGCGTACCGCGGCACGGGCTTTGCTGTTGCGTGGTGCGGGGCCCGCGCAGCTGCTGGCCGAACTCGACGCGGTCGCCTCGCGGATTCCCGGCGCGATGTGTACGACGGTGTGTGCCGCGGTGCTGGATCCCGAGCGCGGGATGGTGCGCTATTCGAACGCGGGTCACATGCCGCCGGTGCTCGCGCCGCCGGGTGGGCCGGGTCGGATCTTGGAAGGTGGGCGCGCGGTCCCCCTGGCCACCTTCGACACGCCCCGCAGACCAGAGGCCACCACGGCGCTGCCACCGGGCGCGACCCTGGTGTTGTTCACCGATGGACTGGTCGAGCAGCGCGGGTACGACATCGCCGAGGGCTTCGTGAAGATCGCCGACGTGCTCAGCGAGACCGGGGAGGCACTGCCGCGCGATGTCGCCGACGCGGTGCTGTCGCGGTTGTGTCCGCCCGCAGGGTACGACGACGACGTCGCGATGGTGGTCTACCGCCAACCGCCCGAACCACTGCACCTCGATATCCCCGCCGCCGCAACGGAATTGGCGGGTTTGCGCCGCAGCCTCTACCGCTGGTTCGCCGCCGCCGCGGTCCCGCACGACGTGGCCGCCGACCTGGTCGCCGCCGCCAACGAGGCCTGCAGCAACAGCGTCGAACACGCCTACCGCGATCGCGAACCGGGCCGCGTGACCCTGACCGCTCGCTGCGACGGCGACCGGGTGGTCCTGGATATCGCCGACCACGGCAGGTGGATCCCTACCCCCACCGATCCCGGTTACCGTGGTCGCGGCGTGGAGATGATGCGGGCGCTCACCGAGGACCTCGCGTTCGACCACGACGACACCGGCACCCGGGTGCGCATGTGGGTCACCCTGCCGTCGATCACCTTCCCCACACCCAATCCCTTGCGCACCGTGTCGCGCCCGCCGGCGGTCAGCTCCCGGCAGAACTCGTTCTGACGGTCAGCGCGCGGCGGTGCCGCCCAGACTGTTCAACACCAGCAGGTCGGGGGCCGTGGCATCCACGGCAGTGGTGGTCAGGCGTTGCGGAGGGTGCAGGGTGGTGCAGCGGCGGGCCAGCACGGTGCCACAGGCGGTGATGGTGGTGGTGATCAGGTCTTCGGCCAGCGGCAGATCGTCGTCGCGGTAGGCGTAGACCGAGAAGCGCACGGTGTCCTGGTCGGACTGGCGGACGGCTTCGGCGGGGCAGCTGGACAGCAGCATGATCGCGGCGGCCAGATCGGCGCAAGGGTCGCCGCCGATCAGAGTTCCCGAGGCCAAGGCGGCGAAAAGTGTTCGCAGGCAAGGCTGTTCAGGTCGCTGCTGGGCGTCCTGGATGCGCGACCACCGGCACAGCGCCGGGTGTTGCTCGATGTCTGGCCTGCCCTGCCAGCGCCTGCGGGCGCAGTCGAGCAGGCGGGTGGCGGTGGCGTCCCACACGTGCGGTGTCTCGATCCGGGCCACGATCCGCAAGCGGCGGCATTCGTCGACGACGGCGGTGGACACTGGCGCTTCGATGAGCGGCGTGGCCGCCGGGCGGTGCGTCTGCATAGTCGGCTCCTAGCGGGACGGAGAGGAGGAAACGAGCGGGCGCTGTGCGGCGGTACCGCGCTGCCAGGCCAAACCGAAGGCCCAGGCCGCGGCCAGCACGAGCACGGCGGCGACGGCCGCCAGCGCGCCGAAAACCACCCCGCCCGACCAACCCACCCCGTGATAGCGGGCGATCAGCGCCGAGGCCAGAATCGGTCCCGCGGTGACCAGCACGGGGATCAACAGGATCAACCCGAGCGTCACCAGAGCCGTGGGCGTCATGACTGTTTTCGCTGCGGAGAATCCACCCCGGGAGATCGCTGTTCGCGGCCCCGACGGCTGCGTTACTGTAGCCATTTCCGCCCTCCGTTATCCGATTGGAACCCAGCGAAACTATGGAGACCTAAACGTACAGCCCCGATCCCACCTACCGCGAAGTTCGTCATGAAACAGTGATAACCGCAATTGCCGAATCGGCGGAATGCAACCTATTTACGCAGGTCAACACCACTATTTACGATTGCTATCAGTTTGCTATGAACAGATTTCATTCAGATTGGATAACGATTGACGGCCTCGATCGAGGCAATGTCACGTTTTCGCCGCGCAGGCGGCAATCCCGCAATAATGCGGTCGATAACCGCAGGTATTTCACCGGAAGTTTTACCACCGAGCAATAGCCGGTAATACAACAGTCGATCAGCTATTGAAGCTGCCTTCCAAGCGATTTCGCGAACCCGGATGCAACAGTCGCGCCACGCTGACCAGCCCGCCCGAGGACCAGGTGCGCCGCCGGATCAGCAGGCACGGCTCGTCGGCGTCGATGCCCAGCAGCGCGCACTCCTCCCGTGTGCCCCGCACCGCCTCCACCACGTGCTCGCCGCGCAGCAGCGGGGCGACCTCGCTGAGGTAGGTGTTGGGAGTGACGGTGGTGAAATCCTGGGCGAGGTAGTCCGGGGCCTGCGCCGGGTTCACGAAACGGTCCTCGAGTTGGATCGCGACGCCGTCCTCGAAATGCACCAGCACCGAGCGGAACACGGTGCCGCCCATGGCATTCGCCAGTTCCGCGTCGCCGGGCACCTCCGCCCGCACGAACACCACCTCGGTGCGATGCCGGTGCCCGCGGTCGGCGATCTCGTCGGCGATATTCCTGACCTCGAACAGCGGTGACGTCGCCTTGGTCGCCGCGACGAAGGTGCCCACACCCATCACCCGAGTGAGCGCACCGTCGGCGGTCAGGTCGCGCAGGGCGCGGTTGATCGTCATCCGGGAAAGGCCCAGCGCCGCGACGAACTGGTTCTCCGAGGGGATCTGCTGCCCCGAACTCCACCGCCCGGCCTTGATCTGCGCCATGATCAGCTGCTTGACCCGCTCATACGCCGCGAACTCGCTGCCGAGCTCGCCGTACAACGCGGCCAGCTCCAGCTCGACTACCTCGATCGCCACCGATATCTCCTCCGTCGCCCAGAGAATACGTTGCACCCAACCGTGCGCGGTACTTGTATATACAGGACTATACTGGCTCGCATGAACGACGCGACCACGCCTGTCTCCGGCCCACGCCCCGTGTCCGCCCCGCGCGGCACCGAGCTGCATACCCTCGGGTGGCAGCAGGAAGGCGCGCTGCGGATGCTGATGAACAATCTGGACCCCGAGGTGGCCGAACGCCCCGACGACCTGGTCGTCTACGGCGGGACCGGGCGCGCGGTGCGCAGTTGGGCGGCGTTCGACGCGATCGTGCGCACCCTGGAGACCCTCGCCGCGGACGAGACGTTGCTGGTGCAGTCGGGCAAGCCGGTGGGGGTGTTCCGCACCAACGAGTGGGCGCCGCGCGTGCTGCTGGCCAACTCCAATCTTGTTGGCGACTGGGCGAATTGGGATGAGTTCCGCAGGCTCGAGCAGTTGGGGCTGATGATGTACGGGCAGATGACCGCGGGGTCGTGGATCTATATCGGCAGCCAGGGCATTCTGCAGGGCACCTATGAGACGTTCGGGGCGGTGGCGCGCAAGCGTTTCGGGGGGACGCTGGCCGGAACCATCACGCTGACAGCGGGTGTCGGCGGTATGGGTGGGGCGCAGCCGCTGGCCGTGACGATGAACGATGGTGTGGCGCTGTGTGTGGACTGTGATCCGGCGCGGATCGACCGGCGGATCGCGCACGGATATCTGGATGTGAAGGCCGAAACCTTGCAGCAGGCCTTGGATCTGGCGATCGCCGCCCGCGACGAGCGCAAGCCGCTGTCGATCGGTGTCGTGGGCAACGCGGCGGAAGTGTTCCCCGAACTGCTGGCCATGGGGGCGCCGATGGACATCGTCACCGATCAGACGTCGGCGCATGATCCGTTGTCCTACTTGCCGATCGGGGTCGCGCTCGAGGACTGGCACAGTCTCGCGGAGAAGGACCCGGTGTGGTTCACCACCGAAGCGCAGGCGTCGATGGCCAAGCATGTCGAGGCGATGGTCGGGTTCATGGATGCCGGCGCCGAGGTGTTCGACTACGGCAATTCGATTCGCGACGAAGCCCGAAAGGGCGGCTACGACCGGGCTTTCGCGTTCCCCGGCTTCGTGCCCGCCTACATCCGCCCGCTGTTCGAGGAGGGACTGGGTCCGTTCCGCTGGGCCGCGCTGTCGGGTGATCCGGCCGATATCGCCGCCACCGACCGGGCGATCCTGGAACTGTTCCCCGACAACGAGCACCTGCGCCGGTGGATCACCATGGCCGGGGAGAAGGTGCGGTTCGAGGGTCTGCCGGCGCGGATCTGCTGGCTCGGCTATGGCGATCGTCACCGTGCGGGGTTGAAGTTCAACGAGATGGTCGCGTCGGGTGAGCTGTCCGCTCCCCTGGCCATCGGGCGCGATCATCTGGACTCCGGGTCGGTCGCGTCGCCGTATCGCGAGACCGAGGCGATGGCCGATGGTTCCGACGCGATCGCGGACTGGCCGTTGCTCAACGCGCTGCTCAATACCGCGTCCGGCGCGACGTGGGTGTCGATTCACCACGGCGGTGGGGTCGGGATGGGGCGGTCCATTCACGCTGGTCAGGTGTGTATTGCCGACGGGACCGAGCTCGCGGCGCAGAAGCTGGCGCGGGTGCTCACCAACGATCCGGGTACCGGCGTGATGCGGCACGTGGATGCGGGGTACGAGCACGCGGCGGAGGTGGCGCGCGAGCGTGGGGTGCGCATTCCGATGCAGGAAGGCTGACTCGGGCGGAGGTGCGGAATCCGGCGCCCGCGAGAAGTTCGCGGCGTGGCCGGGTTTCTCCACTTTCAATCTATAGCGCACATGGGGGCTTGCGGCAAGGCCCCGTCCGTACTGCACAATCGTCCGGTCGCGAATCGGAAAAGTACAGTTAGGGGCACATGTCTGCGCACGGGTACGAAGCGGAACGCCAGTCCGAGCAGGGCTATGTCGCCGGGCTCTACGCGCGGCTGGATGCCGAGCGGGCGCGGGTGAAGGGGCGGTACAGCGCGGCACTGCGCTCCAAGGGCGAGTCGGCCATGGAGCGCGACAACGAGGTGCGCGCGCTGGGCCGGGAGGTGCAACGCCTCGATGTGGCCGACAACGGGCTGTGTTTCGGACGCCTGGACGCGACCTCGGGCGAGCGCACCTACATCGGGCGGATCGGGCTGTTCGACGAGGCCGACGAGTTCGAAACGCTGCTGTTGGACTGGCGTGCGCCTGCCGCGCGTGCGTTCTATGTCGCGACCGCGGCCAACCCGGAGGGGATGCGCAGGCGTCGCCAGTTCCACACCCGCGGACGTCAGGTGGTCGATTTCACCGATGAGGTGCTCGGTCGGCCGGACGGTAGCGCCAGTGGCACCGATGCCGCGCTGTTGGCCGCGGTCGACGCCCCGCGTGGGGAGGGGATGCGCGATATCGTCGCCACGATCCAGTCCGAGCAGGACGAGATCATCCGCCTCGAACACCCCGGTGTGACGGTCATCGAGGGCGGTCCCGGCACCGGCAAGACCGTGGTGGCCCTGCACCGTGTCGCGTATCTGCTCTACACGCAGCGCAGGCGGATGGAGCGGCAAGGTGTGCTCGTGGTGGGCCCCAACCCGGCCTTCCTGAACCACATCGCGCACGTGCTGCCGTCGCTGGGCGAGACCAATGTCGTGTTCGCCACCACCGCTGACCTGGTGCCCGGTCTGCACGTGACCGCCGAGGATGTTCCGGAGGTGGCCCGGCTCAAGGGGTCGCTGAAGATCGTCGAGGTGCTGGCGGCGGCGGTCGCGGATCGTCAGCGTCTGCCCGAGGCACCGTTGTCGATCGCGTTGACCGATGTGACGGTGCGGATCGATGCCGCGACCGCGGAGTGGGCCAGGCAGGAGGCGCGCGAGAGCGGGCGGCCGCACAACGAGGCGCGGGCGGTGTTCACCGAGATCGTCACCTACGTGCTCACCGAACGCGCGATCGCCCGCATCGGCGAAGGGTGGCTGACTCGCGACGACACCGAAGCCTGGGAACAGTTGCGGGCCGATCTGCTGCGCGAACTCGCCGACAACGAGGAGTTCACCGCGGCGCTGGATCAGTGCTGGCCGATCCTGCAGCCGGAAACGCTGCTGGCACAGCTTTATTCGTCGCATGATCGGCTGCGGGCCGCTGGTGCGGATGAGGCGCTGTTCCGGGCTGATGGTGGGGCGTGGACGGTGTCGGACGTGCCGTTGCTCGACGAACTGGTCGACCTGCTCGGTCGCGACAAAGCCGCCGACGACACCGCGGAGAAAGAACGCAAAGCCGAAGCCGAATACGCCGCCGGCGTGCTCGACACCCTGATCAGCCGCGAAGACCTCATGGACGACGAGGACCACCTCTTGGCCCAGGACATGCTGTTCGGCGAGGACCTGGCCGAACGTTTCCTCGAACGCGACACCCGCGAACTGTCCGAACGTGCTGCGGCGGACCGTGATTGGACGTACGGACACGTGGTGGTCGACGAGGCGCAGGAACTGTCGGAGATGGACTGGCGGGTGCTGATGCGCCGCTGCCCGAGCCGGTCATTCACGATCGTGGGCGATCTGGCCCAGCGGCGGTCCGCGGCGGGTGCGACGTCGTGGGGCACGATGATGGAGCCTTACGTTCCCGGCCGGTGGATCTACCGGTCTTTGACGGTGAACTACCGCACGCCCGCGGAGATCATGGCTGTGGCCGCGGATGTGCTGGCCGAGTTCGCGCCTGATGTGCGACCGCCGGACTCGGTGCGGTCGTGCGGGGTGGCGCCGTGGTCTCGGCATGTCACCGCCGATGAATTGCCTTCTGCGATCGAAGAATTCGTTCGGAACGAAGCCGGGCGTGAGGGCACGAGTGTGGTGATCGGTCCGCCGGGAGTGCCCGGTACGGTTCCCGCATCGGAGACGAAGGGACTCGAGTTCGACTCCGTGCTGGTCGTCGATCCGCAGCAGATCCTCGCCGACGGTCCTCGTGGTGCCGCTGAGCTGTACGTCGCGCTGACCCGCGCCACGCAACGCCTGGGCGTATTGCACCAGAGTCCGTTGCCGGAATCACTGCGTGGGCTCACCGCGGTCGAACCGGCAGAACAGTTGCAGGCGTAGGGATTTCACCGCACTGCCGGTTGCCACAACGGCAATCGGCAGCGCGGTGGACAATCCACGCCGCTGTCGACCAGTCGAGCTGGCAGCCCCATCCAGCCGAGCCGGTCGCAGCCGTCACCCGGTCAGGGCGTAGCCATACGACCAGTCCGTCAGCCGAGCGGGCCGGTCACCGATTCGGCGGCGGCGAGCAAGGTTCCTGAGCTGGCCAAGCGGACCGCTGCTTCGATTTCCGGGGCGAGGTAGCGGTCCGGGCCGGGACCGAGCACCTCGGTGCGCAGAGCCGCCACGACGGCTGCGGTGGCGGGAGCCGGGGCGAGAGGTGCGCGCAGGTCGAGGCCGCGGGCAGCGGTGAGGGCTTCGATGGCCAGGACTCGGGTGAGGCCGTCGATGGCGCGGCGGAGTTTGCGGGCGGCGGACCAGCCCATCGAGACGTGGTCTTCCTGCATCGCCGACGACGGGATCGAGTCGACCGAGGCGGGGGCGGCCAGGCGTTTGAGTTCGGAGACGATGGCGGCCTGGGTGTACTGGGCGATCATGTGGCCGCTGTCGACGCCGGGGTCGTCGGCCAGGAACGGGGGCAGGCCGTGGTTGCGAGCCTTGTCCAGGAAGCGGTCGGTGCGGCGCTCACTGATGGAGGCGACGTCGGCGATCACGATGGCGAGGAAGTCCAGTACATAGGCGACGGGGGCACCGTGGAAGTTGCCGTTGGATTCGACGCGACCGTCGAGGGTGACCACGGGGTTGTCCACCGCACTGGCCAATTCGTAGCCCGCGATCCGCTCGGCGTGGTCCAGGGTGTCCCGAGCACCACCGGCGACCTGGGGTGCGCAGCGCAAGGAATACGCGTCCTGCACCACGGTGCAGTCAGGCGTGGCGTGACTGGCAACGATCGGCGAATCCGCCAGCACCCGAACCATATTCGCCGCCGCGACAGCCTGACCCGGCTGCGGCCGCAGCGCCTGCAGATCGGCGGCGAAAACCTTATCGGTACCGAGCAAGCCCTCGACACTCATCGCCGCGGTCACATCGGCCAGTCGCAGCAGATTCCGCAGGTCGTGGCAGGCAAGCACCAACATCCCGAGCATCCCGTCGGTGCCGTTGATCAGCGCGAGCCCTTCCTTCTCCTCGAGCTCGACCGGGGCGATCCCGGCAGCCGCCATCGCCTCGGCGGCAGGCATCCGCACCCCCTGCGCATCGCGCACCTCACCCTCACCGATCACGGCCAGCGCGACATGCGACAGCGGCGCGAGATCCCCCGAACACCCGAGGCTGCCGTACTCGAAGACCACCGGGGTGATCCCCGCCGACAGCAACGCGGCATAGGTCTGGGCCACGACAGGCCGCACACCGGTCCGCCCGGTGGCAAGGGTCGACAGCCGCAGCAGCATCAGCGCCCGCACCACCTCACGCTCGACCTCGGCCCCCGACCCGGCCGCGTGCGAACGAATCAAACTGCGCTGCAACTGCTTCCGCAACTCCAGGGGAATGTGACGCGTAGCCAACGCCCCGAACCCGGTCGACACCCCATACACCGGCTTCGGATCCGCAGCCAGGGCCTCGATCCGAGCCCGGCTGACACCGATGGCGGCGATCGCCTCCGCCGACAGCACCACCGCGGCACCGTCCCGAGCCACCCGCACGACATCTTCCGGCGAAACCGGGCCCGTGCCGACGACGACGTCGGCCGCGACGGTGGAATGCTGGACCGGTTCGATGCTCACTGTGCTGCTCCATTCCGAAAGGATCGCGAGGCCGGGGGCGATCGGACCGCACCCTACTGCTTGACCTACCTGTCTATACAGGACTATACATACCGGAAGAGACCCGTCACACATGCGCTGACCAGGAGGACCTCCCCCGTGCCCACCACCGCGTTGCGCAATATCGGCACGCTCGTCACCAACGATCCAGCTCTCGGCGAAGGGCCCCTGGGGTTGCGCCAAGGTGCCGCGATCGTGTTCGAGGATGCGCGGGTGGTGTGGGTCGGTGACAGTCGCGATGTGCCCGCCGCCGACACCGGCTTCGATATGGGCGGGCGGGCCGTGCTGCCGGGGTTCGTGGAGTCGCATTCGCATCTGGTTTTCGCCGGTGATCGCGCGCAGGAGTTCGCGGCGAGGATGTCGGGGCGGCCCTATACCGCCGGTGGGATTCGCACCACGATCGAGGCGACGCGGGCGGCGACCGACGAGCAGTTGGCGGACAATGTGCGCAGATTGCTGGACGAGTCGGTGCGGGCGGGCAGTACCACTGTCGAGATCAAGAGTGGGTATGGGCAGACCGTTGACGATGAGCTGCGCAGTGTGCGGATCGCGGGGCGGTTCACCGATGAGGTGACGTTGCTCGCGGCGCATGTGCCGCCGCCCGAATATGCCGGGAGGACAGACGAATACGTGACCATGGTGGTCGAGCAGATGATTCCGGCGTGTGCGCCGCACGCTCGGTGGATCGATGTGTTCTGTGAGCAGGGGGCGTTCGATCGGGATCAGGCGCACGCGGTGCTGCGTGCGGGGATCGCGCACGGGTTGGTGCCGCGGGTGCACGGGAATCAGTTGCATCAGGGGCCGGGGGTGCAGTTGGCTGTGGAGCTCGGGGCTGCTTCGGTTGATCATGTGGCGCATGTGAACCGTGCCGATATCGACGCGCTTGCGGGGAGTGAGACGGTGGCGACGGTGTTGCCGGGGGCCGACTTCTGTACTCGCAACAGTTATCCCGATGCCAGGGCGCTGATCGATGCCGGGGTCACGGTGGCATTGGGGGCGGATTGCAATCCGGGTACCAGTTACACCACGAGCCTGCCGTTTTGCATCGCGCTGGCGGTGCGGGAGTTGCATATGACGCCCGATGAGGCTGTGTGGGCGGCGACGGCGGGTGGCGCTAAAGCGTTGCGGCGCAACGATATCGGTACGCTCTCCCCCGGTGCCCGCGCCGATATCGTCGCGCTGGATGCTCCTTCGCACCTGCATCTCGCCTACCGTCCTGGGGTTCCGTTGATCAGTCAGGTTTGGCGTGACGGTGTGCTCGCTGTGACGAATAGGGGTGTTGCCCAGTGACTTCCGCGTGGACCGGTCGCGTCGACGGCACGACCCCCGAACATCTGCGTTGGCACCAGGCCGTCGCACCGTACGAGTCGGGCAACGATGCCGGCGCGTGCGTGTTCGTCGGTTTCGCCTGTGAGGAGGGGGTTCGTCGTAACAAGGGTCGCCTCGGGGCGGCGCAGGGGCCGGATGCGTTGCGGCGGGCACTGTCGCCGATGGCCCTCGCCACTCCCCTGCGGGCTTTCGATGCGGGCACCATCGCCGTGACCGACGATCGTCTCGAAGACGGTCAGCGGCGCCTGGGCGAAACCGTCTCCGAACTACTGGACGACGGCGCTTTCCCGGTCGTGCTCGGGGGCGGCCACGAGATCGCGTACGGCACCTACCTCGGGCTGGCCGGTTCGCACCGAACCAAGGGCCGAACCCTCGGAATCCTCAATCTCGACGCACATTTCGACCTGCGCCCCGACCCGATCCCCAGCTCCGGTACCCCGTTCCGGCAGATCCTCGAGTCCGTCGACAACGTCCGCTACGCGGTGATCGGGATCAGCCAACCCAGCAACACGAAGATCCTGTTCGACACCGCCGACCGGTTCGGTGTGCGCTACCTGCTCGACGACGAGTGCGAGCCCGCACGCGTCACGGATTTCGTCGACGATTTCCTGGCCGGGATCGACCTGCTGTACCTGACCATTGACCTCGACGTCCTCCCCGCGTCGGTAGCTCCCGGCGTGAGTGCCCCTGCGGCATACGGTGTTCCGCTGTCCACCATTCAAACCGTGTGCGACCGAGTCACTTCCAGCGGCAAGCTCGCGATTGTCGATGTCGCCGAACTCAATCCGAGTCTGGACATCGACAACCGCACCGCCCGCACCGCCGCCCGCCTGATCCACCGGATCGTCACCCGACACGTCCCTATCGGGTGACGATCCAGGTCATTCCGCGAGCGGGTCGACCTTCACACGCTGCTTGCGGTTGACCACCAGCCGCATCACCGGCTCCACGATGCGGGCGCCGATCGGGCCGATGATGGCCATCAGCAGCACGTAGGTGGTGGCAAGGGCCGCGAAACCGTCGGGCACCGCGCCCGCGGCCACCGCCAGGCCGGCGATGACGATCGAGAACTCGCCGCGCGCGACCAGGGCGGTGCCCGCGCGAGCACGGCCGAGTTGCGAGGCGCCCGCGCGTTTGGCCGCCCACCAGCCGGTGGCGATCTTGGTGGCCGTGGTGACCACCGCCAGCAGTACCGCCCAGCCCAGCACGGGCGGGATGGTCGAGGGGTCGGTACTGAGACCGAACAGCACGAAGAACATCGCGGCGAACAGGTCGCGCAGGGGTTCGAGGATCTTGGTGGCGTCGTGCGCGGTGGAGTCGGAGATCGCGATGCCGAGCAGGAACGCGCCGACCGCCGCGGATACCTGCACCGCCGAGGCGATACCCGCCACCAGCAGCGCCGAGCCCAGGAGTTTGAGCAGGAAGATCTCGCGATCCTCGCTGGCCACGATCGCCGAGACGTACTTGCCGTATTTCAGCGCGACGATGAGCACCACGGTCACCGCGACCAGTGCGATACCCACGGTGGTCATGCCTGCCACGAAACCGACACCGGCCAGCACCGCGGTGAGCACCGGCAGATACACCGCCATCGCCAGGTCCTCGAACACCAGGATCGACAGGATCGTCGGCGTCTCCCGGTTACCCAATCGGCCCAGGTCGTTGAGCACCTTGGCGACGATGCCGGAGGAGGAGATATAGGTGACACCGGCCATCGCGATCGCGCCCGTGGGACCGAGGCCCAACATCAGCGCCACGATCACACCCGGCGTCGCGTTGAGCACCAAGTCCAGCAGACCCGCGGGCCAGGATTTGCGCATACCGGTGACCAATTCACCGGCGGTGTACTCCAACCCGAGCAGCAACAGCAGCAGCACGACGCCGATCTCGCTGGCGATGTGGATGAAGTCCTCCACCTCGTGCAGCTCGATCAGGCCGCCGGTGCCGAAGACCAGACCTCCGAGCAGGTAGAGCGGGATGGGCGACAGGCCGATGCGCGCGGCGATCCGTCCCAGGACGCCGAGTCCGAAGAACACCGCCCCCAGCTGGATCAACGCCAACGCGGACGCACTGATCTCCACGGGCTCAGCCGTCGGACAGGATCGAAGCGGCGGCGTCGAGCCCGGCATTGGTGCCGACCACGACCACCAGATCACCACCGGCGAACACGAATTCCGGTCCCGGCGAAGCGATCACCTTACCTGCGCGCATAACGGCCACGATCGAGGCGCGGGTCTTGGTGCGCAGTTCGGTGTCGCCCAGGCGCCGATCGGCGTAGGGCGAATTCGGCAGCACCGGCATCGAGCGGGTGCTCACGCCGTCGAGGTCGCGGTGTTCCTCGCGCAGCTGCGCGACCAGCTGCGGGGCGCCGAGCAGACTGGCCAGCGTGCGGGCCTCGGCGGTGGACAGCGGAACCTGCACGGTCGAATCGGGATCGCCGACCTTGGTGAAAATCAGGTCGGTGCCGCCGTCGCGATGGTCCACCACGCCGATGCGCCGGTCCACCTTCGACAGCGAAAATTCTTTGCGGACACCGATTCCCGGCAGGGACGTCACTTCTACATTCATGGGATCACCTCACCTCAGCTAGGCGATACCTTACCTGCTCTTTACTATTCGCAGGAATTCTCAACCGGCATTGAGCAGCCGTTCCGCCGCGTCGAGGCCTTTGTCGGTACCGATCACAACGACGAGGTCACCGGCGATGAAGGTGAAATCCGTTCCCGGCGACGGGGTTACCTCGCCCGCGCGCACGACCGCGACCACCGACGCTTTGGTGCGGGTGCGCATCGCGGTGTCGCGCAAGGCCTTACCGTCGAAGGGGCTGCCGCGATCGATGGCCAGCTGCCTGGTCGACAGCTCGTCCGCGCCGTGGGTTTCCCGTTTCTTCTGCACCACCTGCGGGGCGCCCAGCAGTCCGGCGAGTACGCCGATCTCGGTGCCCGACAATGGAATCGAGGTGGTCGAGTCGTAGTCACCGGCGCGCGAGACCACCAGGTCGACGGTGCCGTCACGGTGTTCGATCACGCCGATCCGGCGACGCGCCTGCGCCAACGGAAAGTCCTTGCATACGCCGATTCCCGGTAACGGCGTCACATCGATGTTCACGCCCTCACAGTACGACGACATCGCGAGAACGCCAGCCCCTACCCTGCGCAGCCCGGCGGGCCGACCGCAGGAGGCCGTCGACAGCACCGCGCTCCCCGCCCGGCGGATTTGTGCTGTCAAGGGCGGTGGCTTGCGTATTCGGGCGAAGTTGTGTGTTGTTGAACGGTGACCAACTCTCCCGGAGACGCGTATCCACTCACGGACACGATGACCACCACGACGGCGGTACACGACGGCGTGACGGTGCTGACGGTGACCGGCGAGGTCGACCTGTCCACCGCACCGGCGCTGGACGCCACCATCGAGACCATCCTGGCCGACAAACCGGCGACGCTGGTGATCGACCTGACCGCGGTCGGGTTCCTGGCCTCGGCGGGCATGGCGACCCTGGTCGCGGCGCATCAGCGGGCAGGTGAGACCACCTCGATCGCGGTCGTGGCCGACGGTCCCGCCACCAGCCGTCAGCTGAAGTTGACGAGCCTGGACCAGGTGTTCGCCATGCACACCACGCTGGCGGCCGCCTTGGCGTCGTTCACGTCCTGACAGACGTCGTTCACGTCCTGACAGAACAGAACGCGCCGCCCACCGGACTTCTCCGGTGGGCGGCGCGTTTGTCGTATCAGTAGGTCAGCTTTCAGTGAATCAGCACAGCGTGCGCAGCTGCTCGATCAGCTTGATCCGGCCCGCGGAATCCTCGGCGATCGGCGTGACGTTCAGCGTGGTGACGCCCGCGTCGGCCATCGCCGCGATGCGCTCCTTGACGAAGCTCTCGGGTCCGATCAGCGACACATCGCGCACCAGCTCGTCGGGGACGGCGTTGGCGGCACCCTGCTTGTCGCCGGCCAGGTACAGCTCCTGGATGCGGTCGGCGGCCTCGCCGTAGCCGTACTTGGTGGCCAGGGTGTGATAGAAGTTCTTGCCCTTGGCGCCCATGCCGCCGATGTACAGCGCCAGGTGCGGCTTCACGAATTCGAGCAGCGGGGTGACGTTCTCGCCGATGGCCAGTGCGGGGCCCGCGAAGATGTCGAGCTCGCCCAGTGCCGGATCGCGCTTGGCCTTGCCCGCGGCCACCGCGTCGCCCCACACATCCTTGGCCTTCTCCGGCAGGAAGAAGATCGGCTGCCAGCCGTTGGCGACCTCGGCGGCCAGCTCCACGTTCTTCGGGCCCAGCGCCGCCAGCAGCACCGGAATGTCTTCGCGGACAGGGTGATTGATCAGTTTGAGCTCTTTGCCCAAGCCCGTGCCACGGTCGGCGGGCAGCGGGATCTGGTAGTACTTGCCCTGGTAGTTGAGCTTCTCGCGACGCCACACCTTGCGGCAGATCTCGACCATTTCGCGGGTGCGACCGATCGGGGCGTCATAGGGCACGCCGTGGAAGCCCTCGATCACCTGCGGGCCCGAGGCGCCGATGCCCAGGATGAAACGGCCGTCGGACACGTAGTCCAGGCCCGCCGCGGTCATCGCGGTCAGGCTGGGCGTGCGGGTGTACAGCTGCAGGATGCCCGAGGCCAGCTGCACGCGCTCGGTGCGCGCGGCCAGGTAACCCAGCGCGCTCACGGCGTCGAACGAGTACGCCTCCGGCACGAACACGATGTCCAGGCCCGCGCGTTCCAGGTCGGCGACCTCGGCCGCCGTCTCCTTGAAACCGCCCGAATAGTTGATGCTCAATCCGATCCGCATGGTTTCAACATAGCCTCGGGGTTTCCGCGCACCCCGACCGGTCGGTCTGTACGCACAGGTGCTGGTCGAGCGGGGTGCGTGGACAGGCACGCGGTAGCGTTGAGACCAGGATTTCCCATACCGAAAGGCCCGTCGTGTCGCAGCCCACCGTGTCACCGCAGCAGCTCGCCCCCTCCTTCGGTTCGGTGACCCTGGAGCACTATCTGACGGAACTGGCCGCGAAGGTGCCCGCGCCCGGTGGCGGTGCCGTGGCCGCGCTGCACGCCGCGCAGGCCGCCGCGCTGGTGGCGATGGTTGCCCGGTACACCACGCGCGCCAAGGACGCGGTGAACCGTCCGGTGATCGACCAGCTCATCGTGGCCGCCGATGCGGCGCTGGCCAGGTCGCTGGTACTGGCCGACGCCGACGCCGCCGCGTTCACCGCCGTCGGTGCCGCGTACAAGCTGCCCAAGGACACCGACGACGAGATCGCGGCGCGCACCGCGGCGATCAACGCGGCACTGGTGGAAGCCGCGCGGGTACCCGCCGCGGTGGTCGACGAGGCCGACGAGATCCTGTCGCTGGCCGCGGAACTGCTGCCGATCGGCAACCCCAATGTGGTCACCGATATCGGTGCCGCCGCCGACGCCGCCCGTGCCGCGGCGATGAGTTCGCAGCTCAATATCGAGATCAATGTCGGCTCGCTGCCCGCGGAACTGGGCGACGCGTTCGCCGCCGCGCTGCTGCGGGTGGACACCATCGCCGCGCGTGCGGACGCGCTGCACGGCGATGTGCTGCGGGCCGTGCGCGGCTGAGCCCGCCGGTCTCGAACAGGGAACGATATTTCCTAGTCCTCACCAGCGCGAACGCAAGACGACACACCGCGTTACCCGGTGGCCGTTACCACTTCGATAGGTCGAGTTGATCATGTCGGCCTAGACTTGGTTTCCGCCTACGAGTGAGTGAAGGGGTGGCGTTTATGAGGAACGCAATTCGTTTCCTGTTCGTCGCGATCATGGCAGCGTTGTTGGGCGTGGCTTGGTCGACAACCGCGTCCGCGGACCTGATCGGAGGCCAACGAACCCAGTACGGCGGCGGCACCTATGCCGTGGCTGACCTGTCGAACCACACGTTCACGGTCACCGCGAACGGCGAAACGCGCGTGATGCCCGCCTCGATGGGCAAGCCCGGTTTCGAAACGCCGACCGGCACGTTCAGCGTCCTCGAGAAGGACCGCTCGGTGGTGTTCGATTCGCGCACGATCGGCATCCCGCTGGAAGACCCCGAGGGCTACATCATCGACGGCGAATACGCCGTGCGCCTGACCTGGGGTGGGGTGATGGTGCACTCGGCACCCTGGTCGGTCGACTCGCAGGGCAACGCCAACGTGAGCCACGGCTGCATCAATCTCGCACCCGGCGACGCCGCCTGGTACTTCGACAATGTCGGCATCGGCGACGAGGTGTACGTGCACTGGTAAACATTTTCCCTCGTGGCATTCGGCGAACACGCCGTCAGGGCAGTATCGTGCCCGTAACGAAATCGTTGCGGGACATACCCTGACGGCGACGAGCCTGATGAAGGTGGGGCGATGGATCGACCGGAAGCGCACAGACCGATCGGGGCTAGGCGGCAGGAACCGGGATCGGCCGGTGCACCGCTGGCGGCTGTCACCCCGATCCGGCGCTCGCGCGATATCGGTGCGCCACGGCCCCGCCGACTCAGCGAGCAGCCCGCGGGCGGTGCTCGTCATCGAATCGAAGGCGGGCCGACCACTCCCGCTGGGATTCCGGTGATTTCGGCGGCGGACAGTTACGTCACCGATCGGCTGCCCGTGGTGGGTGGGAAGTTCGATCCCGGTGCGAGGCAGGGTGATTCAGACCGAAATGGTCAGGCTGATCCGGGTCCAGACGGTTGGGACCCAGCCAGTCCGGATATCGCGTTCTCGATCGGCGACAACGGGCCTGATACCGATCAGCTGCCGGTCATCGCCGCTCCGCCGGGATGGAAGGACGCTTCGCGGTCGGCGCGCGGGGCGGCGAATGCCCAGCCGGCTGCCGATCACCGCACCCCCGGCTCCGCACCTGCTTTCCACAGCGCGGACACGTTTCCGCCGCGCCCCGCGCTCGAACTGCCCGGTGCGAACATGCTCAATCTGTCCGGTGCGGACACCTTTCCGGCACACCACGCACTCGACCTTTCCGGTGCGGATACGTTCCCGCCGCGCCCCGCGCCCGCACCTCTGGATGCGGACACGTTCCCGCCTCGACCCACATCTGCACCCCAGGGCGCGGACACGTTCCCGCCACGGGCGGCCGACGGACTCGGTGCGGGCGCTGCCCCGTCTCGACCCAGCGCGAACGGCAACGAACCCTCGCGTCCCGCACCTGATTACAACGGTGACGACGCGGTTTTCGCTCGGATGATCGACCGTTCGAAGCGGCGGCGCGTGCCTCGCTGGGTGGGGCCGCTGGCGGCCTCGGTGGCGGGGGCCGTGCTGCTGGGGGGCACCTATCTCCAATTGCGGGAGCCCTCACCGACATCCACGTCGACGAGCACTCCGCTGGTGCCGACCTCGGCCGGTCCGGTGACCGCCGCGTGCCCCACCGAGCAGATCGGCACCATGGTGCGCGGCAAGGGCGAAGGCGGCACCGATTCCGGCATTGCCGCGATTCTGGCCTTCCAGCACGCGTATTACGTTGCGCGGTCCGGTGATCAGGCGCGCACATTGGTGGCCGCCGAAGCGGTTGCCCCGTCGGCGGCCGCGATCCAGGCCGGGATCGACTCCACGCCGGTGGGGACCACGCACTGTGTGGAGATCACGCCGGGTGCGTTCGCCGGGCAGTACCTGGTGAAGGTGACCGCGTTCCGGCCCGATGCCGCGCCGAGCACGTACACGCCGCAACTGGTGGGCACGGCCGAGGTCGGCGGCAAGACGTTGATCAGCTCGTTCGGGTCAGCTCCGCGCTGAACCCGAACGAGGTTTCGCGGCTGACACTCGAAAGCTGGTCAGCCGCAGCCGTTCTCGGCAACAAGACGTTGACGGACCTTTGAGGTCAGCTCCGCGCCCGAGCTGAACGGGGTTACACCGCTACCCCGAAAGCTGGTCGGCCGCCGCCGTTCTCGATCGCGACGACCGCACAACTGTTCGGCCTCAGACCTTTTCGCCTGTCGCCGCCGTGCAGTTGTTCAGCCGCGGGCTTTTTCGGCCGCGACCACCACGTGGCGCATGAGCAGCGCTGTGGTCACGGGGCCGACGCCGCCGGGGACGGGGCTCAGGGCTGAGGCCTTGCCCAGGACCGAGGCGGCGTCGACGTCGCCGACGATCTTGCCGTCTTCGGCTTCGTTGGTGCCCACGTCGATCACGACGGCACCTTCATTGATGTGCTTGCCGGTGACCAGGCCGATGCGGCCTGCCGCGGCGACCACGATGTCGGCGGGGGCGGTGACCGCGGCCAGGTCGGTGGTGCGGGAGTGGGCGACGGTGACGGTGGCGTTCTCGGCGAGCAGCAGCTGGGCCAGGGGCTTGCCGACGATGTTGGAGCGCCCGACCACGGTGACCAGGCGGCCCTGCAGGGCGATGCCGTGATGCTTCAACAGTTCGACCACAGCTTCGGAGGTGGCGGGTACGAAGCCGTCCAGGCCCGAGGCGAGCAGGCCCAGTGACAGCGGGCTGACGCCGTCGACGTCCTTGGTCGCGGCGATCTCGGAGCTCACGTCGTCGAGGTTCACGCCCAGCGGCAGCGGGGTCTGCAGCATGATCGCGTCGGTGGCGGGGTCGGCGCTGCGGGCGCGCAGTTCGGCGCGGATCGTCTCGGCACTGGCGTCAGCGCCCAGATCGATGCGTTCGCAGGCGATGCCGAGACGTTCGGCGGCCTTGCGCAGCGAGTTCACGTACCAGGTGCTGGCCGGGTCGTCGTTGGCCACGATCAGGGCCAGCGTCGGCGCGGTGCCCGCGGCGGTGAGCGCGGCCGCGCGCTGTTTCGAGTCGGCGTTGATGGCGGCGGCGAGTTCCTTGCCGGTCAGCGAAGCGGTATCCACGGTGAGACACCTTATCCGCCGCCGCGTCCACGATCCGCCGCCGGGCCGCGACGCGCGCAAGCTGGTCGAGGTCGACCACGGGCCGCACGTGCGGTCGTACGGTGTCGGCAGCTCTGCCAGCACGTACCGAAGTTCTGCCAGCACGTACCGAACCGTTCGCGGGAAGGGTTGCGACTGCCGTGAAGATCTCGAGGCACTGGAAACAACTGGCCGCCGCTGTCGTCACCGCGGCCGCATTGACGGGCACCACTGTCGGACCCGCCATCGCGGAATCGAATGTGACCGCGCTCTACAACTCCGCGCAACAGCACTTCACCGACGGTGACGATGTCGCGGGTCGCGCGGACCTGCGCGCTCTCATCGCCGCGGACCCCATGACGCCGAAGCGCTTGCGCTGCACGCGATTTGGTCGCATTATGCGGGCGATCAGGCTGCAGTCGGTGACGCGCTCGGACGACTCGGCGCGATCGACCCCGCCAAAGCCGCAGGCACCAACCATGTCCTGCACGCCGTGACCGCCGCCGCGTCCACCCTGCCAAATCCCCTACCCGCGCTTGTCGGCCCGCAGACCGGCATCGTGGTTCTGGGCTACGGCCTGCTGCCCGACGGAGCCCTGCGTCCCGAGCTGGAGAACCGTCTGACCGCGGCCTGGTTGCAAGCGGTCGCGGCGCCGTTCTCGCCGGTGGTCGTGACCGGCGGCAACCCGCAGAACGGGATCTCCGAAGCCGAGGCGATGCGACGCTGGCTGGTCGCGCGCGGGTTGCCCGGCGACCGCATCCACGTCGAAGATCGGGCCGGGTCGACCGTGCAGAACGCACTGTTCAGCACTCGTCTGCTGCGCGATCTCGGTGTGCACAGCGCCGTGGTGGTGACCTCGCCGAACCATATTCGGCGCGCGGTCGCCGATTTCATCGTGGCCGGCACGCATGTGGTCGGGGCGATGACGTCCCTCGAGCAGTTGGTTTCCCAGCTGCCGCCGCCCGCGCGCAGCGCCCAGCGCGGGATCTACCTCGACGCGACCCGCACCTTCGAACTCGACAGCTCCCGCTAGACCCCGCGTCACTGTGCCAGGGGCGCAAGACTGTCCAGTGCCCCTATTCGGTGCCAATGCCGAAAATCAGGTTGTCCGACAGGGGACAATCACACGATGGGTCCCCCGCTGCTCACCGACGTGACCGTCGCGTTGCGGCGCGCGGGGTGCGTGTTCGCCGAGGACGAGGCCGCGCTGCTGCTCGAGGCGGCGGCGCACGACCCGGTGCGACTGGAAGCCTTGGTCGGACAGCGCATGTCGGGGACACCCCTGGAATATCTGCTCGGCTGGGTGGAATTTCGCGGCGTTCGGGTGGGTGTACATCCCGGAGTGTTCGTGCCACGGCAACGCACAGCACTGTTGGTCGAACAAGCTGTGGACTGTGTGGCACCGGGGACGACACAGGCGTGCGTAGTCGACTTGTGTTGCGGCTGCGGAGCTCTCGGCCTGACCGCCGCGACGGAGCTCACCGCCGGTGGTTGCGAGGTCGAACTGGTCGCCGCCGATATCGACCCTGTGGCGGTGGCGTGCGCGCGGGAGAATCTGGCGCCGTTGAGCGCACCGGTGTTCGGCGGTGATCTGTTCGACGCGCTGCCCGGCGACCTGCGCGGGCGCATCGACATCCTGCTCGCGAACACTCCCTACGTGCCCAGCGACCAGGTCGCGCGGTTGCCGCCGGAAGCGCGCGAATACGAGCCGCTGACCGCGTTGGACGGTGGTGTGGATGGTCTCGATGTGCTGCGTCGAGTCGCCGAAGGTGCCGCGCAGTGGCTGGCGCCGGGCGGCACGGTGCTGGTGGAAACCGGTGCGGGACAAGTGGATACGGCCTGCGAAGTGCTCGCGTCGCACGGTCTCGCGGCCGGTGTCGTCCAGTCCGACGAGTACTACGCCACAGTGGTCGTGGGCACCCGTGACACAGGAATGCCCCCGTCCACCCGGTCGCGACGACGACCGGCGGACGGGGGCAACCGACGGCCTACTTGCGGCCGGTGAACTGATCCATCGAGTGGTACACGCCCACCGCGTTCAGGTACAGGTCACGGATCTTGATCGGCAGCAAACCGGTCAGCGCCCGGTTCATCCGCGAGGTCCACGGCAGAACCACCAGTGCCCCACCGTTTTTCATCTCCCGCCACGACGTGTCGACCACATCGTTCTGCTCGAGCATCGGCGTGAAGAGAATGCCCTTGGCACCGTCGAACATGCCGGTGTTGATGTAGGTCGGGCAGACCGTGGTGACCTTCACGTGGTCGTGGCCTGCCTGCTCGAGCTCGAGGCGCACCGAGTCCGACCAGCCCAGCGCCGCCCACTTCGACGCCGCGTACACGGCCATGCGCGGGTTGGCGACCAGTCCGGCCGAGGACGCGATATTGAGCACGCGCGCCTGTCCGGCTCCGGCGACCATGCCGGGCAGGAACTCCAGGGTCACATACATCGGGGCCAGCGAGTTGATCGCCATCGTCTTGTCGATGTCGGCGCGGTTCTCGGTTTCCCAGAAGTAGGTGTTACCGCGCACGATGCCGGCGTTGTTGACCAGGATGTCGATGCCGCCGACCTCCTTGCGCATGGCTTCGCCCGCCTCGCGGATCGAGTCCTGTGACGACACGTCCACCACGTAGTGGTGCACCTTGCCGCCCGCGGCGGTCAGCTGCGCCGCCGTCTCGCGCAGCGCCAGCTCGTTGATATCCCAGAGCACCACCGCGTCGGCGCCCTCGGCGACAGCCTTCTCCGCGAACAGTTTGCCCAGACCCATGGCGGCGCCGGTGATCAGCACCCGCTTGCCCGCGACCGTTTCCAGCTTCATTTCCAGTACCCCTGCTCGGTGTTCACAACACTACTTCTGGCGCAGCGACTTCAGGATGCTGAAGGTCAGCGTCATCGTCTTGGCCCACATCTGCTCGGACATGCCGGGCAGCGGCGCGATCGGCAGCAGTCGCTGCACCGCGATGGTCTGGGTGTCGATGTACTTCAGCAGACCCTCGGGGCCGTGGCGGCGACCCTGACCGGAGATGCCGAGGCCACCCGAGGGCGCGTCGACGCTGCCCCACGCGGCGCTGAAGCCTTCGTTGACGTTGACCGAGCCCGCGTTGATCCGGGCGGCAACAGCCTTGCCACGGTTGACATCGCGGCTCCACACGCTGGCGTTGAGGCCGTAGGCGGTGTCGTTGGCGGCCTCGACGGCGGCGTCGTCGGAGTCGACCTTGTAGACCGACACGACCGGGCCGAAGGTCTCCTCGCGGTAGACCGTCATGCCGGGCGCGACATCGGCGAGCACGGTGGGCTCGTAGAAGTACGGGCCGAGATCCGGGCGGGCGCGGCCACCTGCGAGGACCTTGGCGCCCTTGGCGACCGCGTCGTCGACGTGCGCGGACACGGTGTCCAGCTGACGTTGGAAGGTCAGCGAGCCCATGTCGCGGCTGTAGTCCAGCTCGCCACCCAGCGACATGTTCTTGACGTTGCCCACGAATTCGGCGACGAACTGGTCGTAGACCGAGGCGTCGACGTAGATGCGTTCCATCGACTCGCACAGCTGGCCCGCGGACGAGAAGCACGCGCGCACAGCCAGTTTCGCGGCCTTGGAGACGTCGGCGTCGGCCAGCACGAGCAGCGGGTTCTTGCCGCCGAGCTCGAGCGAGTAACCGATCAGACGCTCACCGGCCTGCTGGGCGATCGTGCGGCCGGTGGCGCTGGAGCCGGTGTAGTCGACGTAGTCCGCGCGGGCGATCACATCGCCGCCGATTTCGCGACCACGGCCCAGCACGGCCTGCCACAGACCACGGGGCAGGCCCGCGCGCTCGGCGGCGTCGATGGCCCACAGCGCCGACAGGGCGGTCTGGTTGTCGGGGCGCGCGATGACCGCGTTGCCCGCGATCAGGGCGGGCAGCGCGTCGGACGCCGACAGCGCGAGGGGGTAGTTCCACGGCGAGATGACCGCGACGACGCCCTTGGGACGGTGGTGCACCTCCACCGAGGTGAGCACCGGCAGCACACCGCGCGGCTTGCGGTCGGCCAACAGCTTGGGCGCGACGGTGGCGTAGTAGCGCGAGTTCAGCGCGACGTCGGCGATCTCGTCGAAGGCGTGCGGGCGGGACTTGCCGGTCTCGGTCTGAATGATGTCCAGCACGGTGTCCTGCTCGGCGAGCACGATGTCGTGGAAGCGGCGCACGATCTCCGCGCGCTGCTTGACCGGCACCTTGGCCCAGTCGCGCTGCGCGTGCCTGGCCACGGCGAAGGCGCGTTCGATATCGGCGACCGAGGACTGCGGCAGGTCACCGATCTTGTGGCCGGTGGCGGGGGCGAAGACCGGTACCGACGGTGCGCCACCGGCGACTCCGCGCTCGTACAGGGGCTTGACCAGCGCGGTGGGCAGCGCGGTGGGTTCGGCGGTCAGCTCGGGGGCTGTCGTCATCGTCGGCCCTACTTCCTCGAGATCGTTCACGCGCAACTGCTCGCGCATGTTCAGGCTATTTGCTGAACACTAGTGTTAGATTAATCCGTGCGACCTGGTTCGTGTCAAGCTTTCAGTGTGTGTGCGCCGATGGTGAGGGTGGTGCGATGACCGAGGAATCGACGGCGGTGCGTCGCGGGCGCCCGCCGCAAACGCGGGAACAGGCCGATGAGGTCCGGGCCAGGATCGTCGAGGCGACCGCCGCGGTGTTCGCGCGCAATGGCTCTCGCGGGCTGAGCGTCGCACAGATCATCGAGCAGGCCGGGCTGGCCAGGCCGACGTTCTACCGCTATTTCGGCAATGCGTCCGAGCCGCTGCACGCGGTGCTCGACGTGTCCAACGAGGGTCTTGTCGGTGGCATTCGGGATGCCCTGGTCGGCACCGACGAGCCCGTTCGGCTGGGTATTCGGCTGATCGACGCGTATGTGGACTGGGCGCGCGGGCACGGTCCGATGCTGCGGCCGTTGTTCGCGGAACTGCACGATCCGGGCTCGCCGGTGTCGGCGTATCGCGAGCGGGCCCTGGACGATATTCGCGATCTGGTGCGCAAGACGTTCGTCGAACTCGGCCGTCCGGTGCCAACGCCCCTTGACCTGGATGCGGCGCTGCACGTGTGCGAATACATCGTCTACCGGCTCACCATGGGCGCGGAACCGGGCAGCGATCCCGATCCGGCGCTGACATCGGAGGCGCGGGTGACCATGATCCGGGTGCTGCTGGTGACCCTGGGTACGCGCGACGATCTCGCCTACGCGATGGAACTGCCCGGTCTGTTCCCGGATCCGTAGGTCCGCGCTGCACACACAATCTCCACATTTGACTCAGGATCCCTCCACACCGGCTCGCTAGGGTCGCACCATGGAAAACAGTGGGTCCGCGCAACGCCGGATTCTGGTCGTGGACGACGAGGTGACCATCGCCGAGTCGATCGCGGCACGATTGCGGGCCGAAGGGTTCGCGGTGGAGTTGGCGCACGACGGGCCGGGGGCGGTGGCCGCGGCTGCGGCGAGGGAACCGGATCTGGTGGTGTTGGATGTGATGCTGCCGGGGTTCGACGGCCTCGAAGTGTGCCGTCGCATCCAGGCCGAGCGGCACGTGCCCGTTCTCATGCTCACCGCGCGCACCGACGAGACCGATCAGCTGGTGGGCCTGGGGGTCGGTGCCGATGACTATCTCACTAAACCGTTTTCGATGCGGGTGCTGGCCGCGCGGGTGCACGCGCTGTTGCGGCGGGTGGACCGGGCGCTCGAGCGGGGCGACAACAGCATCGTCGTGGGTGATCTGCGGATCGATCTCGCCGAGCGACGGGTGTGGCGTGGGGACATCGAAGCCCGGCTCACCCCACTGGAATTCGATCTGTTGACCCGGCTGGCGCAACGTCCGCGGGCGGTGTTGGCGCGCGAGCGGCTGCTCGAGGACATCTGGGACTGGTCCGATGCGGCGGGGACACGGGCGGTGGATTCGCACGTGAAAGCGTTGCGGCGCAAGCTCGGTGCCGATCTCATCCGCACCGTGCACGGTGTCGGTTACGCCTTGGACGCGCGATGACCGCGACGCTGCTGGACCGGATCGCCGATGTGCTGCCGCGGCCGCTGGACCGATTGCGGTCGATCAAGCTCAAGCTGGCGGTGTTGATGTTGTGCTCGGGTGGGGTGGCGTTCGGGTACTTCCGGGTGAAGATCGGGTGGTTGCCGCCGCTGACCACCATGGCCGCGTTCGGGATCGCGTTGATCACCTCACAGTTCCTCGCGCACGGAATCACCCGGCCACTGCGCGAGATGACCTCGGCTGCACGGCGAATGGCGCACGGCGACTACAGCTTTCGGGTACGTGCTACCTCGCAGGACGAAGTCGGTCAGCTCGCTGTCGCGTTCAACCAGATGGCCGCTGATCTGGCCGCGGCGGATCGGCAGCGGCGCGATCTCATCGCCAATGTGTCGCATGAGCTGCGCACGCCGGTGACGGCGTTGCGGGCGGTGCTCGAGAATTTGGTGGACGGGGTGAGCGAACCCGATCCGGCGACCTTGCGGACCGCGCTGGCGCAGACCGAGCGGCTCGGGTTGCTGGTGTCGGAGCTGTTGGATCTGTCCAGCATCGAAGCGGGGGTTTTCACACTGGATCGCGAAACTTTGCCGGTGGCAACGCTGTTGGCCGATGTGATCGCGGAGGCGGAGGTGATGACGGCGGCGCTGGGGCGTGGGGTGCGATTCACGACCTCGATCGAGCCTGCCGATGCGACGGTGTTCGCGGACCGGGCTCGGTTGCATCAGGTGCTGTTCAATCTGCTCGACAATGCTGCTCGGCACGGGCCCTCCGGGGGCGAAGTGCTTGTGGCGGTGTGCGATTCGGCGGAGGGGACTGTGCTCGAGATTGTGGATGACGGGCCCGGTATTCCAGAAGCTGAGCGCGCCACTGTGTTCGACCGTTTCACTCGTGGGGGGCGCACTGATGGCGGGGGGACGGGGCTCGGGCTCGCCATTGCTCGGTGGGTGATCGATTTGCACGGGGGCACCATCGCTGTCGCCGATCCCGGTTCGCGTATTCGCGTCGTCCTGCCCAGGGACTGACTTTTCGTTTTCAGACCACTTTCCCGGCGCTTCGGTTCCGGGATGGTTTCGCATACCTATCGGAGGAAGAACTATGTCTGAGAAGTCGAATTCCGAGTCACCTACGCCCGACCGGGAGGATGGGTTGAGCGCCGCGAGTGATGGTCGAAGCACGGAGAGTGACGGCCCGCGCACCGCGGGTGATGACCAGATCGGCGCGGGCGACGGCCGGCCTGGTGACAAGTCCGCGGTGGTGTCTGCCGGTGGCGATGTCGCCGTCAGTAGGTCGGCCGAAACGGCTGCCTCGGCCGGATCCGATGCGAAGGCGACAGCGGTGCTGACCAAGGAGCCCGCCGCGGGCACATCAGCCGCGGCGTCCAGCTCGGATGCGTCGGTTCCCGTCGCGGCCTTGCTTGCCGCGAGTCGCACAGCAGACCAGACCGATGCCGCCGCCTCGCGAACCGGGGCACGGCCCGGAGTACCTGCGATGCCGCCGCCGATACCGCCGGTCCCGAAACGTTGGCAGTGCGTAGCGCGGCCGCCTGGCGTGCTTCCGGCTGCTGCCTTGGCGGGAATCGTTGGGGCGACGGTGATTCCGGTGGATCGGCCCGGCATCGGCTGGCTTATCGCCGGCGGGGGCATCACCGGCGCGCTGTGCCTGGTCGACTACCGTGCGCGGTCTCGCGGCGTCGACGAGGTGACCCCGGCTTCTTCCGAGAAGGCTTCCGAGTCCGAACCGGTTGCGGTGGTGGCCGATTCGACATCTCCCTCACCGACGCTTCGCGATCGACTCTGGTGGGCGCCGGCTGCGCTGGCGTTGCTCGGCGTCGGGACGTTTCGGGCGGCGGGGTGGTTGTTCGTGCTGTGTGTAATCGCGGCGTGTGTGGCGGGGTCGTTGGCGGTGTTGGGGCGGCGCAGTGTGCGGGGGATCGCGCATGACATGTTCGCGGTGCCGTTGGCGACGTTCGGGGCGGTGCCGTGGGCGTTTTCGGGGTTGCGGGAGGCGCGGCCGGTGCAGCCGTCGACGGTGCGCAAGCACGGGGTTTCGGTGGCGGCGACGGCGGCACTGCTGGTGGTATTCGTGCCGCTGCTCGGTGGGGCCGACGCGACGTTCGCGGGGCTGTTGAATGGGCTGGTGCCCACCGTGGACGCGGCGGCGGCCTGGCAATGGCTTCTGTTGTTCGGTGTGGTGGGGATCGGGGCCTTGGGTGCGCTGTACGTGCTCGCCGGACCGCCTTCGCGCGCAACGGATTCGGGGCGGCCGGTGCGGTTGTGGTCGCGCAGTGAGTGGATGTTGCCGGTGGGCGCGTTGACCGTGCTGTTCGCGGTGTTCCTCGGGGCCCAGTTCGTGGCGTTGTTCGGTGGCGACGATTACGTGCAGCGCACGGCGGGTCTGACCTATGCGGAGTACGCGCGCAGCGGGTTCTGGCAGTTGTCGGCGGTCAGCATTCTGACACTGGCCGTGATCCTGGCTGTGCTGCATTGGTCGACGCAGGACACCGCTGCCGACCGCACCTCGTTGCGCGTCATGCTCGGCGCGGTGAGTGTGTTGGCGCTGGTCATCGTGTGCTCCGCGCTGGGCCGCATGTGGACTTACCAGCAGGCCTACGGGTTCACCGTGCTGCGCCTGCTGGTGACGATGTGCGAGCTGTGGGTGGGCGTGGTCTATGTTCTCGTGCTGATCGCGATCGCCCGGCTGCGGTGGAGTTGGGTGCCGCGCGCGGCGGTCGGTACCGCACTGGGCACTCTGCTCGCGCTGGCGGTGTTGAATCCGGAATACCTTGTCGCCGAACGCAATATCGACCGGTGGGAAACCAGCACGCGCCTCGATACCGACTACCTGGGGCGCCTCTCCCCCGATATCCTGCCCGCACTGGGTCCACTGCCGGAGAACCTGCGCAGAGAAATCGAAACGCCGATCCTGCACGACCTCGAACCCGACCCGTGGTGGGCGTGGAACCTGTCCCGCAGCTCCGCCCGATAGTCCTGGCGCGCAGCCACTTCGGTGGCTGCGTTCCGGTTATGCCTGTGGCGCAACGGTTCTGGACAGGCCGCTGGCTCGCAGGACGCGGCGGTCGATGGCGGCGCGGATGGAGTCTTCGGTGCCGATGATGCGGACGTGGGTGCGGGCTCGGGTGATGGCGGTGTAGAGCAGTTCTCGGGTGAGCAGGGTGGATTCGGGTTCGGGTAGGACCACCGAAACCGTGTCGTACTGGCTGCCCTGGCTGCGGTGGATGGTCATCGCGAAAACGGTGACCACGGCGGGGAATTGGGTGGGGTGGACCAGGTAGGGCTCGCTGCCGCGTTGCAGGGCCGCGCGCAGGGAGCCGTCGGGGCGGCGGATGATGACGCCGGTGTCGCCGTTGTAGATGCGGGCTTCGTGGTCGTTGGCGGTGACCAGCAGGGGCTGACCGGGGTACCAAGTCGATTGGGGCCCTTCGGGTCCCGCACCACCGGCGGCCGCCCACTCCGCGGCCATCCGGTCCCACCGTTCGACGCCGAAGGGGCCCTGGCGGTGCGCGCACAGCAGGCGGTGCGATTCCAGTGCGGTCAGTGCGCCGATGGCGTCACCGGCCTCGGCGGCGGCCGTGACGGCGAGGGCGGCGGTGGTCACGTCCGACCGGACGGCGCGGATCTCGTCGGGAGCGCACAGCGACACGTCGTCGCCGCCCGCGCGCAGGATGGTCAGTGCCGCGTCGGCATCACCCGCGCGGACCGCGACGGCGAGGTCTGCGATGTGCCCGCCGAACCTTCTGCCCCTGGTCAAGCGGACGATTCCGCCCTGTAGACGGCGCTGTTCGAGCGCGGACAGTTCGAGTGCGTGGCCGGTGCCAACGCTGGGTACGTCGCCCGAGACTCCGGCAGCACCGGTATCCGCGGCACTCTCAGTAGCACCGCCATCCCCTGACACTCGCGACTCGCCGTGCTCACCCTCCACCGCGCCGTCATCCCCCGACACTCGGGGATTGCCGTGCTCGCCTGCCACCGCGGGATCTGTTCTGGCTGGTGACGGGGACGGTCCATCGAGGTCGAGTACTTCGCGCAGGGCCGGGTTGGGGGTGCCGGTGACCGGGCCTGCGACCAGGTCGGCCAGTACCGCGCCCGCGTCGACCGAGGCGAGTTGGTCGGGGTCGCCGACCAGGACGAGGCGGGTGTCGGGGCGCAGGGCGGAGAACAGGTGGCTCATCATCGTCAGCGACACCATCGAGGTCTCGTCGACCACGACCACGTCGTAGGGCAGCCGGTTGTGTTCGTGGTGGCGGAAGCGGGTGGTGCGGCCGCGTTGCCAGCCCAGCAGGCGGTGCAGGGTCGAGGCGGTGAGTTCGGGCAGGCCGAGGGTGGCGGCTTGTTCGCGGACCGCTTCCTGCAGGCGGGCGGCGGCTTTGCCGGTGGGGGCGGCCAGGGCGATGCGCAGGGCGGGCAGTTTCGGGGTGGCGGTGCGGTGGGCGGTGAGCAGGGCCAGGATGCGGGCGATGGTGTGGGTTTTGCCGGTGCCGGGCCCGCCTGCCACGACGGTGGTCCAGTGGGTGGCGGCCAGCGCTGCGGCCAGGTGTTGCCGGTCGGGGCCGTCTCCCAGGGGGTCGGCGAACAGGCGATCCAGTTGTGCGCGAACGAGTTCGGTGTCGATGACGGGGTGGTCGGTGCTGCGTTCGGTGAGTACTCGCCGCAGGGTCTGTTCCTGCTGGTAGTACCGGTCCAGGTACAGCAGCGCACCACCCTGCGCATCAGCTTCCACGATCCGCAGGGGCCGCAACGGACCGGCCTGTCCGCCGCAGATCAGCGGGCTGCGTCGCAGGGCCGTGAGCACGCGATCGACATCGGGCCACGGCAGGGTCGCCGGGTCGATTCCCGTTGCGCTGTCCCGGGTTTCGTCGGCGTCGATGCCGATCTCCCGCATCCGGGACAGTTCCAGGCACACCGATCCCGAGCGCACCGCGCGCACGGCCAGCGCCGCCACCAACAGCACGTCCTCGTTGTCCTCGCGCCCCATCCGACCGAGGCGCACCGCGACATGCACGTCCGCGGCCGACAGCACGCCCGCTTCGTTGAACACCCGCAGCAGCCCGGTCCCCCGCTGCGCCACCTGAATAGACGTCACGATCGGCGCTCCAGAACTGCAGGGCAACCACATTCGCAGCGAAGGCGATCGACGCGAGCAACGCCCTTCCCTGTCCGTACTGGTGAGTTCTGACCGCGCGCATGTCCGCCCGCTGATCGCCGAGTTCGAGACATCATCGCCCTCCCGCGAGCAGATCAGACAGTGCGACAACGAGTTCCGCAGAAGGGTGCCAGTCGAAAACGCCATATCCCGGCGGCGTGGACTCCCCGATCATGCCGCGCACGAATAGGTACCTGGCACCCCCCAGGTTCCGGGCCGGGTCGTAACCGGGCAGCCGCCACCGCAGATATCGGTGCAGCGCAACGGCATACAGCAGCGCCTGCAGCGGATAGTGCGATCGGATCATCTCCGCGACCATGTGTTCGCGACGGTAATGCTCGACGGTGAGATCGCCGGTGCCCAGACGGTTGGTCTTGTAGTCGACGATCAGATAGCGGTGCGTGCCCGCCTCGCCCGGCACCCGGAGAACGGCGTCGATACTGCCGGTGAGATACCCGCGCAGCACCGTATCGGGCAGTGCGGCAACATGATCGGGGTAGTCGGCGAGGTCGTCGTCGACGGGCAGGTGGGTGCGCAGCAGCGCGGCGATGGCGTGCATTCCCGCCGACCGCGGACCGGGCGTGTCACCACCGCCCAGTGGCAGTTCGAATTCCAGCTCGTTGAGCCGGTCGCGGGTGGGGATTGCCGCCAGCGAACCGAAATCCGCCGGCGTGCGCATGACTTCGAGCAGGGCGGTCGACAACAGGTCGACGTCGAGCTCGGCCATCGTGTGCTCGACCGCCTCGACACACCGCGCGCGAACCTCGGCGGCGAGGTCGGGCACCGAGGTGTCGACCGTTTCCAGGACACTGTGCACCAGCGTGCCGAACTCGGCGCCGTAGGGCAGGGCGTTCATCAACGAAGGCGCGGCGCTGCTGTGCACGAGGGCGTCCAAGGGCGCTTCGGCGGGCTCGTCGTCGGGACCGGGGCCGTCCTCGGGTTCCGCCGCGCTCACTCCGGGGGCGTCGTGGGCGCCCGCGGTCAGCGCCGAGTAGGAGGTGCGCCGCCACTGTTGGTCGAGCGCGCGCGTGAACCCGGCGGCCGCCAATTCACCGGTGGGCAGTTCGGTGCGCACGCGGCGCGGTGCGACATCCTCGGGCCGATCGACCATCGTCACCGAGATCACGTCGGAGGCGGGCGCAGCCCATTCGGTAATCCGTTGCCCCGCAGCAGCATCGGCGGGGATGTCCGCCCGTCGCGGCACCTGCGCGGAACCTGGCCGTCGACCCAGGATCATCCGGTGCAGCGGTGCCGCCCCCGTGGTCACCGCGGGCGCCCACCACACCACGGCCTGACACATCGCCCTGGTCAACGCCACATACAGCAGCCGCAGCTCCTCCCCCGATTCCTCTGCCTCACACCGCAATTGGCGCTCGGAGTAGCCGGGCGCTTCCTTGCCGCCGATGTCGAGCACGCGGGTGCCGTTGTCGTCGTGGAACAGCAGGGTCGCCGGATACGGGTTCTTGGCGCTGTCCCACGTGAAAGGCAGGTAGACGATAGGGAATTCGAGACCCTTGCTGGCGTGCACAGTGGCGATCTGCACGGCCGCCGCGTCGCGGTCGAGCCGGCGACTGCGACCGCTGACGCTGCCCGCCTCCGGTTCGCGTACGCGATCGGCGAGCCAGCGGGTGAGCGCGGTCAGCCCCAAACCCTCTGCGAGCGCGACCTCGTCGAGCAGCTGCGCGATATGGCGCAGGTCGGTGAGTTCGCGTTCGCCGTTGTCCACCGCGAGCAGGCGCGGCGCGAGATCGGTTTCGGTGGCGAGCTTGTCGAACACCGCCGCGAAACCCGCGCGGGCGAACAGTCGGGCCGCGTCGCGCAACTGGGTGGACACCCGCCCCACGAGATCCGCACCGCCGGAGTCGATTTCGGCGGCGGTCACGCCGAGGATCGGGGTGCAGGCCGCGAGCCGAACCCGGTCGCCGCGGTGCGGCTGTTCCAGTGCCCGCAACACCCACAGCCAGTCCGTGGCCGCGACGGTCGCGAACACGCTGGTGCCACCGGCCAGCACCGACGCGACCCCGACTCGATCCAAGGCCGCTCGCACCACATCGATTTGCGAACGCGTGCGCACCAGTACCGCGATGTCGCCGGGCCCGATCGGCCTGCGCACCCGCCCGTCGCCGACCTCGTGCAGCGAATGTTCGCCGCCGCGTACGGGTTTGGCGTCGATGGTGGTCCCGGATTCGAGCAGGGTGACGATATCGGCGGCCAGATCGTCGGCGACTTTGGCCCGCTGCCGACCCACCGACGGGAACCCCGACCGGTTGCGGGGACCGGCCCCGGTGCGCGGCAGCACCCGCAAACGCAGCGGAGTGATCATGTCCGGCTCGCCGTGCAATCGGGTCGCGGGACGGGTCGGCGCGACCGGGTACACGGTGATCTCGGGATGCCCCAATTCCGCACCGCCACAGAGGTGGTCGACCGCGCGCAGCAAACCGGCGTCGCTGCGCCAGTTGCGGGTGAGCTCGCTGCGACGATCTGCCAGGGCGACCGCGTCGAGGTAGCTGAGCACTTCGGCGCCGCGGAAGGCGTAGATGGCCTGTTTCGGGTCGCCGACCAGCACGAGGGTGGCGTGCTGGTGGAAGGCCAGGCGCAGGATGTCCCACTGCAGCGGGTCGGTGTCCTGGAACTCGTCGACCAGCGCCACCCGATACCGCTGCCGGATCCGGGCGCAGGCCCGCGGGCCGTGTTCGGGGTCGGCCAGCACGTCGTGCAGCAGGACCAGCAGATCGTCGAAATCGCGTAGTCCCGCACGGCGTTTGCGGCGTTCGGTCTCCGCGCGCACAGCGGTGGCGAAGGCGACGCGTTCGCCCGCGGCGCCGTCGGTGCGGGGTGCGAGGTCGGCGTGCCGGTCGTGGACCGCCGCCAGGGCGAGGGTGTGCGCGTCGCGCAGGGTGAACGGGGCGCGGTCGCGGGCGTAGCGGGCCAGGTACAGGTCGTCGGCGACGGTGGCGACGAGTTCGTCCACGGATTCGACCAGGCGGGCGCCGGGATCGTGTTCGCCGGCCAGGCCGAGTTCGTCGAGCATCCGCTGGCAGAAGGAGTGCGTGGTGGCGATGGTGCCCGCGTCGAAATCGGCCAGGGCAGTGAGCAATCGGTGCCTGCGCAGGCGCACGGTGGCGGGGTCGGTGTCGGCCATCGCGCGCACGAGTTCGTCCTCGTGGTGGCTTGCGGTGTCGGGTTCGGCGAGGGCGGCGGCCACGGTGACGAAGCGCTCCCTGGTGCGTTCGCGCAGCTCCTGGGTGGCGGCGCGGCTGAACGTGACCAGCAGCAGTTCGGTGATGGCGATGCCCGCCTCGGCGACATAGCGCACCGCCAGCCCGACGATGGCGTGCGTTTTGCCGGTGCCCGCGCTGGCTTCGAGCACGGTGGTGCCCTCGGGGAGCGGTCCGGCGGCGTCGAAGGCGGTCAGCGCCGAGATCGTGCCCGTCACGACTGCCCCTGACTTTCCGCGGCCAGCAGTGGCGCCCACCAGCGGCGCGCGAGACCGCCGAAGCGGGTGCTCTCCGGCTCGCCGGGTCGGCCGGGTTGTGTTGCGAGACTGTCGAATCGGGGTGTGCGACCCCAGACGTAGCGCAGGTAGCGGTCGGTGTTGTCGCCGTATTTGTCGTCGAAGGCGTGCTCGGCGGCGAGCAGGGCGTCGGCGACACTGTCACCGCGGAAGCGGCGCTCGGCATAGGCGGCGGTGGCCTCGTGCGCGCACGGCAGTGGTTCGCACAGTCCTTCGTCGCGCAAGCGGACCAGGTCACGCAGGATCGCCAGGGCGGCAGGCGCTTCCGGTGCGGTGATCACCGATCTGGCTACGGGCCTTCGGTATTGGCCGCGCCCGGTGCTGATCGCACGCCACGAACGGTCTTCGGTGGCGGCCAGTGCCAGCAGCGAAACCCAGGACGCGAGACGGTGTTTCGGGGCCAGACGGGAGTAGGTGGTGCGCACCAGCGTTTCGCCACGGACCTCGGGCACGGTGCCCGCGAGGGTGCGTCCGTTGCCGAGGTCGATCGCGATGTCGACCGCACGCGCCGGGGCTTGGTAGTCGGCTTGCGCGGTGCGAACGAGAGTGTCCACCGTGCCCTCCACTTCGTCGAGCACCTTCGCGCCGAAACCGAAGGGCGGCAACGTGCCTCGACGCCATTCGGCGGCGCGCAGACCGGCCGGGTCGGCGCCGGTGAGGCGGGCGGTCAGCATCCGCTCTCCGAGGTCCCATTTCGCCAGGCCGTCGAGTTCGATCGGGAGTTGATCGGCGATGTCCTCGGACTCTTCGGGCACGCGCAAGCCCAGTCGCTGCCACAGGAATGCGCGCACCGGGTGTTCGGCGAACGAGATCAGTTCCGCCAGTGCGACATCCGCGAGCGGGGCGGGTGGCAGCGGCTCGGCCAGCAGTGGCGAGCGCGGTCGTGACGGGCGGGCGGCGGCGCGCGCACCGGCCAGGGCGACGGTGTCGAAGCTGCGCGGTGTGTCGGGGGCGAAATTGCGGCGGTCGAAGGCCTGCAGGGGGTGGCGGACGTGAACGGAGCCCATCGCGGAGGAGCCCACGTGGGCGGCGAGCACGTCGAGCAGCTCCGCGACCGGGACGGCGGGCGGGCGGGCGGCGCCGGTGACCGGGTCGGCGCCGGTGTGCAGGACCAGCAGCTTGTCCCCGGCGGCCATGATCGCATCCAGGAGCAGCTGGCGGTCCTCGCTGCGGGCGTCGCGTTCGCCGATCAGCGGGTCGCGGGCCAGCAGGTCGTCGCCGTCGACACTGCCCGGGCGGGGGAACACGTCGTCGTCGAGACCGAGCAGCACCACCACGCGGTGCGGCACCGAACGCATCGGGACCAGCGTGCACACGGTGAGTTCGCCGGTGCGAAAGTTCGCCCGTCCCGGACCGCCGGCGAGGCGGCTGGTCAGCAGCACGGCCACGTCGGCCAGGCGCAGCGGCGTGGTGTCGGCGTGTTCGGTGGCGGCGACGATCTCCCGGCGTGCTTCGGTGCGGATCCAGGAGTGCGCGTCGGGCACGTCGGTGAGCAGGTCGACCGCGCGCAACAGCACCGCGGTCCATTCGGCGGCGGGGCGCGGACCGCGCAGGTCGCGCAGGCAGATCGCGAGCCGGTCGATGAACTCGGCGAACCGGCCGGCCAGGTCGACGTCGTTGGAGTCGACGTCGTCCAGGGGCAGCGCGAGATCGAGCCAGTCGTCGCCGGATTCGTCGGCGGTGACCCCGAGCAGGATCCGGTCCACGGCGGCGTTGAGGGTGTTCTGCGCGAAATCGGCGAGTCCGAACGCCTCGCGTTGCCGCTGCCCGATCCCCCACCGCGCGCCGGACTCCGCGGCCCATTCGCGCAGTCGTTCGATGTCGTCATCGTCGAAACCGCAACGGCGGCGCACGGTTTCGCTCGCCGCCAGGTCCAGCACCTGTGTCACCGTGACGCGTCCGTCCGCCAGTTCCAGGAGTTCGATCACCACCGCCAGCATCGGGTTGGTCACCGCGCGCCCACGATCGGCCAGGCGCACCCGCAGTTGGTGTGCGGGATGCTCGCCCTCCACCGGCAGGTCGATCCCGCTGCCGCGCTGGCCGAATGCCGCGCGCACCAGCGGCGCGAACGCCTCGACGTCGGGGCACATGATCAGCACGTCGCGCGGTTCGAGGGTCGGGTCCGCCGCGAAGGTCGTCAACAGCAGGTCCCGCAACACCTCCACCTGGCGTGCGGCTCCGTGACACGCGTGGACCTCGACGCTGCCATCCGGGATCGACCCGGATTCGGGTACACGGTTGTCTCGAATCGCGGATTGCACGGCACCGAGAAGCGAGCCTGGCTCGAGGTGATTCGACACGTGAGTATCGGTGTCCAGCAATGGTTTCAGACGAAGCTGCAGCTCCCGAACGTCTCGGGCCAGGCCGGAAAGCAAGGGGTGCGAAGTCGCCTCGGTCGAGTCGTCCGAGCCGCGCGACAGGACCCGGACGCGGAACGGATCGTCCGCCGCACCGACACCTGCGTGTTGATCGGCGTACGGACCCGGTGCGATGTCGCTCAGCGCACCCCACATCGCCGGGCTGGGGTGCGACATCCACAGGTGAACGTCACGGTGAGCGGCCAACGCAGCCAGCACGGCCAGCTGATCCGCGGGCAGGCGAGTCAGGCCGAACACCGACAGGCGTTCGGGCAGATCGATCGAATCCGGTTCGGCGCGCAAGTGTTCGCAGGCCGCCGCTAGCCGTTCCGCTGGACTCGGGGTGCCTACCGCGGTGCGCAGTGCCCGCCACAACGGCGGCTGCCAGGCGAGATCGTCGGGAACCGGGCCGCCCGCGCCGTCGGAGTCGACATCGGCGGTCCAGTCCAACAGGACCTGCGGGCGTTGCGCGGCATAGGAATCGAACAGGGCGGCGAGGTGCGCGGCGGTGGCATAACGCCTGCCGATGCGGTGCCCAGAACCGGGGAGTCCGAGGTGCCGGGCCAGGACCACCGCCCACGGTTGATCAGCAACCTCATCGATGACCCCCAGCAACGTCCACACCAGGCGCTGACCGGCCCATGGATCGTCGGCGGGAGCGATCGCACTCGCCCCGGCCAACACCTGCGCGACAAGCGCGGCGGGCGCCGGAAACGAAATATTCGCGGCAATCCCATCCCCGACCACGCGACTTCGACTACCAGCCCCATCGGCATCGAACGCACCCTGCACTCCCAGCACCCCCGACAACCGCTGCGCCAACCACCGCTCCACCCCTTTGGCCGGAACCGCCACCACCTCGGTCACGAACGGATCCCCCGGAACCTCCCCCAGCAAACGCCCCAACCCATCGGCCAGCACGTCGGCGCGTTCGGCGCGATGGAGGTGCAACGGCATCCGTTGTTTATACGCCCAGCGACCGACCCGCAATCGCGCGGCCCCGCCACCATCACTGAACCGGGTTAGTGAAATACGCCACACCGCAAGGTGTCCCGGCCGCGCCTGCACGGCCTCGCGGACCGACCATGGGATCGTTGCGGTTCGGGTGGGACAGTACGGCCGCGGGCGAAAGGCTGGTTTCGTTTCATGATCGCGCAGGTGCATGCCTTGGTTCCCGGTGACGGCTTCATCGTCCGCCGCGTAGGCACACGCTGGGAGTTGATCAATTCCCGGCGCTACGGCCCTGATCAGGTGCTGCATTCGTGGCCGCTGGACCGGCACGGCGAAGCGTTCGAACACTGCCATCGGCTCAACGGCTGCACCATCGCCACCCCGCACGCCGCGCATCACTGAACGCAATTGCCGTGCGCCACAACAGTGCTGTGACCGGGTCCTGTTTGCAGGGAATTAGTGCGCTCGAGCGTTCGGTGTGCGAGTGTGGTCCATCGTGCGTGACCGTTCTCCCTCCACCCGTGTTGTCTCTCGAGTCGCAGCAACTGCTTGCCTGCTCGCCGCCGCGGCCGTCCTCACTCCGGGCGTGCCCGTTCTCGTCGGTCCGGCCCATGCCGCGCCACCGGCGTTGACCCAGGCCGCCGTGCCCGGTTTCGACGCCGATCTCAGCGCCAGGATCGCGCGCGCCGACGCCTATCTCGCCGGTCGACCGGGCGTGGTGGGCTATGTGATCCGCGACCGTCAGACCGGTGGCCTGTACGCCAACGAGCACGCCGAGAACCAGGTGTGGACCGCGTCCACGATCAAACTGGCCATCGCCGCGGACCTGCTCAACCGGGCCAGGGTCGGTGCCATCGGGCTGGGCCCCGACGACCGGTTCAATATCGAGGCGATGCTGGCCACCTCCAACGACCACGCCGCCGACGTGCTGTGGCACAAGTTCATCGGCTTCGACCGAATGGCCTACAACAACGCGTTCCGCGCCTACGGCATGGTCAGCCTGATCCCGCAGCCGACCACCACCGCGCTGTTCCCGGACTGGTCGTTCCAGAAGTGCACCGCCGCGGACCTGGACCGGCTGATGAACACCATCCTCGACACCATGCACCCCGACGACCTGGGCTATCTGCTGAGCCGGATGCGTTCGGTGGACTCCAATCAGCACTGGGGCGTGTGGGGCGCGGGTTCGCGGATGCGTCCCGGCCTGAAGAACGGGTGGTCCGCCGAGGCCGACGGCTGGGTGGTCAACTCGGTGGGCGTGGCAGGCGACAACGAGCGCTACACCCTGGCGATCATGAACGCGCTGGGTGCCGCCGGTGGTTACACCGATGGCGCCGAGACCGACACCCGCGTTGCCGAGATTCTTCTTGCCGGTCGCTAGCTCGCGATTCCCGTATTGTCGACACCAAGATCGGTTTCTCGTAGCGACGTCGCGACCTGAGCCGACTACGGTTGAACCTGTCACCACCACCGCGGGGCCAGCCCCTGTCTGTCGAGGAGTGCGACGATGAGCAGTCAGTCTGTCGGGAACCGTCGGCACCATGTCGTGGTCATCGGTTCCGGGTTCGGCGGTTTGTTCGGTACCCGGCATCTGCGCAGAGCCGATGTCGACATCACCCTGATCTCCAAGACGTCGACCCACCTGTTCCAGCCGTTGCTCTACCAG
Source organism: Nocardia sp. NPDC058666 (assembly GCF_042714895.1). Taxonomy (NCBI): domain Bacteria; kingdom Bacillati; phylum Actinomycetota; class Actinomycetes; order Mycobacteriales; family Nocardiaceae; genus Nocardia; species Nocardia sp. NPDC058666. Next base: position 79,203 of record NZ_JBHXRY010000004.1, read on the forward strand.
GTGGCCACCGGCATCCTGTCCACCGGCGAGATCGCCCCGGCCACCCGCCTGGTGCTGCGCAAACAGAAGAACGCGCAGGTGCTGCTCGGCGACGTGATCGACGTGGACCTGGCCAACAAACAAGTCACCTCGCGACTGCTCAACCGCGACACCGTCACCGGCTACGACAGCCTGATCGTGGCCACCGGCGCGCAGCAGTCGTACTTCGGCAACGACCAGTTCGCCACCTACGCGCCGGGCATGAAGACCATCGACGACGCCCTGGAACTGCGCGCGCGCATCCTCGGCTCGTTCGAACAGGCCGAACTGGCCACCACGCAGGAAGAACGCGACCGGCTGATGACGTTCATCGTCGTGGGCGCGGGCCCCACCGGTGTCGAATTGGCCGGGCAGATCGCCGAATTGGCCGACCGCACCCTGGACGGCACCTTCCGCACCATCGACCCCCGCGACGCGCGAGTGATCCTGCTCGAAGGCGCGGGCGCGGTACTGGGCCCGATGGGTCCGAAGCTGGGCGCCAAGGCCGCCAAGCGGCTGGAGAAGATGGGCGTGGAGATCCAGCTCAACGCCATGGTCACCGATGTCGACGCGTTCGGCGTCATCGTCAAGGACGCCGACGGCACCACCCGCCGGATCGAAGCGGTGTGCAAGGTGTGGTCGGCCGGCGTGCAGGCCAGCCCGCTGGGCAAGATGATCGCCGAACGCTCCGACGGCACCGAGTGCGACCGGGCCGGGCGCGTGATCGTGCAGCCCGACCTCACCGTCAAGGGCCACCCGAACGTGTTCGTGGTCGGCGACCTCATGTCGGTGCCCGGCGTGCCCGGACAGGCTCAGGGCGCCATCCAGGGTGCCACCTACGCGGCCAAGGCCATCAAGGCCGAACTCAAGGGCCACACCCCCGAAGAACGCAAGCCGTTCAAGTACTTCAACAAGGGCTCGATGGCCACGATCTCGCGGTTCGACGCGGTCTGCCAGGTCGGCAAGCTCGAGTTCAGCGGGTTCCTGGCGTGGCTGGCATGGCTGGCGTTGCACCTGTATTACCTGGTCGGCTACCGCAACCGCATCGTCACCGTGATCGGCTGGTTCGTGTCGTTCCTCGGCCGCAACCGCGGTCAGATGGCGGCCACGGAGCAGTGGATCTTCGCGCGATTGGCGATCGAGGAGGTCAACGCCGATCAGGCCGAGGCCAAGGAACTCGCCGCCGACGTCGGCGCACCGCCCGCGCCCAAGGACAAACTCACCCAAGAGGCGCGCAAGTTCGGTTAGCACTTTCCGTCACGAAGGCCGGGTGGTTCCCTCGAACCATCCGGCCTTCGTCATTCCAGTTACCTTTCAGCACACCTCGATTCAGGGTCGGCCCTGTTTCGGACCCATCCGAGCCGAGCACCGATCCGAATGTCGGAGGTCATATATGTGACCAATCCCCACCGATGAAAGGTGATCTATGGCGACGGGGAAACACAGGGCGCAAAGCCTGCAGCGACAGAAGGTCGGATCGGTCGTCGCAGCCGGAGCGGTACCCCTGGTCATGGCCCTGATCGGCACGGGCACCGCGAATGCCGATCCCGCGCAGGCGGCGGTGACCCAGCCCGAACACCAGGCCGGACCGGAATTCGACGCGGTGGCACCCAATGCCACCCCGTACGTGGTCCAGCCCATGCCCGCGAACACCCGCAGTTCACTGGCCTGGTCACGGACCGGGCCGGAAATGGACTACCTTTCCCCCGTCGGCCCGCTGCACGCACCCACCGCGGTCGCGCCGGTGCCGCCGATCCTGCCGCCGCCGGGCCAGTTCCGCTTCGGTGACCAGCAGATTCCGGTGCCGGACTTCGTGCCGGTGGACACCTCGATCCAGATCAACGACGCCTCGGCCAACACCGAAGCCAATCTGGCCACGTTCCTTGACTCGGTCGGCCTGGAACGCAGCCGTTCGGACCGGATCGCCGCGGAGACACTGGGTTCGGCCGCCCGCGGCGCGGCCGTCGGCTCCACCGTGGCGATCCCGTTCGCGATGATGGCCAGCACCGGCGGTGCGGTGGCCGGACTGGTGGCCGGACTGCCGTTCCTGCCGATCGGCTTGGTCGCGGGCCCGATTCTGGGCGGCATGGCCGCGTACATGGCGGTGTCGGTGCCCGTCACGATCGTGGGCGCCGGTATCGGTGCGGCAGTGGGCGCGGCCAGCGGCTTCCTCGCGCCCCCGCGTGGGGTGACCCCCGAGGGCGCTGAGACCGAAGCCGAGCTCGTCAACGCTTGATCGACTTGCCAGTGGTGGGAGTCGGACTCTCTGTCCGGCTCCCACCGCCATGTCCAGCAGCTATCAGACGGCTATCGCGTGCAGGCGTGCACTGGTGCGCGTTGCCAGGGAACCGCCCGCGGCCAACGGCAGCCGGACCTGGTCGACACTGCCCGACCAGGCCGGACGGTCGTCCGGGTAGACCAGTTCGCTGTCCAGCGCCCGCGGCGCGCTGAGGCGGTCGTCGGCCCACGAGTCGGCACCGAGTTCGAGCCGGTGCCGCAGCAGCGGGATCTCACCGAGGTCCGCGATCAGGTCGCCGCGCCAGCCGCCGCCGTCCTCATTGCTTCGACCCAATTGCACCCGCTCGCGCAACCGCAGCCGCGCATCCGGGGCGACCCGCACCGTGGTGACCGTGTGATGGATCGCGCCACCGGCCACAATCGTGGGCTCGGGATCGAAATCCAGTTCGGCGCCCGCACCGACGTCGAAACGCCAATGCGCGTGCGACAGCATCGTTTCCGCACCGGGCAGCGCGATCGTGGCCGCCACCGAACGGACCACCAGTCGCGCACCGGGGCGCACCACGATGGTGATGTCGAGAACGTCGCCGCCCAGCGGGGTGGCCGCGGTGCCGATCAGGTGCACGGTGTCGATGCCGGTGTGCCGCCCGGCCAGGCCGCCGACCGCGTCGATGCGCGGCAACCTACCCGGTGCGGCGACGATGCTCAGTTCAGTGCGCAACGCCGGTGGCCGCGTCCTGCTCGGCGGCGATCCGCAGTTGTTCGCGCACCCAGGCCAGCACCGGGGTGGCCGCGGGGTCCTCGGTCAGCGAGACCAGCGCGGTGGGGCGGGAGTCGCGAACCTTGGCGGCGTCGCGTTCCATCACGCCCAGGTCGGCGCCGACCATCGGGGCCAGGTCGGTCTTGTTGACCACGAGCAGATCGGAGAAGGTGACGCCGGGGCCGCCCTTGCGCGGCACCTTGTCGCCACCGGCCACGTCCACGACGAAGATCTGCACGTCGATCAGGCCCGAGGAGAAGGTGGCGGTGAGGTTGTCGCCGCCGGATTCGACCAGGATCAGATCCAGCGGCGGGTTGGCCGCGACCAGGTCGTCGATGGCATCGAGGTTGGCGGTGATGTCGTCGCGGATGGCGGTGTGCGGGCAGCCACCGGTCTGCACGGCGGTGATCCGCTCGTCGGGCAGCACGGCGTGACGGCGCAGGAAGTCCGCGTCCTCGGTGGTGTAGATGTCGTTGGTCAGTACCGCGAGTGACAGTTCGTCGCGCAGCTGACGGCACAGGGCGGCGACCAGCGCGGTCTTGCCGGAACCGACCGGGCCGCCGATGCCGATGCGCAGTGCCTCGCCGGGTACGCGGTCGCGCTTGGGGCGGTCGTGGCTGTGGTCGTGCGGTTCGCCATCGATGAGATGGGGAGGCATGGGGTGCTCCTTGCTTCGGGGGATTTCGGGGTCAGGACGCGAACAGCGGCATGCCGCGGTCGAGGTGTCGCTGGGCCAGTGCGTCCTGCAGTGGGTCGGACAGGGCGGCCAGGCCGGTGGCGGCGTCGGCGGCGATGCGGTCGCACAGCGGGGCCAGGCGCATGGTGCTCGCGGCGATGGCGGCGGGGTCGAGGGCGAGCAGGCGTTGGGCGGCGGTGGCGGCACCGGTGAGCGTGGTGTACACGACTACGCCCGCGAGCTGTTCGGTGTCCGCCGCGCAGGCCGCGCCGACCATGCCGAACACTGTCGACAGGTGTGGGCGCAGGCCTGCCGGGGCCCAATCATGCTGGGGCCACAGCTGTTTCGCCAGGCGCAATAGGCCGCGGCCTTGCGCGCGCGATGCCGCCCTCGCCGCCGGTGACGGGGTGCGGGCGTCGGCTTCGAGTTCGGCGCGTTCGGGGGTGAGCGTGCCGCCGCAGACCGCGGCGGCCAGCGATGCGGTGACCAGTCCCGAGGTCGCGATGCGGCGGCGCAGATACAGTTCGACGCCGGCGTTATCGCGCAGCAGTCCCGACGACACCGCTTCCTCGACGCCGCCCGAATGCACGTGCCCGCCGATGGGCAGGCGGGAATCAGCCAGGGCGAGCAATGTCGCCAGGCCCGCCGCACCCTCGTTTCGCATCCGACGATCCTATGCAACGGGGCTGGACGTCCGCCCGGTGAGGCCGGGCATAGGCACGCGCAGTGGTGGCGGTCACGTCACCGGGCGGTCGTGCACGACGCGGCTCGTCAGCGTACGGTGCGGGCCGAGCGCCAGGCCAGCGCCGCCATCACGATCAGCAAGGCCGCACCGATTGTGGTCGCCAGGTGCATTCCGCTGACGAAGGATTCGCGGGCGGCGTGGATCAGTGCGTTGTCGCCACCGGAGTGCAGCAGGGTGTCGCCCAGGGTTTCGCCGAAGTCGCCGCCGGAGCGGAACACCAGTGCCGCGACCGAGCCCAGCAGGGCCAGGCCCAGCGCGTTGCCCAGTTCGAAACTGGTTTCGGAGATCCCGACCGCGGAGCCCGCCCGCTCGGGGGGTACCGCCGACACCGCGACGTCGGACACCAGGGTGAACGAGAAGCCGTACCCGATACCGGCGGTCACCGAGCCCGCGATGTACCAGCCGACCCCACCGTCGACACCAACGCCCAGCAGCATCAGGTTGCCGACAGCCGACAGCAGCAGCGCGAGGGTGAACGTCGCGCGCACTCCCAGCCGCAGACTCAACCGGGCGCCGCTCATCGAGCAGCCGAACACCGCGATCGCCATCGGAACGCCCAGCAGCGCGGCGGCCAGCGCGTCACGGCCGGTCACCGATTGCAGGTAGATGCTGGTCAGGTAGCTCAGCGCTGCCAGGGACATCATGCCGACCAGGCACGCGCCGATCGCCACCCGGAACAGCGGCCGGGCGAACAATGTCAGGTCCAGCAGCGGTTCGGTCAGATGACGTTGCCTGCGCACGAACACCACCAGCAGTGCCACACCGATCACCGCGATCACCAACGACACGATGTCGAAGCCCTCGGCAGCCATGTGCTTGACCCCGTAGATCAACGGCAGGATGCCGCCGATCGACAGTGCGACGCTGGGAATATCGATCGGGCCCAGCGCGGTGGAGCGGTGTTCGGGCAGCAGGATCGGCCCGAAGATCAGCAGGATCGCCAGCACCGGAATGTTGATCAGGAACACCGAACCCCACCAGAAGTGGTGCAGCAGCAGCCCGCCGATGATCGGCCCGACCGCGGAACCACCGGCGAAGAACGCGGTCCACACGCCGATCGCGGTCGCGCGTTGGCGGGCGTCGGGGAACAGGTTGGAGATCAGCGCCAGGCTCGACGGCAGCAGCGTCGCGCCACCGACACCCATGAGCACGCGCGCGGCGATCAGGATCGGCGCGGTGGGCGCGAACGCGGCGAATACCGAGGCGATGCCGAAGATGGCCGCGCCCACGAGCAGGATGTTGCGTCGCCCGATCCGGTCGCCGAGGTTGCCCATGGTGATGAGCAGGCCCGCCAGCATGAACCCGTAGATGTCCAGGATCCAGAGCTGTTGCGAGGCAGTGGGATCCAGGTCGGCCGTGAGTGTCGGCATGGCGAGGAAGAGCACCGAGATGTCCATCGACACCAGCAGCACCGGCAGCAGCAGCACGCCCAGTCCGAGCCATGCGCGGCGTCCACCGGCGACTGCGGTGGGCGCCGCCGGTTCCAGCTTCGTCATTCCGACTTCCTTCCACGGTTGTGCGTACACCGTACGCGGGTATTGGGTACAGTGTACGCATGAAGGTCGTATTAAGAAAGCGAGTCATGGGATGACCGAGGCGAAGCTGACCCGCACCGCGATCGTCGACGCCGCGATCACCCTGGCCGGCGCCGACGGGCTGGACGCGGTGTCGATGCGTCGGCTCGCGGACCGCCTCGAAGTGGGCACCATGTCGCTGTACCGGCACGTGGCCAACAAGGACGAGCTCATCGCGGCCATGACCGACGAGGTCGCGGCCCGTCACCCGTACCCCGACCCCACCGGTCAGGGCTGGACCTGGCGCGACCGGGTTCGCATCGCCGCGGAGATCGATTGGATGCTCTACCAGCGGTATCCCTGGATCCTGCTCACCTTCGCCGTGCCCCGCTACAGTTTCGGACCGCAGGGTCTGGCCAGTTTGGCGTGGTTGGTCGAGGGTCTGCGCGAGCTGGATGTGTCCGCGCGAGAGGCGACCACGATGGCGTTCTCGGTGTGGAACTACATTTCCGGGGCGAGCCTGCCGGTGGTCGGCGGCGCCCTGCTGGCCGAGAAGCGCACCGCCACCGACGACGCCAACGGTCTGCGCGATCTGCTCGACGGAAAACCTTCCTCCCCCGTCCCGCCCGCCCTGGCCGATCTCAACGGTGCCGGCGTAAGCGACCTGACCTCCGAGGACCTGCTGTTCCTGGGCTTGGAGGCCTTGTGCGACGGTTTCGTCGCCCGCGCCGCCCGCCGATCCGCCACGGAATCGACCCCCTAGATAGGTTTTCAAGATCACCACGCTCTGGTGGTTGAATTTCGGACCAGAATCCAACCACCAGAGCGTGGTGATCAATCGACCAGATCGCCGGTCGTCGGGCGCGCCGACGAATGTCGGGCGGCACGGTGGGCGTCGGTGGGGAAGACTGGGCTTATGACCGACGCGCAACCGCCCGCCGACCGTCGACTCGCCGCCCAGGCCCTCGCTGCCAACGACCCGACCGGGTGGTTCGAACCGCTCTACGCCGAAGCCGCGGCGGGGAACTCGGTGGTCCCCTGGGACCGCGACGTACCCAATCCCCTACTCGTCGACTGGTTCCGCACCGCGGACCTACCCCAGGGTGCACGCGGCCTGGTGATCGGCTGCGGCTACGGCACCGACGCGGAATACGTTGCCTCTCAAGGTATCCGAACCACCGCTTTCGACGTATCCCCCACCGCCATCCGCGCCGCCCGAGCCCGCTTCCCCCACTCCCCCGTGACCTACACCGTCGCCGACCTCCTCGATCCGCCACCCGCATGGCTGCACGCCTTCGACGTGGTCATCGAGTCCATCACCGTCCAATCGCTGCCCCCGGACGTCCGCACCACCGCCATCACCAATATCGCAAACCTGTTGTCCCCCAACGCGACCCTGCTCGTCATCGCCGACATCCACCGTCCCACCGACACCACCGGCCCGCCCTGGCCCCTGACCCGAGCCGACATCGACACCTTCACCACCCCCGACCTCATCCAGGTCCGCGTGGAAACCGTCCCCCGCCCCGACACCTCGGGCCGCCACCGCTGGCGAGCCGAATTCCACCGCCCTGCGTCGGCGTGAGCCGGAACCCCGGTTCGCCGGTCACCGCACAGCGGTGCGCCACGGGGGAACGGTCAGGTAGGTCGCGGCGCGTAGCAACCACTCCACCGGTCCGTAGGGGTGGCCGCGCAACCACCAGGCACTGAGGGCGAGTTGGGCGGCGAAGGTGAGCAGGGCGATCCCGATCACGGCCAAGGGTGCGACAGTGTCGGCCAGCGCCAGGCCGTACCCGGTGTAGACCAGCACCATCACGATCGACTGGCCGATGTAGTTGGTGGCGGCCATGCGTCCGGCGGGGGCGAGCAGGGCGGTGACGCGGCCCAGTCGCGCGGATCGCGCCGCCAGCAGGACCGCGGCGACGTAGGCGAAGGTCATGGCCGGGTTCACCAGCATTTGCAGACCGTGGACCACCGTGGGCGGATGCCACCACTGCATCGATTCCGCGAAGGTCATCGCCGAGATCGGCAGGCCAAGGCCGAAACCGGTCAGCAGTACGCGAAATGACCAGCGGCGCAGCAGATCCGGGTCGGCGAACAGGTTTCGTTTGCCCGCCGCCATGCCGATCAGGAACATGGCCAGGCTCGGCACGCCCTGGGCGAACCAGATCAACAACAGGAACAGCGGCGCGAGTGCGGTCTGGGTGTCCATCGTCGACGCGAAGCTCCCGGTGTAGTCGGCGGCCATCGCGGGCAGGTCGACGAACTCCCCGAACACCAGCACGCCACTGAAGCCCGGCAGCAGACTCCAGGCCGACCACGTCGCGTACAGCACGACCGCGGTGATCACCGCGGTACGGGGCCGCAGCTTGCGCAACGCGATGAGAATCAGGCACAGGAAGGCGTAGAGCGTGAGGATGTCGCCGATCCACAGCAGGTAGACGTGCACCAGCCCGATCACCATCAGCGCGGCGCACCGTCGCAGCAGTCGGCGCGTGGGCGAGGCCCCGGCTCGCTGCGCCGCCGCGATCTGCAGGGTGAACGAGTACCCGAACAGGAACGCGAACAGCAGGTAGAACCGCCCGGTGAACAGCGCGTCGACCGTGGCGCGCACCAGCAGGTCGACGGTGCCGTCGAAGCGCAGCACCGGGACGTCACGGGTGCCGATCACCGACCACAGCGAGGTCGCCACGAGCACATTGGTGATCAGAATCCCGAACAGGGCGAAGCCGCGCAGAATATCGAGCTCGGCAATGCGGTGTCCGGATTGCGCTGCGGGCGTACGGGTTCCGAGCGATTCAGCCATGTACTGAGCGTAGGTGCGCCCCTGTCGGTCTTCGTCCACCGTGAGAACTACTTCCATGCCGTACCCGGGTACCCCGCGTCACTCCTGTGGCGTATTGACAACCGCGACATCACCCCAGGACCGTCGCCTGATCAACCCACGCCACCCGCAGTGCCACAATGGAGCGGGATCATGCTCGGCAAGTCACTCGCAACCAGCACGGAGGCGGACATGCATGCAGTTGTCATCGACGAATTCGGCGAACCGAAGGACGTGCTCACCGCGCAGGAGGTGCCCGTTCCCGAGCCGGGGGCTGGGCAGGTGCGGGTCAAGATGGCGCTGTCGCCGATTCATAATCACGATCTGGCGATCATTCGTGGGGTGTACGGGTATCGGCCGCCGTTGCCCGCGATTCCGGGGACCGAGGCGGTCGGTGTTGTGGATGCGGTCGGCGAGGGGGTGGATAACCTGCAGGTGGGGCAGCGGATCGCGCTGGCCGGGCTGCAGGGGGCGTGGGCGGATTTCTTCCTCGCGCGTGCCGATCAGGCGGTGCCGATGCCGGACTCGGTGCCCGATGAGACGGCCTGTCAGTTGTTGGCGATGCCGTTGAGCGCGCTGATGTTGCTCGACGATCTGCAGGTGAAGTCCGGGCAGTGGATCGTGGTGAACGCGGCCAATGGCGCGGTGGGGCGGTTGTTGAACTTGTTCGCGAAGGCACGCGGGGTGCGGGTGTTGAGTTTGGTGCGCGGGCCCGCGTCGGTGCTGGCGTTGGAGAAGTTGGGTTACGGGCCGGTGCTGGATACCGAATCGGTGGGCTGGCTGGCCACGGGGGCCGATATCACCGGTGGTGAGCCGATCGTGCGCGCTGTCGACCAGGTCAGTGGTACCGCCGCGGGTGATCTGATGGCGTTGCTGGCGCCGCGCGGTGAACTGATCTCGTTCGGTGCGCTGTCGGGCAAGCCGCTGATCATCGACACCGGGGCTGTGATCTTCAAACAGGCTGTGGTGAAGGGTTTCTGGGGTCAGAAGCGCAGTTCCGAGATCGGGCGTGCCGACTATGTCCGGTTGATCACCGAAGTGGTGACGCTCGCCGCCAACGGGACATTGCGCCAGGATGTGCAGGCGGATTTCCCGCTCGATCAGGCTGCCGAGGCCGCTGTGGTGTCCGAGACTCCCGGTCGCAACGGCAAGGTCGTGTTGCACGGGTCGCGCTGATCGCACCGACTGATCGGCCGGGGACACGACCCGGCCGATCATTGTTTCTGACGAATTACCGCGCGGCACAGGGTTTTCCACGTAGTTCCCACGCTTGATGCGCTGTTCACCGGACCCAGGTACCGTCGATCCGATGGCCGACCTAACGACCCCCGCCCCCGTCGAGTCCATCGGCACCGACTTCTTCGACGACCCGCACGCGCACTACGCCCGCTGGCGCGCCACCGGGCCCGTCCACCGAGTTCTGTTTCCCGACAACGTGATCCGCTGGGTGGTCGTGGGCTACCAGGAAGCCAAGATCGCCCTCGCCGACCCACGTTTCCGCAAGGACATCTCGCACGTCGACGAAATCGTGCAGAGCAAAAAGCAATCCACTCCGACGGACCCGAATGTCCTTGCGCTGCTGAGCCATATGCTCGGCACCGACCCGCCCGTGCACACTCGCCTGCGCAAACTGGTCAACAAGGCGTTCACCAGCAAGCAGGTCGCCGCGCTGCGCCCCCGCATCGAACAGATCACCGAGTCACTGCTGGACGCGATGAGCGACCGTGACGACGTCGATCTGATGGCCGAGTTCGCCAATCCCCTTCCGGTGACGGTGATCTGCGAACTGCTCGGTGTCCCGTTCGACGACCGCGACGACTTCCAAGCCTGGACAAAGGCATTGGTGACCGTAGTCGGTGAATCCGCGGAGGAACAACGCCTGGCCGCGTCGGCGGCGATGGTGGGCTACCTCGCGAAACTGGTGCGCACCAAGCAATCCGAGCCCGCCGACGACCTGCTGTCCCAACTGGTCCTGGCCGACGACGACGGCGACCGACTCACCGACCGCGAACTCGTCTCCATGGCCTTCCTGCTGCTGGTCGCAGGCCACGAGACCACCGTGAACCTCATCGGCAACGGCGTCCTGGCCCTGCTGCGCAACCCCGACCAGTGGAAGTCCCTGCGCACCGATCCCACCGGAATTCCGGCCGCCATCGAGGAATTCCTCCGCTTCGACGGCCCGGTCGACATGGCCACCGTCCGCTACACCACCGAACCGATCACGCTGGGCGACACCGAAATCCCCGCCGACGAACTCGTCTACGTCTCCCTCGCCGCCGCCAACAGAGACCCCGCGCGCTTCCCCGACGCCGATACCCTCACCACCGACACCCCCACCCCCGGCCACCTGGCCTTCGGCCACGGCATCCACTTCTGTGTCGGCGCTCCCCTGGCCCGAGTGGAAGCCGAAATCGCCTTCACGGCCCTGCTCCGCCGCTACCCCGACCTGACCCTGTCCCCCACCGCCGACCTGCACTGGCAATCCAGCACACTCATCCGAGGCCTGCTCGAACTCCCGGTCCGCTTGCGCTGACATCCGGCCGGCACAGGAATCGCCGAGCACCCACGCCGCCGCGAACAACGACGCACTGACCAGATCAGGCAGCTGACGGCGCCGTTCGCGGGTCGATGGTGCCCAGACAACTGGACCGATCGACGTTGACTATCGCACCCGCGCGTGGGCCCTCGCGAGCTCGACACTGGGCGCATGGCACGACTGCAGATCGAAGCGGTGTCGAAGAAGTTCGATGCCGAGTACGCGGTGCGCGAGGTGAGTCTCGACATCGCCGACGGTGAGTTCATGGTGTTGCTGGGGCCCAGCGGGTGCGGCAAGTCCACGTTGTTGCGGATGATCGCCGGGCTCGCGGAGCCGAGCGCCGGGCGGATTTTGGTGGGCGGCGTCGACGTGACGGACGCGGCGCCGCAGCGGCGGGATCTGGCGATGGTGTTCCAGAGCTACGCGCTGTATCCGCATCTGTCGGTGGCGCGCAATATCGGGTTTCCGTTGCGGGCTCGGCGCAGGCCGCGGGCGGAGATCACGCGACGGGTCGCCGAGGTGGCGGCGACGCTGGAGATCTCGGCGCTGTTGCAGCGACGGCCGGTCGCGCTGTCGGGCGGGCAGCGGCAGCGAGTTGCGTTGGCGCGCGCCATGGTTCGTGATCCCGGCGCGTTCCTCATGGATGAGCCGCTGTCGAACCTCGACGCGAAACTGCGCAGCGCGACCCGCGCGGAACTGATCTCGCTGCACCAGCGGCTGGGTGCGACGTTCCTGTATGTCACCCACGATCAGGTCGAGGCGATGACGATGGCCACCCGCATCGCGCTGCTCAACGAGGGTCGCGTCGAACAGTGCGGCACCCCGGAGCAGCTGTACGACCACCCGCGCTCGACCTTCGTGGCCGGCTTTCTGGGCTCGCCCCCGATGAACCTGTTTCCCGCTGTCGTCACCTCGACCGACGGCCACCTGAGGCTGATCGCGGACGGTGTCGACGCCGCGCTGGACATCACCGAGGTTTCCGGCGACGCCACCGCCGTCGTCGCCGGAATCCGTCCCGAACGCCTGCGCATCGACGACACGTCCGGGGATGTCCGTGGCCGGGTGCGGATGGTCGAGAACCTCGGCAGCGAGGAACTCGTGCACCTCGAGTCCGGTCTCTGCCTGCGGGCGGCGCGTCCGGCGGGCGTCCGGGTGGGCGAGGATATCGCTTGCCGGGTCGATCCATCCGACATCCACCTGTTCGACCCGGACACCGGCCTGCGTCTGACTTGGCAAGCATCCCAACCTCTTTCGAAGACAGCCGCAGTTCCCGTCCCCTGAGGAGATCACCATGAAACGCACACTGCCCGCACTGGGCCTGGCACTCACCCTCGCTCTCACCGGCTGCGGCCTGGGCACCACCGGGTCCACCGACGCGACCACCACCGCGCAGATCCCCGAACTGACTGCTGACCAACAGGTTTCGATCGTCTTCGAGTCCTACAGCTACGGCGTCGCTGGCGCGTGGACCGACACCTTCAACGCCCTGATCGCCGATTTCAGCGCTAAGCATCCCAACATCAAGGTCACCGCGCAGAAACCGCAGGGCAACAGCCCCAACCCGGCCACCGACACCGTCTCCAGCATCCAGAACCAGATGGTCGCGGGCACCCCGCCCGATGTGGCCCAACTCGGCTTCTCCGACCTGGATTTCACCATCAACCAGCTCAAAGCCAAGCCCCTGGACCAGCTGGTCGGAGCGCAGGCCGTGCAGCAGAATTTCGACGGCGCCCGGCACGCCTACGCACCGCGCGCCCGCACGCTCGACGACTGGAAGGGCCACACCTATGGCGTTCCGTTCGTCTTCTCCACGCCCGTGCTGTATTTGAACGCGTCGCTGTTCACCGAGGCCGGGCTCGACCCCGCCAAGCCGCCCACCACCTGGGACGAAGTCACCACCGCCGCGAAGACCATCGCCGACCGCACCGGCAAGGGTGGCGTCTACATCGACTGTCTGACAAAGACTTCCAAGGATTGGTGTTTCCAGTCGCTGGTGCGTTCCAACGGTGGCCGGGTGATCTCCGAAGACCGCAACAGCCTCACCTATGCCGACGCACCCGCCGTCGAAGTCGCCGAGATGGCGCAGAACCTGGTGAACACCGGCAGTATGCCCAAGCTCAACCAGAAACAGGGCTACGAGGCGTTCGCCCGCGGCGAGATCGGCATGATGCTCGAAACCAGTGCGCTGCAAAGCCTTTTCGTCACCGGCTCGAAGGGCAAATGGGACCTGCGTTCGGCGCCGATGCCCGGCTTCGGCACGAAACCGGTTGTGCCGACGAACTCCGGTGCGGGCCTGCATATTCTGTCCGATGACCCCGTAAAGCAGCGTGCGGCGTGGGAGTTGATCAAGCACCTCACCAGCGAGGATTCCTACCAGAAGATCGCGCAGAACATCGGTTACCTGCCGCTGCGGACCGGCCTGCTCGAGGAGGTAGGCGGGCTGAAGGAATGGGCCGACCAGAACCCGCTGTCGCGCCCGAACGTGGCGCAACTGGCCACCATGGAGCCGTGGGTTTCGATGCCGGGCAACAACTATCTGCAGATGCGTGACGGCATGATGGACGCCGTCGAAGCCGTGGTGTTCCAGGGCGCCGACCCGCAGACCACGCTCACCGCGGCCCGTGCGGCGGGCACCGAACTCATGCCGAAATCATGAGCGAGCTGACGATCGTCCAGATCACCGACACCCACCTGCGGGCCGAGGGTGAACTGCTCCACGGGGTCGACACCGCGGCCAATCTGAACACGGTGCTCGCCCGGCTGCGAGAGTTCGGGCAACGCGTCGACGTGCTGATCTTCTCCGGTGATCTCAGCGACAACGGATCACCGCAGGCGTACCGGCGGTTGCGCGCCGCAGTCGAGCCGGTCGCGGCCGACCTCGGTGCCGAAATCGTCTATGCGATGGGCAATCACGACGAACGCACAGCCTTCGGCATCGAATTGCTCGGGTATGAAACCGTGGACTCGACCCAGCCCCACGACCAGTGCGTCGAGGTCGCAGGGGTTCGAATCATCGTGCTGGACAGCACAACTCCGCACGAGCACGACGGCAAGCTCGAACCCGAACAACTCGCCTGGCTGGCAGACATCCTGCGCACGCCCGCCCCGCACGGCACCGTCCTGGTGGTGCACCATCCGCCGCTGCGCTCCCCGCTCGCCACCCTCGACTTCCTCCGCCTCAAAGATGCCGAACAGTTGGCGGAGGTCGTGGCGGGCACCGATGTCCGGATGATTCTGTGCGGGCACAACCACCTCACCGGCGCCTCCGCCCTGGCCGGGATTCCGGTGTGGATCGGCCCCGCCATCGCCTACCGCCTGGATGCGATGGCACCGGCGGGCAGGCACCGCGGCTTCGCCGCACTCGGGTACAGCCGCATCGACGTGCTCGAGTCGACAGTGTTGGCCACCGCGATCGACGCAGCGCCCGCCGAGATGGTCTACGACCGGCCCGAACAGGACATGCTCGACCAGATCGCCGCGATCACCGCCGCCCGGAAGGTGCGGTAGATGTTCGTCATCGAGGCATCGGGGTCGCCGACACCGACCGTGGTGCAGCCGGTGCGCCGACGATTCACCCGCCGCCGGGTGGCACGGTTCGTCGCGCCGTACCTCTACCTGAGTCCGGCGCTGGTGCTGCTGGTCGTGTGGACGTATCAGCCACTGGTGCAGGCTGTGCAACTGTCCACCTACTCGTGGAACCTGCTGCCGACCGCACCGATGACACCGGTTGGCACCGCCAATTACGCACGGCTGCTGGATCTTCCGTCTTTCTGGGGTGCGCTGGGCCGCACCGGGACACTGATTCTGGGTCTGCTGCCGTTCACGGTGGTGCTGCCGGTCGTCATCGCGATGGCGAGCGGTCGGGTGACCGGTCGGGCGCGCACCGTCTATCAGGCGCTGGTGTTCGCGCCGTTCCTGGTCGCGCCGGTCGCGGCGGCGGCGGTGTGGCGCTGGTTGCTGCACCCGGGGTCAGGGTTTCTGGCCCAGCTGACCGGCTCCGACCGCAACTGGGTCTACGAGACCTCGACCGCGCAGGCGGTGATCATCGCGATCACCGCCTGGCACCTGATCGGTTTCGCGATGCTCGTGGCGTGGGCGGGCCTGGCCGGGATCAGCGGCGACTACGACGAAGCGGCCAGGGTCGACGGCGCCTCCGCCGGACAGATCCGACGGTGGATCACGCTCCCGCTGCTGTCACCCACTGTGTTGTTCCTGATTCTCACCACGGTATTACTCAGTCCCACACTGACTTTCCCGCTCATCGACTCGATGACCCAGGGCGGCCCGGCGCAGTCGACCACCAACATCTACTACCTGCTCTGGGACTACGCCTTCCACAGTTTCGACGCCGGTCTGAGCGCCGCGGCCGGTGTGCTGCTGTTCGTCGGCTTCGGCCTGGTGGCCGCAGTGCTGGTCTGGATCTCGGAAAAGGTTGCCGTCCATGACGATTGAACGACTGCGCGGCCTGGGCAGCCATCTGCTGCTCGCCGTCACGGCGCTGGTGTGCGTGTTCCCGATCTACTGGCTGTTCGCGACCTCGCTGCGCAGACCCGAAGACGTCACCTCGCTGTCGCCGATCCCGTGGCCGCTGTCGACGGCCAACTACCTCGACGCGGCACACAAGGTCGACATCGCCGGCCTGATCGCCAACACGTTCTTCGTCGCGGTGCTCTCGGCGGCGGGCCAGCTGTTGATCGCGCTGCTGGCCTCCTACGCGTTCGCCGTCTACACGTTCCCGCTGCAGAAGCTGCTGTATCTGGCGTTCGTCGGGGTGTGGCTGGTGCCGTTCCAGGTGACGATGCTGCCCAACTACCTCCTGCTCAACCAGCTGGGCCTGATCAACACGCTGATCGGTGTCGTGCTGCCGACACTGTGCTCGGCGCTTGCGGTACTGCTGTTGCGCCAACACATGTCGGCGTTTCCGAAAGAACTCATCGCCGCCGCGAGGATCGACGGACGCTCGTCGTGGTCGATCCTGTGGACGGTGGTGGTGCCGAACCTGCGGCCCGCCCTCGCCGCACTGGGCATTGTGTTGTTCATCAACGCGTGGAACGAATACTTCTGGCCCGCAGTGGTTTTGCGTCAGTCCAATGCGGTCCTGCAGCTGGGCCTGCGCAGTTTCATGGGCTCCGAGGGCGATCAGTGGGGGCCGATGATGGCACTGGCGGGTCTGGCCTGTCTGCCGGTGCTGCTGCTGTATCTGGTGCTGCAACGCCACATCGTCAACGCGTTCGTGCGGTCGGGCTTGAAGTAGCCGTCACGCGGCGTCGGTGTGTGCGGTGTCGGCCAGGCAGTCCAAAAACCGGGCCACCGCCGGATTCTGTTCGTCGGCCCGCCACACCACATGCAGATCCAGGGTCGGGACCGGATCGACCAGTTTCACCGCCACCGGGTCGGTGTCCGACGACCCCATACCCGCCGACACCGCTCGGGGCAACGAGGCGAATCCGACCACTGGGCGCACCGAGACGATATGGGCGGTGGCGCCGGGATCGTCGGCAAGGTGGGTGATGTTCAACGAGATTCGCGTCTGCGCGGCCGAGCGCGCAATCGTGTCGTACATCGCCGGGCACTGATCGCGAGCGAACAGCACACAGTCCTGATCGCGCAGTTCCGCGAACGGCACGTGCGACCGGTGGGCCCAGCGGTGCTGTCGGCCGACGACGGCTACCAGCGGAATCCGTTGCAGCACACGGCGATACCGAAAATCGGCGGTACTGGGGTGACCGTAGACCATGGCCAGATCGAGGGATCCGTCGGCCAGTGCGGCCAGTTGCGGCCCGGTTCGCTTCTCCCACAACGACACCGAGATGCCGGGATGCCGGTCGGTCAGTTGGGCCAGCGCGTCGGGCAGCACGTGTTTGCTGGCGGGCAGGTTGTAGCCGATGTTCAGGCTGCCCGCGCGACCGGCGGCGGTCGCCTTCGCGGCCTCGGCTGCCCGGTCGAGTTGGGCGATGATCTGGCGGGCTTGCAGTTCGAACTCCCGGCCCGCCGGTGTCAGCCGAACTTCGTGCGAATTACGGGCCACCAGTTGGACTTCGAGGGATTTCTCCAGCTTCTGCAACTGGGCACTGAGGCTGGGCTGAGTGAGGTGCAGACGCTGTGCCGCGCGCCCGAAATGCAACTCTTCGGCGAGGGTGATGAACGAGACGAGGTGGCGGAATTCCATGGTGCGGCTCCTTCGACGACACCGCAACGCTATCGACGGCAGCTAACCCGCGATGAATCCCGACCGCCCGGCAGTGACCGTCCGCATTGCCGGGCGGTGAAAATCAGGAATTCGGGCCGTTGACCACGGCGTAGGCGAAGCCGTCCCAGCCCTTCGAACCGACGGTCTGGATGACGGTGGCGTCGAGGCTGGGTTCGGCGGCGAGCAGGTCGATCAGGTCGCGGCTGGCTCGGGCGTTCGGGTCTTCGGTGTGTTCGTCGGCGACCGTGCCCGCGCGGACCACGTTGTCGACGATGATCACCGAGCCGGGCTTGGTCAGGCGCAGGGCCCACTGGACGTAGTGGGAGTTGTTGACCTTGTCGGCGTCGATGAAGACCAGGTCGAAGGGTTCGGTCAGGTCTTCGGCGACACCGGGCAGGGTGTCCAGGGCCGCGCCGACAAGGATTTCTACGCGGTCGCCTACGCCGGCGCGGTCCAGGTTCTGTCGGGCGACCTTGGCGTGGCGGGGTTCGAATTCGAGGGTGACCACCAGGCCGCCGTCGCCGACCGCGCGGGCCAGCCATTCGGTGCTGTAGCCGCCGAGGGTGCCGATTTCCAGGACTCGGCGGGCTTTCGCGGTGCGCGCCAACAGGTTCAGCAGTTTGCCCTGGGGTGGGGAGACGTCGATGGCGGGCAGGCCCGCGTCGGCGTTGGCGGTCAGGGCGGGCACGCCTTCCTCGCCTACGAGGGTGGTGACGATGTAGTTGTCGACGTCGGCCCAATCGTTGGTCGTCATATTCGCAGTCTGCCACCGACCGCGAGTAGACACCGGCATCTACTTCGCGGTCTCGACCTCGGTCACGCCGCGAATGAGTGTGGCCGCGTTCAAGGCCATCGACTTCAACGACATCATCGCCTGGGAAAGCTCCAGAAGCAGAGTCCCGACCTTCGCGGTGGCGAACGAGATCTCGAACAGCGCGCGGGCGATCAGCGCGGGCGTGGCGGTGCCCGCGGACACCAGCAGAATCGCGGTCGCCTCGGCCAGCATCCCCGCCAGACTGCTCAGGATCTCGACGATGATCGTGCGCACGGTTTCCACGACCCGTTTCATGCCCTCGTTGCACTTGGCGAGCACGTCGGCGATCGCCGCCTTCTCGGCGATCCGGCCGGTGAGTTCGGTGGCCTTCTTCCGGTACGCCTCGGCAGCGCAGCCGGCCCAATCGCCGATGCCGGTGTCCAGCGCGCCCGCCCACGCTTGTGCGGTGGTCTGCAGGTGCGCGGCGATCTTGGCCCAGGAGTCGCTGTAGGCCTTGACCATGTCGGGGTTGCCGGAGATCGAATCCAGGGACTTGCGCATCGGTTCGACGTGTTCGAGCATCCAGCCCATCAGCTGCGTGCCCAGGAAGTTGAACGGATCGAATTTCGCCAGGGTGGAGGTGCCCTTGATCGCCTTGCCGAACATCGACGCCGCGTCGTACCAATCATGGCCTGTGCTGGCCGCTTTGGCGATGGCCTCGGTGCTGTCCAGGACCGAGCCGTTACCGGTGAGCGCCTTGTGCAGGCCGAGTCCGTTCTCCCAGGTGTCGCCGTGCAGCGTGCCTTTCATGATGCCGGCGTTGGGCTCGTCCCCACCTTGCGGAACACCGACATTGCTGAACAGGAAATTGCTTTCCTGGTAGTAGCTGTTGCGGTAGTCGACGCCGCCTTCGAGCAGGTCGTTCTGCGGGGCTTCGCCGTCGTCGAAGCTGCTCACCGTGCCGGGCAGGATCGTGTGCTGGTTGAGGAATCGGCCCGCCGCGTTGGGTCCGTCGGCCATGGTCAGGCCCTGCTGTCGATCTCGGCGGCGACGACCTTCAGCTCGCCCGCGCGGGTGGTGTCACACGATTCGAACGTGTCGGCGGCGGTGCGCAGTTTCTCGGGCATCTGCGCGGTCGACGTGTCGAGCAGGGCGAGGGTTTCGGTGATCTCGTCGTGCAGCGCGTTGAGGGTGGCCACCGCGTACGGCTTCAGTAGCAGGCCGTAACCGTCGTCGGCGTGGGCGAGGTAGTTCACCGCCTCGAGCGCGGTGGCCACCCCGCGGGCGACTTCGTCCACCGAGCAGGCCTGCGACCTGATCGCCTCGAGATTCACGTTCAACACACTGGTCACACCGAGATCCCTTCTCCGGCGAACTCGGTCGAGTCCGCAGTTCTCGATCTGGTTGAAGGCGCCCCTATTTCAGAAGGCGCGGTGCCTACTGCAGCCAGGATTTGCGCTGGTAGAACAGATCTTCTTCGGACGGCTCGTCGGGTGCCACGACCCGGTCGCGGTCGGGCTTGCGGGTGGGTGGGGCCGACGTGACCGGCGGCCACGGCTCGGCCGGCGGCATCGGCGCAGGCGTGCTCAGGGGCGCCTCGGGATCAGGGAATCGGTCGTTGTACTGGCCCACGATCGCCGCACCCGCCTCGTCGGTGCCGACCATGTCGTGCACCAGAACGGTCACCCGTTCGCGCAGCCGCGACTGCGCACGCCGCGTGCACGCCATCAACTCGGTCGCGACGGCCGCGGGGTCCATCCCGCGCACCGCAGGGGTCAGGGTGATCGCGGTAGTCGATCCGTCGGCGTCGACGGTCACGCTGATCCGCCCGTCGGCGGAGGTATCGGTGACACTGACCTGCGCCATCTGGCCGTGTAGCTGCTGGTATTTCTCCGCTTGACGTTCCAGATCTTGCGCCCACCGCGCCAGATCATCGGCGGCACTGGTCAAGTCGTCCACGCTGCGCTCCCCTCCCGCCGGTGCCCGGCTGTTGCCGACTAGGAGCGCCCCAAACCCGCCCCGCTCGGATCGCGCCGAGACTACCTCGAGCCTGCGACACGATCGCAGGGCCCCGTCAGAACAGGAAGTACCGCTGCGCCATCGGCAGTTCGGTGGCGGGCTCTTCGGCCCAGACTTCGCCGTCGATGCGCACGGTGAAGGTGTCGGGGTCGACTTCGATGTGTGGCATGGCGTCGTTGTGTGGCATGTCGGCCTTGGTGACGCGGCGAGCGTTCTTGACCGGCACCAACTTTCGACGCACGTTCAAGCGGTTGGCGAGGCCGTCGTCGATGGCCTGTTCGGAGACGAAATGCAGCGATGTCGCCGCGGCGGCGGGGGCGGCGGCACCGAACATCGGGCGCGGGAGCACCGGCTGCGGGGTGGGGATGGAGGCGTTGGCGTCGCCCATCGCGGCCCAGGCGATCATGCCGCCCTTGAGCACGGCGTGCGGACGCACGCCGAAGAACGCGGGTTCCCACAGCACCAGGTCGGCGAGTTTGCCGACTTCGATCGAGCCGATCTCGTCGTCGAGTCCGTGCGAAACCGCCGGGCAGATCGTGTATTTCGCGATGTAGCGCTGCACGCGGGCGTTGTCGGCCGCGCCGTCGCCGGGCAGGGCGCCGCGACGGCGCTTCATCACGTGCGCGGTCTGCCAGGTGCGCATCACCACTTCGCCGATGCGGCCCATCGCCTGCGAGTCCGAGCCGATCATGGAGATGGCGCCCAGGTCGTGCAGGAGGTCTTCGGCGGCGATGGTGGAGGGGCGGATGCGCGATTCGGCGAAGGCCAGGTCTTCGGGGATCGACGGGCTGAGGTGGTGGCAGACCATGAGCATGTCGAGGTGCTCGTCGAGGGTGTTCACGGTGTGCGGGCGGGTGGGGTTGGTGGAGCTGGGCAGCACGTTGAGATGTGAAGCGACAGTGATGATGTCGGGTGCGTGGCCGCCGCCCGCGCCTTCGGTGTGATAGGCGTGGATGCCGCGCCCGGCGATCGCGGCGAGGGTGTCTTCGACGAAACCGGCCTCGTTCAACGTGTCCGAGTGCAACGCCACCTGCACGCCCGCCGCGTCGGCGACGGTGAGGCAGGCGTCGATGGCGGCGGGGGTGGAGCCCCAGTCCTCGTGCAGCTTGAAACCCGATGCGCCGCCGCGCAATTGCTCCCACATGGATTCCTGGCTGACCGTGTTGCCCTTGCCCAGCAGCACGATGTTCATCGGCCAGTGGTCAAGGGATTCCAGCATCCGCGCCAGGTGCCAGGAGCCGGGGGTCACGGTGGTGGCCTTGGAACCTTCGGCGGGGCCGGTGCCGCCGCCGATCAGGGTGGTGATGCCGCCGCCCAGCGCTTCGTCCATGAGCTGCGGGCAGATGAAGTGCACGTGGCAGTCGATCGCGCCCGCGGTGAGAATGCGGCCGTTACCAGCGATGATCTCCGTGGACGGGCCCACCACCAGGTCTTTGTGCACGCCGGTCATCGTGTCGGGGTTGCCCGCCTTGCCGATGCCGCAGATGCGCCCGTCGCGGATGCCGACGTCGGCTTTGATGATGCCCCAGTGGTCGATGATGACCACGCCGGTGATGACCGTGTCGGGAGCGCCGTCGGCGCGGGTGGCGCGCGACTGCCCCATCGACTCGCGCAGCACCTTGCCGCCGCCGAACACCGCCTCCTCGCCCGCGAGTCCCGGTCCGCCGCTACGGTCTTCGGTGATCTCGATGAGCAAGTCGGTGTCGGCCAGGCGAATTCGGTCGCCGGTGGTCGGACCGAACAGTTCGGCGTAACGGGCGCGGCTCAGTTCGGTCATCGGTTCTCTCCCGGACGTCGCGGCGAAGCTGCTGCCGCGCAATGGTTTTCGTGTAACTCAGGCATCGAGATGCCCCGGCGGGTTCATGCTGATGCCGTAGACCTCACGGGTGCCGCCGATCGGAACCAGCGAAACTCGTTGCGGCAGGCCGGGTTCGAAGCGCACCGCGGTGCCGGCGGGGATGTCGAGCCGGTGGCCGTGCGCGGCCTGGCGATCGAATGCCAAGGCGGCGTTGGACTGTGGGAAGTGCACGTGACTGCCCACCTGCACGGGCCGGTCGCCGGTATTGACCACCTCGAGCTCGACACGCACCGCGCCGGCATTCAGTTCGATCGTGCCCTCGGCACACAAGTACTCACCGGGAATCATGGGCGTCGCCTATCCGATCGGGTGGTGCACGGTCACGAGCTTGGTGCCGTCGGGGAACGTCGCCTCGACCTGCACGTCATGGATCATCTCCGGCACGCCGTCCATCACGTCGTCGCGGGTGAGCACCGACCGCCCCGACGACATCAACTCCGCCACCGTCCGCCCGTCGCGCGCGCCCTCGAGCACGTGATCGCTGATCAACGCGATCGACTCGGGATGGTTCAACTTCAACCCCCGCGCTTGCCTGCGGCGTGCCAGTTCGGCCGCGTAACTCAACAGCAGCCGTTCCTGCTCGTGCGGCGACAAGCGCATACGTTCTCTCCTGTGCGGATCGTGGTCGGTGAGCGACATTCTGGCATGTCCCGCGAGGGCGCGGCGACCGCCGAGACCCTGACCGGGGACGACCCCGGCTCGGTTTACGCGATGTTAACGAAACGCCCGCTATCGGCGATAGCCAACCAACATTGCTGACAAATCCGTCACTGAAACCAGGTGATGTTCCATGGTCAGGCACCTCCTCGCCGCGGTGGCCGCGGCCGCGCTGCTGACGACCGGCATGGCGTGCGCGCCGTTCCGGACATCGGAACCCGAGTCGAATCAGCGGCCGACCACCTCCGTCAGTCGCACCAAAGCGGTGGTCATCGAACCCGACCAGGTGGGCGACGCGTTGCATCAACGGGTGCGCCCACCGGCACCGCCCTCCGCGCCCCTGGTTCTTCCGCCGCCCGCAGTGCCGCCCGAAGTGCGTCCCGAGCCCGCGCCTCCGGCCCCCGCGCCGATAGCCCCGGTGACCCGCACTCCGCACTTCGTTCCCCCACCCGCACCGGCACCGCCACCCCCGCCGCCTGAGCCCGAGCCCGAGCCTGAGCCGACGACGACCACTTCCCCACCGACAACAGAAACAACTACGCCCACAACCACTTCCACCTCACCGACAGAAACGACCGAGACGACGACACAGACCACACCCACCGAGGACTCGGACGAGTAAGACGACCTAACACCGACCCAACGAAACCCATTGGCGCCGAACCCGATTGCCGACGTACCGTCACCCCATGACCAACTGGACCGGCCTACTCAACGTGGTCGACGTCGAAGCGACCTGCTGGACCGGCGACCCACCTCCCGGCCAGACCAACGAGATCATCGAAATCGGCATCACCGTAGTCGATCTCGCCACCCGAACCCGGGTGAGCAAACACGGCATCATCGTGCGCCCGACCCGGTCCACGGTGAGCGATTTCTGCACCGAACTCACCACGCTCACCCAGGAGCAGGTCGACGCGGGCGTCGACTTCGCCGAGGCGTGCCGGCTGCTGACGACAGAATTCGCGGCAGGTGAGCGACCGTGGGCGAGTTGGGGTGACTACGACCGCAAGCAGTTTCGCGCCCAGTGCGCGGCCGGTGAGGTCGAATACCCCTTCAACCCCGAACACACCAACGCGAAGCAGGTGTTCGCCGAGTCCTACGGTCTGAAGCGTCGACCCGGCATGGACCGCGCGCTTCAGATCGCCGACATCCCCCTCGAGGGCACCCACCATCGCGGCGACGACGACGCCTGGAACATCGCCGCACTGATCGTCGACGTGCTCAACCGCGACGGCTGGCGGGTCACCACGGTCGACTGACGCGTAGTTCGCCCCCCGCCTACAGGGAACTCGTGGCCTGCCCGACGCTGTTCATGTTCGTCCACGTGATGCGAACCGCCGGATTCGAATGATCTAGCACATCGTATCGAACTCTTCCCCCGAATCGAGCGTCACCTTACATCCCCACCCTATCGGTTGCCAGACAACCATCATGCCATCCAAGTGCTGAATTTCCCCGAACTCGGCAGAGTATTCAACCGATGGTGTCCACTCGATATCTATGTAGCGATCCAACGCCAGCTCCAACAGGGCCCCACCCGGCTCGAACATCACACTCACATCGTGGGACTGAGCTCGAAGTCTCAGTTTCATTCAACACCCCTCGACAGTTTTCGCTTACCCCTTAGGAACAGCACCCTACCCCACGCCCCAATTCATCAATGACGGTGAGTTGCCCTTGACTTATGGAGCCCCCTACTTCTGGATGGTCGCGAAAAATATCATCGAAGAGGCAAGTGAGTTGAACTGGAAACAGGAAACTTCTTCAGGAGTTCAACTTCGGGTTCAGGGTGCAGCGGTCCTCGGTGATGGCCACACTGTCGGGCCCCCATTCGACGGTGAACAAGTTACCGTCGTCACTGCCGTCAGCGTCTCGCACCGGACTGATCACGACATCGCCAGCGGAAGGAACCACAAGCTCCAAGCCACCCGGCTCGAACTTGACCGTAAGCGCCTCACCTGCACTCATGAACCGAAATTTCATCCGGCAGCCTCACAATTCTCTCGGAGCATCCTAGGCACACAGGTCCATTCCCATGGAATCCTCGACATACAGCAGACACCAGTCTTGGCTGATAACGATTTCCTCGGACCACCGGTCCAGCGTCAACTCAGCATCCTCGGACCGTTCGTCGCGCAATGGCCATACCGAAATAGTGATGTAGTCACCCGCCGCGATGATATGTTCTTGGCCGGACGGCTCGAACCGTACGTGCAATTCCTGTTCATGCGCATATAGCTTGAAATTCGACTTCACAGAATCCCCCAAGTCTTGAACCATAGGTCACGTGTCCGTTTCGCGACCGTCTGACAAAATTCGTGCCGTTAATAGAGACTTCACCCCATTCGGGGCGACCTCATGGAGATTTCAATTCCAGAACAACAACATCCGGCGCGCCGTTACGATGAAACCATCGTCGCAGTTCTTCAGATCCGATAATCCTTGATTCCGTTACACCCACGTCAGCAGGTCCGTACACCGATCCTTGACCGCCAACCACTCTTGCGCCGCCGAGGCGACTCCCGATCATGTCGGTGCGCAGGTACCTACACCCATCGAGTCGCGCGTGCCGTAGATCGGCATCGGAGAGACTTGCTTGTCGAAGATCGGCTTCCGAGAGGTCAGCGCATCGTAGATCCGCCTCCTCCAGAACTGCGCTTCGCGCGTCAGCACCCCGAACCTTTGCCGCAACGGCAGTACACCCCCTTGCTTCGATCTTCCGTATATCGGCCCCATCCAGAATGGCCCGGTCAAGGTGGGCACCATGCATCCAGGATCGATATAGATCAGCGCCGACCAAACAGACGTCCGACAGATCGGCGCCCATCAGCCACGAATGGACCAGCGATAGCCCCGACAGATCGGCCCCCGAGAAATCGAGATAATCCCCGGCCAATGCGTTCTCCACTTCGGCAGAGACAGAAAAATTCTTAAATGCATGCTGGTCAAGATATTCTTTCAGTGCCACACACGCATCTGTCGACGCCGGCCACTTATTCACTCTGCTCATCGATCAGATTCCCTAGTACGCCACATCCATTCATATGATCGTATAGTACCACTCAGGAGACGTCAGTATCAGATTTCTCATATGCGTCTGAGCGTGGTCGACCGCAGCCCTCGACACGACCGGCTCATCCGTACGCCGGCCTGAGAGTAGGTCAGACTTACCCAGGCCTCCTTCGACAAGCTCCAGCACACTCATCAATTCGAGCGTTCAGCGACCAGAAGAATTCAGATGCGCGGTCGAATACTAATTGGATCCATCTATCGATTCCGCTAAACCATTGGCGAGCAGTACGCCCGATTCTGCATCTTTCATGCACATTATACGACTGATTGAAGCAGCATCATGCAGATCGGTGAGACTGTAAACAGCCGGTTCTGTACTGACCGACAGCCGACACAAATCTTCATCCACCGTCACTCGATGATCTAATCCGAGTTCGTTCAGCGCCCCTTTGACAGACATCAAGCCGAGATGAACGCGAACTAGATCCACCGCGTACATGACAATGTAGCGACTCGCGACTTCTGCGCGCGAAAATTTCGGTCCGGCAACTTCCAAAAACTGTCGATCATTCACCGCCACCGTCCTGAACAGGTCATCTCCGAACTGCATTCCGTAGTTCAACCCGGGAACCCCCGAAGCATCTGCGCCGATATTTTCGACAAAAAGCACCCCATCCCGGTTCATACATGGGTGAATGCTATTTTCTATGCCTAGATCGAGCAATATCAGGTGCCATTTTCGGAGATGGTCTGCCGTGTAGCGAAAGACGCGGAAATCATACTTTTCGTACATATGTTGACATTACCACTGCGACGCCGGGCCACGTTGTCGTCCGCTAACTCGAGACCCGCCGGTGCTGGAGACAGGGATTTCGACATATTTCGGTCACCGGAGGCCTGCCACTCCATCCCGGCCGTGCCGGGTCTTGATACCCGAACGACATTTTTACATCTTTCGTCTATCGAGCTAGTATTCGGACATGCAGCACACGTGAACGACACCCCCTTCCGCCAAAAGGCAATACGCGCCCACGCCGATCACGCGAAACAGAGCACCTGGAGAATGATGTCAAATCGGTGGAGAATTTTCCTGATAGTAGCCACAGCAACATTCCTGGGTATCGCGATATTGGTAGTGTTCATAAAACGCCCGGAAGCGGTTCCCTTCACATTTTCTCCAACTGCGGTGTCATTTATCTCGGATCAACACGGCTGGGTGGTCGGCGAACAAGTCCCATGCAGTGACGCACGGGGCTGCCCGCGGATACAACGTACTGAAGATGGTGGGCGAAGTTGGCAAAATATATCGACGTCAGGTCTACCGAGCGGAGCGCAAAACGTCACCTTTTATGACTCGCTGAACGGTGTACTCGCGCTACCGAACGAGAATACTATATGGGCGACCTCCGACGGTGGTGCGAGCTGGCAGCGAGATGCCGTACCAACCGTCGGTGAGGAAATCGGCAAGCTTTACATGATCGGCGATTCAAGAGCGTCCGACGTACGACCATCCTTTCTGAGACTCGCCATGGACGGCAAAGTCGATCTCTACACAAAAGGCGTAACCGATTCCTTCTGGCGTTCAACCTCCTCGGTTTCGTTGTGGTCTACCGGAAATGATCAGTACGCACAGCTACTGACAGCAAGTTACGGAACTTCAACGTGGGCTTGGGCTTCGCATCAAAGCCCTCCCCGCGGCGGCGACCTCGCATCCGCCAGGCGGGGTGCCCGTGTTGTCGACGGAGAGCTGGTCAAATGGTCCCCGCCCTGTACCGACGACGGCGAAAGACCCACGTCCGCTATCGCTGCATCAGATCGCGCTCTCTTCGTTGTATGCGCACGCAGTAACGATATGAGCTCATACATCGTTGGATCAGCCGACGGCGGCGAGACTTTTACCCATATTCACGAAGTCGGTGAAACACAGTTGGATCTGCTGGCCGGATTCAGTGCGGACAGGATTTCTTCTGGACAGTCGGGTTCGCTGTACTACTCGACGACAGGCCCGGTAGATTGGAAGCGATCTGATTCACAATGGGATCCCGTTGCCAATCCCGCGATTCGTCGGCTCACCGGGTCGCCAGGAGCTGTAACGGTCAGCTTTGGCGTGCTACTTATGCACGAGAATCCCAATACTGAATCACTGCGGCCACGCATATACTCAGTATCCAGCGCAGTTGCGACCTACGATGCCGGCGAGTCTTGGCAAAAGTTCGAGTTTGCGACGCCAGCCATTTATCCAGGCTGATGCCCGCCAGTATCTATACCGAGAAGGCCAGGATCACGGAGGCGACGACTGCCGCCAACTCGAAGAAGGTCAAAATTTACTCAGGAGTTCGACTTCGGATTCGGGGAGCAGCGGACCTCGGTGATGACCACGCCGTCCTGCCCCCATTCGACGGTGAACACGTTGTCGGCGTCACTGGCGCCAGAGGGTCACCGGCCTGATCACCACATCGCCGGGGCAGAGACCACAAACTCGAGCGTCAGTTCGGCATCATCGGACCACTCATCACACAATGGCCATGCCGAAATAGTGATGTAGTCACCCGCCACGATGGTACGTTCGGATGGCTCGAACCGGTTCGCGACCGTCTGCAAAAGTTCGCGTTGTAGGCAGCCGGGCTCGAAGCGAATAGTGAAATCGACGCGACAAGCCCTCGAGGCCTGCCGATGGCGATCCCGTGTGGCCGTTCCCGTCCTTGCCTTAGTCCTCCTCAGACGGCGAGGTTCTGGAGGCGGACCTGGCCTCGGGCGACAGTGCGACCTTCGGCGTCGGTGACGACGACGACCCAGAGTTGCTGGCTGCGGCCGCGGTGGATGGGGGTGGCCTCGGCGGTGAGCAGGCCTTCGCGGACGGCGCGCAGGAAATCGGTGTTGTTGTTGACGCCGACGACCTGGCCGCGGTCGCCGAACCACACGCCGCCGCCCACGCTGGCGAGGGTTTCGATGACGGTGCAGTACACGCCGCCGTTCTGGATGCCCGCGGGCTGGAACAGTTGGGGGTGGACGTCCCATTCGCCGCGCACCCGGTCGGGGGTGATCTCGGTGAAGCGCAGGCCGATGAGGTCGGTGAAGGTGCCTTCGCCGATCTTGTTCATCAGCTCGGGGGTGAGATCGGCCATGGACTGGGACGTTTCGCTCATACCGTCCGGTTTACACCATCAGATCCGGCGCGCTTCGGCCGGGAAGACGTAGCGGGGGGGGTCAGCCTGGGAAGGGGGGACCCCCCCGCCAGGGGAGGGGGGTTGCCCCCACCCCCCGGAACACCCGCCCCCCCCCCCCCCAAAACCCAAAGCAGGCC
>NZ_JBHXRY010000004.1:108320-128006 GCF_042714895.1 Nocardia sp. NPDC058666
GGGGGGGTGAAAGAGGGGGGGGGGGGGGGGGGGAGGGGGGGGGGGGGAGGGGGTGGCGCCGGAGGGCAACCCCCCCCCCCCCCCGGCAGGGTGAGGGGGTCGACCGCAGCCCTCGGGACCACCGGCTCATCCGTACGCCGAGATCAGAGTAGGTCAGGCTTACCTAAGTTGTCAAGTGCGTCACTCCAGCACGGCGATCGC
Organism: Nocardia sp. NPDC058666; assembly: GCF_042714895.1. Lineage (NCBI taxonomy): Bacteria > Bacillati > Actinomycetota > Actinomycetes > Mycobacteriales > Nocardiaceae > Nocardia > Nocardia sp. NPDC058666. The sequence continues at coordinate 108,522 of NZ_JBHXRY010000004.1, forward strand.
CTCGACCTCGACGAGGTGGTCGGGGTCGGACAGGGCCGCGACACCGATGAGCGTGCCGGGAGCCACGGGCGTCACCCCCAGCTCCGCGGCGACCCTGCTCAGCCCCTCCGCGAACGCGCCCATCTTGTCCGGGGTCCAGTCGACCACGTAGACGGTCAGCTTCGCCACGTCGGGGAACGTCGCCCCGACCTCCGCCAGCGCGATACCGACATTGCGATAGGACTGCGCGACCTGGGCCGCGAGATCGCCCGCGCCGACCGTCTTCCCGTCGGCATCCCACGACACCTGCCCCGCGATGTACACCGTGCGCGAACCGGTCGCCACCGCCACCTGACGGTAGAGGTCGATCGCGGGCAGATCCTTCGGGTTCACCAGGGTGATGGACATTGCTTCCTACTTTCACTCAGTCACTTGCGGTTCCTCAGTAACCATAGGAGAGTGATCGCTGACGTGGAAGAACGCACTTTTTCGAAACGGAGGAACCCGATGGTTACCCAGCAGCTCAGCGGCCTGCCCGAGGATGCCGACATCGGCCGCGCCGACTCGTTGGCGCGCGAGATCTTCTCCGATATCGCCAACAAATGGGCCCTGCTCATCATCGAAACGCTCGGCGACCAGACCCTGCGGTTCAGCGAACTGCGCAACGGCATCGACGGCATCAGCCACAAGATGCTCACCCAGAACCTGCGCATGATGGAACGCAACGGCTTGCTCGAACGCACCGTATTCCCCACGGTCCCACCGCGCGTGGAGTACCGGCTCACCGAACCCGGCCGCGGACTGCGCACAACAGTGGACTCCATGTGTGCGTGGACCCAGCGCTACCTCGCCGATATCGAGACCTCGCGGCGGCACTTCGACAAGTGACGCGCCGGTAGCCCCACCCCGGGTTTGCTCAACACGATCGCAATACTCCATGATCGCTGTACCTCTATGTGGTTCCGAGGCTTGTGTCGATGGTGATAGCTCATGTTCTGGGCGTTCGACGGCCAGCGTGAGCGCGGCGAGAGAGGCAAGATTTCGTGAGTAGCAGTCGAATTCCCCGGTGGGCCGTGCAGGCGGCGATGTGTGCGGCGGTCGTCGGGGCCGCGGTCACAGCGCCCGTGCAGGCCGAACCACTGTGGCCGGGCGGGCCCGATGTGCCCGGCGTGCCCGCCATCGTTCCCCCGCCGCCGCCCGAACCGGTGGTGGCGCCGTGCAGCGAGAAAGCCCGTGCGTGCCTGCAGTTGTCAACCAACAACGCGTGGTTGATGGACGAAGGGAAGGTCACCTTCGGGCCCAGCCCGATGTCGCACGGCCGTCCCGGGTACGAAACGCCGCCCGGAGTGTTCAAGGTGGCGTTCAAGAAGCCGTTCCACTGGAGCACTTTGCACAACGCGCCCATGGAGTACGCGGTGTTCTTCAACGGTGACATCGCCTATCACATCGGACCGACCGAGGAGCAGTCCCACGGTTGCATCCGGTTGACGCCGGAAGGCGCGAAGGCGCACTACGATTGGCTGCAACCGGGCGACATCGTCGAAGTTGTTGCCTGAGTTCCGAATTCACGAAAGGGAGGCCGGCACACCGGCCTCCCTTTTTCGTACCGAGGCGGCGAGGGCGTCGAACAGCCAGAGTTGGGCGGCGCCGGAGGTGACGGGTTCGCCGGTGAGAGTGGTTGTCAGGTGCCAGTATCGGCGGACTCGGTGGTCGGCGCCCGCGGCGTCGGTGAGGAGTTGGCGGCGAAATGTCGGGGTGTCGCGACGGGCGCGGGCGGTGGCGTGGATGTTGACGTAGTGGTCCAGTTCCGCGCCGGGTGCGGGGGTTCGACCCGCGGCGACCAGGGGTGCGACCGCGATGCAGGCGTCCGCTACGTCGAGCAGCAGGCGGCGTTCGTCACGGACGCCGGGGGTGCTGCGGTGGCGGATGGTGTCGTACATGGAACGGGAAAGACCCGGGTTCGACACTGTCGCAATGAGTTCCGCGTAGGCGATCAGATCGTCGGCGCGGGCGTCAGAGGTCAACTCGGGGACGTTCATGCCGAGGAAGCCGTCGATGGCCGAGGCCGGTAGCGGGGCGAGCTGACGGCGCCAGAACGTGACCAGCACGTCCCGGGCCGCGCGTGGATCCACCACCGCGGCAATCAGATTCAGTTGGTCGCAGTGCGTGTCAGGCGCTGCCGACTCGACAGCGTGCAACAGAGCCCGGCGGCGGTACAGGGCGGCGAGTTCGTCGTCGACGGCGGCGCGTTCGGCGGCGATCACCTCCGCGATCGAACGGGTGCCGGTCAGCACGTCCTCGATCGCGGCCAAGCCGACGCCGAACGACCGCAGCCTGCGCAACAGCATCAGTCGATCCACCGCCTCAGGACCGAATATCCGATGCCCGGTGGCTGTGCGCGCGACATCCAAAAGTCCCGCGTCGCAATAGAACCGGATCGTGCGCACCGCGACGCCGGTTCTGGCCGCGACCTCCCCGATCGTCAGATGTGTGATCCGAGTCACTTCCACTGGCACCTCCACCCTGGTGGAGCTCCTACGGTACCGAGAACGCCACGCGAAGGAGACCCGACCATGACCGGACAACACACCACCGAAGACACGATCTGGCAGGCGGTGGCCGAGGAACGCGCCACCCTGGTCGCCCTGCTCGAAAACCTGCCCGAATCGGCATGGGACACCGCGTCACTGTGTGAGGGCTGGCGGGTAAGAGATGTGGTCGCCCACCTGGTGCTCGCCACCCGCATCACGATCGCCTCCCTGGTGGTGAATCTGGTTCGCGCGCACGGTAATACAGACCGCCTCATCCATGACACGGCGGTTCGCCATGCCGACCGAACACCCACTGCCGAGTTGCTGTCCGAACTCCGAGGCACCGTCGATTCCCGGGCCACGCCGATCGGCACCACACCGATCGATCGCCTGATGGACCTGCTGGTGCACGGTCAGGACATCGCCGTCCCACTCGGCATCGACCGAGTGATGCCACCGGAAGCCGCACGAATGTCTCTCGAGCGCGTCTGGACGATGGGTTCGCCGTTTCACGCGCGAACACGCCTCGCCGGATACGAATTGACCACCACCGACGCGACGTGGACGGCGGGCGCCGGCACCCCGATCTCCGGCACCGCTGCCCAGCTACTGATGGTGGTCACCGGTCGAACCTTCCCCGATCGGTTATCCCGGTGATGTTCAGACCACGCAGCAGTCCGCAGCGGCGGCTGACCGGTGCTGCGGACTGCGGGAGATGTCGAGGATCAGGCGGTGACGGTGGGGCGGTCGACAGTATCGGTTGAAATGCTTACCGCTGGTTCAGGTTCCGAGGTTGCGCCGGCCGGGATTCGGCGCAGCAACGTCACTGCCAGCACCGCGCCCGCGGCTGACAGCGCCGCGGCGGTCCAGGAGGCGGCGTTAAGGCCGTTGGTGAAGGCTTCTCGGCCTGCGGCGATCATCGATTCGGCCAGGTCGGCGGGCAGGGTTTCTGCGGAACTCAGTGCGCCGGAGAGGGTTTCGGAGGCTGCTCCGTCGGCATCCGACATTCCGGCGCGGTAGGCGGCGGCACCCACGCTGCCCAGCAAGGCCACGCCCAGGGCGACGCCGAGGTCGCTGGCGGTGCTTTCCACCGCCGACGCCGCGCCCGCCTTCTCCGGTGGGGCCGCGCCCATGACCAGGCCGGGGATCAGTGCCATGGCCGGGGCGATGCCGGGGTAGAGGATGTAGAAACCGACGATGAGCAGCGGCAGGCCGCCGACGCTGTCGACCTGCGCCAGGACCAGGTAACCCACTGCTGACACTGCCAGGCCGGCGGCGATCAGGTAGGCGGGGCGGACTCGGGCGGCGATGGCGGGGGTGAGTGTGGAGACGATGACCAGGCCGATCGCGGCGGGCAGGATCCACAGGCCCGCCTGCAGCGGCGACTGGGCGGCGACCATTTGCAGGTACTGGGTGAACAGCAGGTACACCCCGCCCAGAGCGATGGCGGCGAGCATGTACACGCTCAGCGAACCACTGAAGGTGCGGTTCGTGAACAGGCGCACGTCGAGCATCGGGTCGGGCAGGCGCAGTTGCCTGCGGACGAACGTCACCGCGAACACCACACCGGCGACCAGGGGCAGCAGCGATTCGACCGTGGCACCGGTTTCGGCCAGCTTCTTCACGCCGTACACGAACGGCAGCAGCGCGGCCAACGACAGCGCGACGCTGAGCGGATCGATCCGACCCGCCTGTGGCGCACGGTATTCGGGGATCAGGAACGGCACCGCGAGAACCACCAATGCCATCACCGGCACGCCGATCAGCATCGACGCACCCCACCACAGCGACGCCAACATCAGCCCGCCCAGCAGCGGGCCCAGTGCCACACCGGCCGACACCGACGCGGCCCACAGACCGATCGCGGTGGCGCGCTGCCGGTCGTCACGGAACATGGTGGTGATCAGCGACAGGGTGGCGGGCATGACCGCGGCCGCACCCAAACCCATCACCGCACGCGCGGTGATCAGCATTTCCGCGTTCGGCGCGAAGGCCGCGAGCACCGACGCCAGACCGAACAGCGCCGCACCGGCCAGCAGTAGTCGACGTCGACCGAGTCGGTCGCCGAGGGTGCCCATGGTGACCAGGAATCCGGCCATGACGAAGCCGTAGATGTCGTTGATCCACAACAGTTGACCGCTGCCCGGTGACAGGTCGGCGGCGATGTACGGGGTGGCGAGGAACAGCACGGTCATGGTCAGGAACAGCAGGACCGTGGGCAGCAGCAGGACCGCAAGGCCCAGCCATTGGCGGGTGCCTGCCCGCTCGGGGATTTCGGTGAACTCGGACATCAGGAGGTTCCCTTTCGGCGATGATGCGAACTGGGACCGACCTTGCCGGGGCGGGCTTCGGAATCCCTTCGGGTCGACTCCAGACGGCCTCGAGCTGTCGTGCCGTGCGCACCCGTTTAGGGTGGGTGACATGCGTTTCGGAGTGCTGGGGCCGTTGGCGGTATGGACCGACGACGCGCGCCCGGTCCGCATTCCAGAGCTCAAAGTGCGGGTGCTGCTCGCGGCGCTGCTGGTGGAACCGGGACGGGTCGTGCCCGCCGACCGGCTCGTCGACGACCTGTGGGGTACGGCGTTGCCCGCCAATCCCGCCGGGTCGCTGCAGACCCGCGCCTCGCAATTGCGGCGCGTGCTCGGCGACGCCGAAGCAGGCGGCCGGGAACTGCTGGTGTCGCGCTCCCCCGGCTATCTCCTGGACGTGGCCGCGGGCTCGGTGGACTCCCAGGTGTTCCAGCAGTTGCTGCGCCGCGCCCGCGACACCGACGACATCAGCACTCGCGCAACACTTCTCGCCGAAGCGCTGGCCTTGTGGCGTGGGGATGTGCTCGCCGATCTGGCCGATCACGACTTCGCGCGAATCCCGGTGCTGCGTCTCGAGGAGCAGCGACTGACCGCCGTCGAGGACCACGCGCAGGCCCGCATCGCGCTGGGCGACCACGATGCGGTCGCCGACGAACTCGGCGAGCTCACCGAATCGCATCCGCTGCGTGAACGTTTGCGTGGCGCGCACATGCTCGCGCTGTACCGATCGGGGCGGCACGGGGAGGCCCTGGACTCCTACCGGCGGTTGCGCGATCATCTCGCCGAGGAGCTCGGCCTGGACCCCAGCCCGGAGCTGGCCGCGTTGCATCGTGCTGTGCTGGAACAGGATCCGGCTCTGGGTGCACCGGTTCGGCCTGCCGCGGCGCCGGTGACGCCGCGTCGCGATCTGCCCGTTCCGGCTACCTCGTTGATCGGGCGCGAGGACGATCTCGCGGCGATCGGCGCGCTGCTGGGCGTCGAAAGGCTGGTAACGCTCGTCGGGCCGGGTGGCGTGGGAAAGACTCGGCTCGCATTAGCCAGTGCCGCAACATATCCCGCGCGTGACGGCCTGCTGTTCGTCGAGCTGGCGGGGCTGTGTGTGGACAGCGATCCGGATAACGCGTTGCGAGCGCTCACCGAAGTTGTCGCGGCCGCATTCGAGGTTCGTGACGATTCGGCCCCGTCGAGTCCATTCCCGGTGCCGGACAATGGTTCTCAATTGAGTCATCTCGCCGAGACGGTGCGCGCCAAGCAACTGTTGCTCGTGCTGGACAACGGTGAGCACGTCGCCGATGCGGCCGCGAGGGTCGTGTCACGCCTGCTCGCCGCCGCACCCGAACTGCGGGTACTGGTCACCAGCCAGGTGCCACTGAACATCGCCGGCGAACACATCTGGCCGGTGTCACCGCTGGCCGTTTCCGACGCACTGCGGACCGCAGACGCGGCCGACTTCACATCGGTGGCCGACCTGCAACTCTCCTCCGCCGCACAGCTTTTCGTCGAGCGCACCCGATCGAGTACGCCCGGTTTCACCGTCACCGAAGACAATGCCGCCGCGATCGCCACCATCGTCGCCCACCTCGACGGACTGCCGCTGGCGCTGGAACTGGCGGCCACTCGGGTTCGCGCGCTGGGCGTACACACCCTCGCTGAACGCATCGACGACCGATTCACCCTGCTGTCGGCCGGTTATCGGGACGCGCCGGATCGGCAGCGCACCTTGCGCGCGGTGATCGATTGGAGCTGGGAACTGCTCGATGACGCCGAACGCACAGTGCTGCAACGACTCTCGGTTCACGCCGACGGCGCGACTCTAGAGTCGGCGGAGGCGGTCAGCGCGGGCGGCAGTATCGCGACCGGAGATGTCGCGGAAATCCTCGCGCGACTGGTCGATCGGTCCCTGATCATCGCCCCCACCACCGATGTTCGCCCGCGCTTCCGGCTGCTGAAATCGATCGCCGCCTACGGTGTCGACCGATTGCGTGACAGCGGTGCGGAATCCCCCACGCGCCTGCGACATCTCGCCTACTACCTCGACTTCGCCGACCGCGCCGACCGACACCTGCGCACCGCCGACCAACGCCGCTGGCTGTCCCGCCTGGACACCGAGTCCCCCGATCTGCGCCGAGCACTCGAAACAGCCCGTGCCGCAGGCAGATCCGCTGACGCGTTACGCCTGGTCAACGCCCTGGCCTGGTACTGGGTGATGCGGGGACGGCTGGCCGAGGGCATCCGATCCCTGGACGTCGCCCTCGCGGTGCCCGGCGACACCGACCCGACCGCACGTCGGGTCGCCCTGCTGTGGCGCCGGGCGTTGGCATTGGGCGCGGGCCATGCCGAATCAGCGGGCACCCGGTCGGCGGAACCCACGCACCACCCCGCGCCACGTCCCGGCCCCGCGGAACTGCGCGCGCGCTGGTACCTCGCCCACGCGCACTCCGGCTTCGCCGCCCACCAGGACATGGACGACGCCGCGGACCTGCTCATCGCCTTCGCCGACGACGACTGGGGCGTCGCGGCCGCCTCGGCGTCACTGGCGCGCGAGGCGTTCGGCCGCGGCGACCTGACCGGACTGTGCGAGCACGCGCGACGCAGCAGGGACCTGTTCGCCCGCACCGGTGACCGCTGGGGCCAGGGCATCGCGGACTTCCTGCTCGGCAGCCACGCCGAAGTCACCGGCGACCTCGACGCCGCCCGCGACTACCACCGCGCCGCCCTGACCACCGCCGAAGAACTGGGCCTGTGGACCGAAGTCGGCGAACGACTCACCTCGCTGGGTCGGCTCGCGTTACTGCGCGGCGAGCTCGAGCACAGCGCCGAACTGCACGAACGCGCCCGTCAGGTCGCCGTGGACCAGGGCCACCTCGTCGGGGAGGAGTCCGCCGTTCTCGGCCTCGGCCTGGTCGCCCGGCGCCGAGGTGACTTGCCCGCCGCCCGCGAATACCTCGGCGCGTGGCTGGACTGGCATCTACGCGCCGGGTCGCACTTCGGCGCCGCGCTGATCCTCGCCGAACTGGGCTTCACCGCCGAATTGTCCGGCGACGCCATCGAAGCCGAACAGCTGCACCTGCGCGGCCTCGACAGCGCCCTGCGCACGGGCGACCCACGCGCCCACGCACTGGCGCTGGAAGGTCTGGCCGGATCCCGTTCGCTGGCAGGGCATTCCACGCACGCCGCCCACCTTCTCGGCGCCGCCGACGCCCTCCGCCGGTCCACCGGCGCCCCACTGCCCGATGCCGAACGCGGCGATGTCGACCGCATCGAAGCCCGCATCATCGCCGACATCGGGGCACTGCCCCTATCGACCGAACTCGCCACGGGCCGCACGCTGGACCCCACCACCCTGCACACAGCGCAACCCGCGAACCCCTGAGCGCAGACCTCGAGTCGACCCTGAGTTCCTCCGAAGCCCGCCCCGGCACGGTGAACCCATGACACACACCGACAGCACCAGAAGCCGCGCCCACGTCCACACCTTCGCCGATATCAAACCCGACTTCGACAGCATCGTCGGCGCGATCAACTACGCCACCATGACCACCGTCGACACCAAAGGCCGGCCACGGTCACGAGTGCTGATCCCGGTGTGGGAGACCGATTCCGAACAACCCCTCGGCTGGCTCGGCACCTATCGCACGCCGGTGAAAGCCGCGCATATCGCGGGAAATCCACACGTCACCTTTTCCTATTGGAGCCCGGCCCAGAACACGGTCTCGGTCGACACCGTGGCCACCTGGACCGACGACCCCGCCGAACGCGAACACGTCTGGGACCTGTACCGCCACGGCAGCCCGCCGGGTGCGGGTTATGACCCCGGTCAATTCTGGCGCGGGCCGACCGATCCCGAATTCGCGGTGCTGCGGCTGCAGCCGTGGCGGATCCAGGTATTGCGCCGTCGCGATCTGGTCACCGGAATTCCCGCGCGAATCTGGCGGAGCTCGAATCAGGGGAATTGATCACCGCCCGAGACTTTCGCCAAATCTCCACTTTTCATAGCAAATATGCATTTCTTCCCGCGACGTGGGCGTGGCAGGTCATCAAATTTGCCGAACGGGCTTCGTCGCCCACCAGCGTCCCCTCAGTTATGACGCCGAACGAACCGACCGGCCCGTCAAGACAGATCTATCCCCCTTGACAGATGCACCTAAACACGCCCAGTACTGGCAGTACCGGATATACCTGTTTCACGCAGTCGCAGTAACTACTGGTCACATGCAGTGTGACGACTCACGAGGGCAAGCGCCGAGCAGCTTCCATCAGGAAGAAAAAAATGAACGAATCCAAGTGAGTGAAACGCCCGGTTGCCACTCCTCGCCAACGGCGCTACGTTACCGGCGTCACATCTGGTAGCGAATGCAAGGAGAAAGATCATGGGCTCATTCCAAGAGCTGCTCACAGCCTTCCTGGAGGGGTACGGCTCGCTCGCGGTGGCCGATACATTGCTCCCGACGTTCATGGGCTCGCTGGCTGGGTTCTTCGCGTAATTCGCCAACCGTGGGCACCGTCGTTCAGCCGCAGGGCTGCATCAATACCTCTCAGGAGTAACACGTGGGATCGTTGTACGAATTTCTCGCGACCGGCACTGGCAGTCTCAGTGCGGCCGTGACGCCTTTCCTCAATGCGCTGATCAGCGCGAGCGGCGGCCCGTACGCCCCGTAATCGCGGGCGTGGCACACATCTTCATCACTCATCAGGCAAGGAAATACACATGGGCTCGTTGACCGACCTGCTTTTGATCGCCATCTCGGGACTGGGTTCCGCGCAAGAGGGCGACAACCTGCTGTCGACCTTCCTCGGCTCGGCGCAGGCATTCTTCCCGTAATTCCCCCTCACCATCAGGAGTAAAAACATGGGTTCCCTTTTCGAACCACTGTCGTCGGCTGCGGGCAGCCTCAGCAACACCGCCCTGCCGTTCATCCAGGCACTGATCAGCCTCAGCGGTGGCACGCCCACCCCCGGTAAGTAGTTCCAGCGCACGTAGTTTCAGCGCGGTACGGGGGTCGGCCATCGGTCGGCCCCCGCTTCCGCCCGAGAAGTCAGCAGGCTCGCAACACCATGAACAACGAAATGCTCCGCGTCATCATGTCGACCGCCTGTGCCCTGGCCATCGCCTCGACGCCCGTGTTCATCGACGGCGCGCAGGCGTCGGCGACACCGGGCGCACGACTGGTGAGCCAGACCGCATCCGGCCAGGTCACCGAGCTCGAGGTCTACTCGCCCGCGATGGATCGCACGATCTCCCTGCGCGTGCTGCGACCGACCGACACCTCGCGCCCCGCCCCCACGCTGTATCTGCTCAACGGCGCAGGCGGCGGCGAGGATGCGGCCAACTGGCAAGGTCAGACCGATGCCGACGGGTTCTTCGCCGACAAGCACGTCAACGTGGTGACCCCGATGGAGGGGGCCTTCAGTTATTACACCGACTGGCAGCGGCCCGACGAGGGACTGGCCAAGAACCTCGAGAACAACGGCAACAACATGTGGACCACGTTCCTCACCCAGGAACTGCCGCCGGTGATCGACGCGGCGTTCGACACCACCGGCGAGAACTCCCTGGCGGGCATCTCGATGGCGGGCACCTCGGTCCTCGATCTCGCGATTCAGGCGCCCGACCTTTACCGCAGCGTGTCCGCGTACAGCGGCTGCGCGATGACCAGCGACCCGATCGGCAAAGCCTTCGTCTCCCTGGTCGTGCGCATGGGCGGCGGGAACACCGAGAACATGTGGGGCCCGGACAACGACGCGACCTGGCGCGAACACGACCCCTACGTGCAGGCACATCGCCTGCCCAATATTCCGATCTACATCTCCGCGGGCACCGGACTGCCCGGCCCGCACGACACGCTGACCAATCCGCGCGTGCACATCAACGGCAAGAACCCGTCGAACATCCTCACCAATCAGATGCTGGTGGGCGGCGGCATCGAGGCCGCGACCGCGTACTGCACCGCCAGTCTGGCGCACCGCACGCGCGAACTCGGGCGCACGAACATCACCTACAACATCCGGCCCACCGGCACCCATTCGTGGGGCTATTGGGAAGACGACCTGCACACCTCCTGGCCCATGATGGCCACGGCGCTGGGCATATGAGCGCTGACCTGCGGGTGGGCACCCAGCGGCTGAGCCCCCGCGACGCGGTGTTCGTCTACGACGAGACCGACCGGCACGTGTCCAATGTCGTCGCGGTGTACTTCGCCGACGCCTCGGGCCGCTCCGCGTTGACCACCGACCAGGCGCTGGCCTGGGCGCGCACGAGCATCGGGCACGCGGCGCTGTTCTCTCGGCACCTGCGGCGCGTGCCGATGGACCTGGATCTGCCGTACTGGGTGCCCGACCCCACGCTGTCGGTACGCGAGCACATCACGTTGACACGGCCTGCAACGTGGGATGACGCCCGCGCTCGAATCGCCGAAATTACCTCGGCGCGAATGGATCTCACGCGCCCGCCGTGGGAGATCCATGTCATGGACGGGGTAGAAGGCGTGCCGGCGATGCCGGGTGCGACCACGATCGTGGTGCTGAAGTTCCACCACAGCGTCGGCGACGGCGTCGCGACCAGGGAGCTGGAACAGCAACTGTTCGGCACGAAATCCGCGCCTTCGGTTCAGCTCGATCGAGCTCGGCCGATCGCCGCCGCCGTGCGCACAGTCGGCGCGCTGACGTGCGCGCCGGTGCGTTTCGTCGCCGGACTGCGCCGCTCGCGGGTGGCCCAGGACGAACTACAGGCACTGCTCGACGCCGGATCGGTGAAAGAACCTGTCCCCCTACGCCCGGCAACCAGGTTCAACCGAGACATCCACTCGGAGTTGACGTTTCACCTGCTGCCGATCCCCATGAAGGAAGTACTGGCAGCGAAAGCCGCAGCGCCACAACGCGTCACGGTCAACGACCTGATGCTGACCACCATCGCGGGCGCGTTGGCCACTTACCTGGCCGAACACGACGAGACACCCGACGGCTCGCTGGCGGCGATGGTACCGATGTCGATGCGCGGTGTGGCCGAATGGGATTCAGCCAATCAGCTCACCCAGATGATCGTGGATCTGCACACCGACATCGCCGACCCGATCGCCCGACTCCGCGCCATCAAAGACTCCGCGGGCGCGGCCAAGAAGCGCACCAGGCACCCGGTCGTTCAGCGCACCGACCGCCTAGTCGAAACCGCACCCGCCCTGCTGCTGCGCGCCGCGGGCTGGGCCAGAGCCCAACGCCGTTTCGACGACTCCCCCACGGTCCCGCTGTGCAACACCACCATCAGCAACATCCCCCCGGTGACCGACACCCTCACCTTCCGCGACCGACCGATCACCCGCGTCGTCGGCTCACTGCCGATCCTCGACGGCGACGGCCTGCGCCACCTGATCACCTCCCAAGGCGACGAGATCGTCATCGCGGTCACCACGAACGCCGCGATGATGCCCGACCCGCAGCACTACGGCGACCTTCTGCTCGCGTCCTTCCGCGAACTCGCCGCCGCCCTGCTCGCGTTCGGCATTCCGGCGCCCACCAGCACCTGAACCCGGCAGGACCCAACCTGGACACACGATCACCAGGCATCCACGCAAAATCCTTCTCGGCCGATACTTGCGTCAGAGCCTGGTGATCATCCGTCCAACCCGCTACCGCTGCAGGCAGCTGCTGCGCCGCACCGCAAGACCCCGCTCCTCGAACGCACCGAGCAACAACTGGCCCCGGCGAGCCCCCGCGGCGGCATCCGCGCGAGCCAGATCGGGCACGTACGTAGCCGCACCGACAACGGATTCACCGACCAGCGCCCAGAAACGGCGAGCCGACAGCCCCGAGCACCGGGTGAGCACCGACTGCAACGGCATCAGCGACGAGGCGCACCGCTGCGCGAGCCAGACCGCCATAGCCGCCTCACAGGGAAACGCGACCGCACCGGGTTCGGGATCGCAATCCACGACCCGGATCGTGGTGTCGGTCAGCCCGGCCCAGTCGATGCCGCCGTCGTTGTCGTGGTGGATCCACAGGTTGTCGCGACCGGGATCCCACGCCTGCGCGTCCATCACGAACAGCGCGGTCACCCGGCCTGCGACCGCGTGGATGAGTGCGGTGGCCACGACTTCGGCGGCGATGTCGTCATTGATCATTTCCGCGGCGTGCCTGCGATACATCAGTTCGACGCGGCCCTCGGACAGCCCGTTCGGAATATGCCACCATCGCCGTTTACCCTGTCCGCTCATCGCCGCGACGGCATACACGCGCGGATGTTCGGGTTGCAGGGCTTGCAACCTGGCACAGGCGCGGTCGAACGCGGCGGTGGACACGGACGTGGTGGTGACGGGCTCGGACATCGAACCTCCTCGAACGGTTGGTTCCCGTGACGATGATGTCTCGGAACATAGGTTAGGCTTACCAGACTCGACATGTCATGTCCGGTTCGAGGCAGGAGAAGTTCGTCGCCGTGATTCACCCTGGGGCCGTCAGACGTCGTCGTCTGACCGGGCTTCTTCTGCTCGTTGTGTTGCTCACCGTGGCAGTGGTCGCCAGCATTGCCATCGGCACTCGCTCGCTGTCACCGACCACGGTGTTCGACGCGCTCATGCACGGTCTCGGCTGTGACGGCGGCCCGTTCCGATGCCCGGCCCGCTCCACCGCCGAGGAAATCGTGCGTGAGCTACGTCTGCCGCGCACCGCACTTGCCCTGGTCGCCGGGATGGCGTTGGGCGTGGCGGGCGCGCTCATTCAGGGGTATACCCGGAATCCGCTCGCTGATGCCGGATTGTTAGGACTCAATGCGGGAGCCGGGTTTCTGGCGGCGCTGAGCATCTTCGTTTTCGGGTTCACCGCGCCCGCGCAGTACATCTGGTTCGCCTTCGCCGGGTCGGCGATCGCGGGGGTGATCGTGTTCGGGGTGTCCTCGATCGGCGGCGGGAAAGCCAGCCCGTTGAGCCTGATCCTGGCCGGTGCCGCAGTGACTGCATTTTTGCAGGCGATGACGAATGCGGTGATCGTGCTGGACAACGCGGCATTGGACACGTACCGGTTCTGGGTGGTCGGCACGGTGAACGGGCGCGAGGCCGGGGTGTTCTGGCAGGTACTGCCATTTCTGGTGGTCGGGTTGGCGATGGCGATCGCGGCGGCGCCGGGGCTGAACCTGTTGAGCCTGGGTGATGATGTCGCGCGCGGGCTCGGCGTGGATGTGGGGCGGGCGCGGGCGTTCGGGTTGGTCGCGGTGGTGCTGCTCAGCGGTGCCGCCACCGCGGCGGTCGGGCCGATCGCGTTCCTCGGGCTGGTGGTGCCGCATATCGCGCGCACGATCACCGGGCCCGACAACCGGTGGTTGATTCCGTACTCGGCGCTGCTGGGCGGGTTGTTGCTGTTGGTGGCCGATATCGCCGGACGGGTTGTGGCGCGGCCGGGCGAACTGCAGGTCGGGGTGATGTTGGCCGCGGTCGGTGCGCCGTTCTTCATCGTGCTGGTGCGCCGCAAGAAGTTGGTGTCGCTGTGAGTGAGATCGAGCTGCGAAAAGTTCGTCCGGCGTTGCGCTTCGGGCCCGTGTCACTGGTCCTTCGGCCGATGATGCTCGGCATCGTGCTCACGCTGGCCGTCGCGGTGCTGCTGCTGTTCTGCCTCGACATCGCCGTCGGCGACACCCATATCCCCCTCGGCCGCGTGCTCGATGTCCTCGGCGGCGGCGGTTCCCGATCGCAACGCTTCATCATCCTCGAATCGCGCCTGCCCCGCGCACTCACCGCCGTGGTGGTCGGCGCCGCGCTCGGACTGTCCGGCGCGTTGATGCAGTCGATCCTGCACAACCCCCTCGCCGGCCCCGACGTGCTCGGCATCACCACCGGTGCCAGCGTGGGTGCGGTCGCGGTGCTGGTCGGTAGCGGCGGCGCGACAACCGGCCTGATCGCCACCGTCGGCACACCCCTTGCGGCCCTGACCGGCGGACTTCTCACCGCCGTCGTCATCTACCTGCTGGCCTGGGGACGTGGCCGCGCCGGTGAACGCGGCGTCACCGGATTCCGCTTGGTCCTGATCGGTATCGGTGTCAACGCGGTCCTGATGTCGGTGATCAGCTGGCTGCTCACCCGCGCCAGCCTCACCGACGCCACCCGCGCCCAACTCTGGCTCAACGGCTCACTCAACGCCGCCGACATGTCCAGCGTCGTGCCCGCGGCGATCGCGTTGACCCTCGTGACCGTGGTGTCGCTGGTGTCCGCGCGAACACTGGCCGCGCTGCGCCTCGGCGAGGAATCCACGCGAGTACTCGGGGTGCGCATCCAGTCGCAACAGGCACTTCTGATCGGCGCATCGGTAGTCGCGGCGTCGGTGGCGACCGCGGCGGTCGGCCCAGTCGGGTTCGTCGCGCTGGCCGCCCCACAAATCGCCCGGATGGCCCTGCGCACCCCCGGCGAACCGCTGATCGCCTCGGCCCTCACCGGTGCCGCCCTGGTCGCGGGCGCCGACATCGTCTCCCGCACCCTGCTACCCGTCGACCTCCCGGTCGGTATCGTCACCGCCGCGCTGGGCGGACCGTTCCTGCTCTACCTGCTCGTGCGCATGAACCGGAAGGCCACGCTGTCATGACCACCCCCGTTCACCGGCTCGCCGCCGACGCCGTTTCCCTCGGCTACGGCGACCGGGTGATCGTCGACGAACTCAGCCTCGACATCGCCCCCGGCGTGGTCACCACCGTCATCGGCCCCAACGGCTGCGGCAAATCCACCCTGCTGAAATCGCTGGGCAGGCTGCTGCGCCCGCGCGACGGCCAGGTCGTACTCGACGGCAAAGCCATCTCGTCGATGAAGACCAAGGACGTGGCCCGGGTGGTGGGCATGCTGCCGCAGACACCCGTGGCACCCGAAGGGCTCACCGTGGCCGACCTGGTCGCGCGCGGACGTCACCCACATCAGTCCTGGTTGCGGCAGTGGTCCGCCGACGACGAGACCGAGGTCGCCGCCGCGCTGGCCCACACCGGCATCGCCGACCTGGCCGACCGCAGCCTCGACGAACTGTCCGGCGGCCAACGCCAACGCGCCTGGATCTCCATGGCGCTGGCCCAGGGCACCGACATCCTGCTGCTGGACGAACCCACCACCTACCTCGACCTCGCGCACTCCCTCGAAGTCCTGGATCTGGTCGACCGCCTGCACGCCGAATTCGGTCGCACGGTGGTGATGGTGCTGCACGATCTCAACCTCGCCATCCGCTACAGCGACGAACTCGTGGTCATGAAGGAGGGTCGCATCGTCGCGCAGGGTAAACCGGCCGACATCGTCACCGCCGAACTGCTCGTCGACGTCTTCGGCCTCGAGGCCACCGTGCTCACCGATCCGGTGTCTGGGCGGCCGATGGTGGTCCCGATCGGGACCAGGCACGTGCGCGGCGCGGTCGGGTATGACGAATGACACACAGCAAACACCGGGTTACGACAAACTGTAGTACGCACGTTTGTCGTTGAGGCCGTAAAATCGGTGGGATGGCAGGTCTCGGCGAACTCGAAAAAGCGGTCATGGACCAGTTGTGGTCGGCCGATGAGCCACTGACGGTGCGGCAGGTCCACGAAGCGCTGGCCGCGCGGCGCGAGCTCGCGTACACCACGGTGATGACGGTGCTCCAACGATTGGCGAAGAAAGATCTGGTCGTGCAGCGACGCGACGATCGCGCGCATCGATACGCACCGGTTCACACCCGCGACGAACTGGTCGCGAGCCTGATGGTCGACGCGCTGCAACAGGCCGACGCCGCAGGTAGTCGCGCCGCGGCGCTGGTGCACTTCGTGGAACAGGTCGGCAAGGACGAAGCCGACGCACTGCGCGAGGCCCTGGCAAAGCTCGAATCCGACGAAAACAGCGGCTAGACTCCCTGGCGGCTCTCACAATGGAGTGAGCGCCACCTCGCCCCACAACGCAGTGAGCAGAGTCGATGAACGCAACCGCGGCAGTCTTCGCTGGCCTCGCCTTGCTTCTCGCAGGGCCGGTACCAGCGTTGTTGAGTCGCGCTACCTGGGTGCATCGCAGTCCACGCGCGGCCCTGGTGTTGTGGCAGGCCATCGCGCTGGCCGCCGTGCTCAGCGCCTTCGGCTCCGGCTTGGCCATCGCCAGTCTGCTGCTGGTTCCCGGCCCCGACGGTAAGCCGACCACCTCGCCCACCCAGGAGATCGACGCGCTCGGTCTGCCCCTGTGGTTGCTGTATGTGCTGGTCTTCGCCCTGACCCTGATGGTCGGTGCCCGGTTGATGTTCTCGATCGTGCGCGTCGGAGTACACACCCGACGCCGCCGCTCCCGTCATCGGATGCTCGTCGACCTGCTCGATCAGAGCGGTCCGGTGCGCCGCGCCGCCGATATCCGCGTGCTGGCCGCCACCGAACCCATCGCCTACTGCCTGCCCGGCCTTCGCCAACGCGTGGTGATCAGCGAGGGCACACTGACCAGCCTCGATGATGCCGAGGTCACCGCGATCGTGAGCCACGAACGCTCCCACCTGCGCGCCCGCCACGACCTGGTGCTCGAGGCGTTCACCGCCGTGCACGAGGCCTTCCCCCGCGTGGTCCGCAGCAAAGCGGCACTGGGCCAGGTCAAACTGCTGATCGAACTGCTCGCCGACGACTCCGCGGTCAAGGTCACCGGCCCCAAACCCCTAGCGCGCGCGCTGATCGCCTGCGCCAAGTCCACCGCACCGCAGGGCGCGCTGGCCGCGGGCGGACCGAGCACTCTCATTCGCATCCAACGGCTGGCCACTACTACCGGAGACGTGAGAGTCGCCACCGCCGCCTATCTCGGCTCGGCCGCGATTCTGGTCGTTCCGACCCTGGCTGTGGCGGTGCCGTGGCTGCAGGAATTGCGTCGCCTGTTCCACGGCTGACCTGGCGATCAACCGCCGTTTCTCGCAGCGTTCCCGGTCGACAAGATCGACACCTGCGACCCGGTTCGATCACGGAACAGACGTTGCCACAACCACTTACCTGACCAGCTTGTTTACCCAACCGAGGCCGAACACGCCTATCCTGGGAGACCGGTCCTTCCTGCTGGGCCGCGCCCCGCTCACGCCGAAGCGCGTATTCGGGTAATCGGCGCCGATCATCGTTCGGCGCGATTCGCAGCCCAACGAAAGGCCAACTTGACCACCTCTGCTGTGTCCAACGAACCGACCTTCGCCGAACTCGGCCTGCCCGTGGAACTGGTGCAGACCCTGCGCAACGCCGGCATCGACAAGCCGTTCCCCATCCAGGCCGCCACCATCGGCGACGCCCTGTCCGGGCGTGACGTGCTCGGTCGCGGCCCCACCGGCTCGGGCAAGACCCTGGCCTTCGGCCTGCCGATGCTGACCCGCCTGGCCCAGAGCGGCCAGTCCAAGCCCGGCCGCCCGCGCGGCCTGGTGCTGGTGCCCACCCGCGAGCTCGCGACCCAGATCGAGAAGGCCCTCGAAGAAGGCGCCCGCTCGCTGGGCCTTCGCGTGGCTTCCGTCGTCGGTGGCGCGCCGATCAAGCGTCAGGCCGACCGCCTCGCACGCGGCGTCGACCTGCTCATCGCGACGCCGGGTCGGCTGGACGACCTGATCAAGCAGCGCAACGCCGACCTGTCCGACGTGACGATCACCGCGCTGGACGAGGCCGACCACATGGCCGACATGGGCTTCCTGCCGCAGGTCACCCGTCTGCTGGACCGCACCCCCAAGCAGGGGCAGCGTCTGCTGTTCTCGGCCACCCTCGACGGTGACGTGGACAAGCTGGTCAAGCGGTACATGCACAACCCGGTCACCCACTCGACCGCGCCCGCCGAGGCCTCGGTCAGCACCATGACCCACCACCTGCTCTACGTGCGCGACAAGAACATCAAGCGCACCGTGGCCACCGAGATCGCCGCCCGCGACGGTCTGACCATCATGTTCGTGCGCACCAAGCACGGCGCCGACCGCCTGGCCAAGCAGCTGCGCGGCGCCGGTGTCGACGCGGGCTCGCTGCACGGCGGCAAGGCCCAGAACAACCGGGTCCGCACCCTGGCGGCGTTCGCCGACGGGTCGGTGCCGGTGCTGGTCACCACCGATGTCGCAGCCCGCGGCATCCACATCGACGGTGTCTCGCTGGTCGTGCACTTCGACCCGCCCGCCGAGCACAAGGCGTACCTGCACCGCGCGGGCCGCACCGCGCGCGCCGGTGAAGACGGCGTCGTGGTCACGCTGGTCACCGACGAGGAGCGCAAGGACGTCGCCGCGATGACCCGCAAGGCGGGCGTGCAGACCGACGGTGTGGACGTGCGTCCCGGCGACCGGAACCTGGTGGAGATCACCGGCGCCCGCAAGCCCAGCGGTATCGCCCTGGCCACCCCGGTCGCGCCCGCACAGCCCACGCGCTCGGCAGCAGGCGGCGGTCGCACCCGTCGTCCGCGCACCGGCGCCCCGACCGCCGAGCCGGGTCGTAGCGGTGCCCCGCGCCGTGACCGTCCGGCGCACGAGTCGCGCACGCGGAAGCCGACCGTGACCGGCGGCGGACACGCCCGCACGGGCGACACGCCGACGAGTTCTCGTCGTCGCGCCGCGCGTCCGGCATCTCCCGCGGTGCACCGCAACCGCACCGCAAACTGAGTGATGGCGTGGGGGGAAAGAGGGAGCGTGGGGCGAAGCTGTTTTTTTGTTGGTTTGTTTGTTTCTTCTCAGTCTCCCCCCCCCCCCACCCCCCCCCCCCTCTTCGCCTT
>NZ_JBHXRY010000004.1:128016-300187 GCF_042714895.1 Nocardia sp. NPDC058666
TCCTGTTGCCGCGCTTTCCACACCCTCCTTTAAAAAAAACCCCTTTGGGGGGGCGAAAAAGGAGACCGAAACCGCGGAAAAAAAACAAAAGGGGGGGGGGGGGGGGGACACACCGCCTCTGTTCCCCCCACGCTGCTTTTCCGGGGATGCCGCGTGCGCCGTCGAGATGCCCGAACCCGGCGACTCCCCTGCGCGGCTGCGCGCTGACGCGAGCTGATCGACCACACTGAGCCGGTGACGAACCATCCGATCGCGGCCATCGTGTGCGCGCTGATCGCGGCCATGTTGTTCGCGCTGGCCGCCGTGGCACAGCAACAGGCCGCCGCGGCCGTGCCCGAGGGCACGTCGCTCATGGCTACCCTGCTCCGCAGTCCCCGCTGGTGGTCCGGGATCGGCGGCGACGCCGGTGGTTACGCCATGCAGGTCCTCGCACTCACCTTCGGTGCGGTGCTGGTGGTCCAGCCGATTCTGGTGAGCGCCTTGGTGTTCGCGCTCCCGCTGTCGGCGCGACTCAACGGCCAGCGCATCACCGCACGCGCCGCCACGTCCGCGCTGATCCTCGTCGCCGCGCTCGCCCTGTTCCTGATCGTGGGCGATCCGACCGTCGGCGAAGACAACGCACCCTTCCGAAAGTGGTTGGGGCCCTTGGCAATTCTTCTGGGAGTCATCGCGGCGGCAACCCTGGTCGGCCTGCTGGTTTCGAGCCGATCGGCCAAGGCACTCGCGCTCGGCCTCGCCGGTGGTGCGCTGTTCGGTCTCGCCGCGGCACTGACAGATCGCGTGGTCCACCTGTTCGGCGACGGCCTCGGCGCGGTCCTGAGCGGCTGGCAGACCTGGACCCTGGTGGCCGCGGGCCTGCTCGGCCTCTACCTGCAACAGCGCGCGTTCCAGGTCGGACCGCTGTCGGCCTCCCTGCCCGCCTTCACTGTCGCCGAACCCCTCGCCGCCGCGTTCCTCGGTCTCACCGCCCTCGACGAACAGTTACGCACCGACGGTGTCGGCCTGGTCGTGGTCGCCGCCTGCGTGGTGGTGATGTGCGCGGCGACGGTCGTTCTGTGCCGGACCAGAGCGGTCGCCGAGCAGCCGAACAGCTGAATCGGTACGGGGGATTGCGCACCGGAGTACTCACAGGGCTACCATTGGTCAAGTGCGATTTCTTCCGGGACCCCAGCCGCCGTATGACCTGACCTACGACGACCTGTTCCTGGTCCCGAACCGGACCGAGGTTGCGTCCCGGTTCGATGTGGACCTGGCCAGCGTCGACGGGTCCGGTACCACCATCCCCCTCGTGGTCGCGAACATGACCGCCGTGGCGGGCAAGCGCATGGCCGAGACCGTCGCCCGCCGTGGCGGCATCGTGGTTCTCCCCCAGGACCTGCCGTTGCCCGCCGCCGCCGACACCATCGCGTTCGTCAAGAGCCGTTCGCTGACCGCCGACACCCCCGTCACCCTGGATCCCGAGCGTTCGGTCTCCGACGCGATGGCCCTGATGCACAAGCGTGCGCACGGTGCCGTGGTGGTCGTGGAGGGCGGCAAGCCGGTCGGTGTGGTCACCGAGGCCGCCTGCGCCGATGTCGACCGGTTCGCGCGCCTGCGCGAGGTCGCGTTCACCGATTTCGTCCAGGTCCCCGTCGAGGCGTCCCCGCGTGACATCTTCGACCGCCTCGCCGAGGCCCACGCCCAGCTCGCGGTGCTCACCCACCCCGACGGCACCCTCGCGGGCGTGATGACCCGCACCGGCACCGTGCGCGCCGGCATCTACACCCCCGCGGTCGACGCGAACGGCAAGCTGCGCGTCGCGGCCGCCGTGGGCATCAACGGTGACGTGGCCGCCAAGGCCAAGGCCCTGGCCGAAGCCGGCGCCGACGTGCTGGTGCTCGACACCGCGCACGGCCACCAGACCAAGATGCTGGAATCCCTGCGCACCGTCGCCGATCTGAACCTCGGCCTGCCCCTGGTGGCCGGCAACGTGGTGTCCGGTGACGGCGTGCGCGATCTCGCCGCGGCGGGCGCGAACATCATCAAGGTCGGTGTGGGCCCCGGCGCCATGTGCACCACCCGCATGATGACCGGCGTTGGCCGCCCGCAGTTCTCCGCGGTGGCCGAATGTGCCGCTGCGGCACAGGAACTCGGCGTGCACGTGTGGGCCGACGGTGGCGTGCGCCACCCCCGCGACGTCGCTCTGGCGCTGGCCGCGGGCGCGTCGAACGTGATGATCGGTTCCTGGTTCGCCGGCACCTACGAGTCCCCCGGCGACCTGCGCATCGACCGCGACGGCAACAAGTACAAGGAAAGCTTCGGCATGGCGTCCAAGCGTGCCGTGGCCGCGCGCACCGCCGCCGACAGCTCCTTCGACCGCGCTCGCAAGGCCCTGTTCGAAGAGGGCATCTCCAGCTCGCGGATGCGTCTGGACCCCGAGCGTCCCGGTGTCGAGGACCTCATCGACCACATCACCTCGGGTGTGCGCAGCTCCTGCACCTACGCCGGTGCCCGCTCGCTGCCGGAATTCCATGAGAAGGCCGTGCTCGGCGTGCAGTCCGCGGCCGGTTTCGCGGAAGGTCGCCCGCTGCCCAGCGGCTGGTGAACCCCGCGCGACGGCGGCCGATCGATGCGTCGGGGGGGCGGGGGGGGCGTTTTTGTCCTCCCCCGCGTGCGTCCCATTCCCGGTGGTAACTCTTCCCCCCGCACTCCCTCCCCCCGTCACCCCCTCATTTCGCCTACTCGGGGGGGGGGAACCCCGGGGGGGGGGGGGCGGGTGGGTTTTCCCCTCCCCCCCCGTCGCCGTTTCCGCCCGCCGCGCCGCGCGCGCATCGCCGGTGGGAACCGATTACTATGGAGTTGCCGATCACGGCACCCGCTCGATTCCCGCCTCGAAAGGATCCAGTTGTCACCCGCGTCTCAGGGCGCCACACAGGAGGGCTCCTCTACGGAGCCGGGTGACAAACCCGGCGTCCTCCTTTCCGCAGCGTCCGTCCCCGGTTTCCCTGCGGCACCACTCGGGTGGTGCTGAGGATGGCCATCGTTGTGACCGTGCTCAGCCTGCTCGGTTTCGTCGCCCTCACCCTCGGAACGGCCCTGTTCGTCGCCGCCGAGTTCTCGCTCACCGCACTGGAACGCAGCACCGTCGAAGCGGCCGCCCGCGAGGGTGACACCCGTTCCCGGCTGGTGAAACAGGCCCACCACACCCTGTCGTTCCAACTGTCCGGCGCTCAGCTGGGCATCACCATCACCACCCTGATCACCGGTTTCATCGCCGAACCCGTGCTCGCCCGGCTGTTGCATCCGCTGATGGACGCTGTCGGTTTGAGCGAGAGCGCTTCGCAGGCTGTCGCGCTGATTCTGGCTTTGGTCATCGCGACCTCGCTGTCGATGATCTACGGCGAATTGGTACCCAAGAACATCGCGATCGCGGAACCGATGAAGGTCGCGCGCCTGACCGCGGGCCCGATGATCGGGTTCTCCGCCCTGTTCAAGTGGCTGATCCGTTTCCTCAACGGCGCCGCCAACTGGGTGGTCCGCCGGCTTGGCATCGAGCCCGCCGAGGAACTGCGTTCGGCCCGCTCACCGCAGG
Source organism: Nocardia sp. NPDC058666 (assembly GCF_042714895.1). Lineage (NCBI taxonomy): Bacteria > Bacillati > Actinomycetota > Actinomycetes > Mycobacteriales > Nocardiaceae > Nocardia > Nocardia sp. NPDC058666. Next base: position 131,588 of record NZ_JBHXRY010000004.1, read on the forward strand.
AATTGGGTTCGCTGGTGCGCACGTCGGCCATGCGTGGCGCGATGGATCAGCGCACCGCGCAGGTGATGGACCGCTCGCTGGAATTCGGTGAGCGCAGCGCCGAGGACCTGATGACCCCGCGCGTGAAAGTCGAATCGCTGGACCGTGACGACACCATCGCCGACCTCATCGCCGCGTCGGCCCGCACCGGCTACTCCCGTTTCCCGGTGATCGACGGCGACCTGGACAACACCCTGGGCGTCGTGCACGTCAAACAGGCCTTCACCCATCCCGGCGACATGCGCAAGAAGATCCCGCTGAGCCAGCTGGCCGTGGCGGTGCCCATCGTGCCCGCCAGTCTCGACGGCGACGAAGTGCTCGAACGCGTGCGCGCCGACGGTATGCAGGTGGCGCTCGTGGTCGACGAATACGGGGGCACCGCGGGCATGGTCACCATGGAAGACCTCATCGAGGAAATCCTGGGCGACGTCCGCGACGAACACGACGAAGAAGAACGCGACGTGCGCCGAGTCTCCGACGGCTGGGACTGCTCGGGCCTACTGCGCATCGACGAGGTCTCCCGCGCGACCGGCTACGACGCCCCCGAAGGCGAATACGAAACTCTGGGCGGGCTGGTCCTCACGCAACTGGGCCGCATCCCGACAACCGGCGACGAAGTGGTGCTGCCCGAGTCCCGCGGCTCGGGCGGCGGCTGGATCGCCAAGGTGGAACGCATGGACGGACGACGCATCGACCGCGTCCGATTGATCCCCGTGGACGCGGCGAATCTGGCCGGACGGGAGCACAACAATGGGTGACCTGTTCGGCATCTTCCTCACCGTGATCCTGTTGGCAGGCAACGCGTTCTTCGTCGCCGCCGAATTCGCCCTGATCTCCGCCCGGCGCGACCGCCTGGAAGCCCTTGTCGCCCAAGGCAAGAAGAAGGCCCAAACAGTCATCGAAGCGGGCGAGAACCTGTCGATGATGTTGGCCGCGGCCCAACTGGGCATCACCATCTGCTCGATCCTGCTGGGCCGAGTAGGCGAACCCGCGATCGCCCACCTGATCGAGCGCCCCTTCGAATTGCTCGGTCTCCCAGCACAATTGCTGCACCCGGTCGGCTTCGCCCTCGCACTGACCATCGTGGTGATCCTGCACATCCTGCTGGGCGAAATGGTCCCCAAGAACATCGCCCTGGCAGGCCCGGAACGCTGTGCGCTGCTGCTGGTCCCGATCCACCTGATGTTCCTGCGCCTGGCCCGCCCCCTGATCGCGATCTACAACTTCGCCGCCAACATGACCCTGCGCATGTTGGGCGTGGAACCCAAGGACGAACTCGACGCCACGGTCTCGACAGTGGAACTGGCCGAAATGATCGGCGAATCCCGCTCCGAAGGCCTACTCGACGAAGAGGAGCACCGCCGCCTCACCCAAGCCCTCGGCACCTCCGAACAGGTAGTAGGCGACGTCATGGTCCCCCTGGCCAAAGCCAGATCGGTCCCCCTGATCGGCAACGGCACCACCCTGGGCGAAGTAGAAGCAGCAGTCTCCGAAACCGGCTTCTCCCGCTACCCCGTCCGAGCCTCCGACGGCTCGCTGGTGGGCTACCTGCACATCAAGGACGTCCTCGACGAAGTAGCCGACGACAACGCAGGCCCCGACACCGTCATCCCCCGCACCGACATCCGCCCGCTACCCACGGTAAGCACCGGAACCCCCCTCTACGAAGCCCTGGCCCGCCTCCGCCGCACCAACAGCCACCTCGGCCGGGTCGTCGACAGTCGAGGAAACACCGTGGGTGTGGTCGCGCTGGAGGACCTCATCGAAGAGTTCGTCGGCACAGTCCGCGACGGAACCCACCGCAACGCGGATTGAACTCGGTGCTCAGCTCCGCCAACAGGTAGTAGTCGGCTACTGGAAAGAGAACCGATGACAACCACCACGTGGGGCATCTCCTACTGGGATATCGCGCACGGTGCCGCCCACTCGCGCTTCGGCAATGCACCTGATCGCACCGCGGCCATCGACGACCTCATCGCGGCCGCGCGCGTACTCGCGTGTCTGCGTGACGAGAACGGCGCCCCGGTCAACAACGTGGTCCAAGTTCAGTTGGGAAACGAATTCGCCACCGTGCGTGGGTTCGACGACCCGAACTTGTCCGACGATGAGCTGAGCAGACGAATCGAAGAGGAAATCGGAGCACAGGATGAACGCAACAAGCTATTGAACACGCCCGCCATGCAGCCCGCCAGGGCGGATGCCACCGCGCCGACGATGTCGATGGAGCACCTGAATTCCGTCACCGAACAATGGGCGCGGATCTCCACCTGGCTGAACGCCAACCTGCCGTCGGTGCCATTGATCGGAGCCGATCCCGAGCAGATCGATCGAGCCGCCGAAAAAACGGGAACTCCTTGGCCCGAAGAACTTTCGACGCTGTTCACCCACATCAACGGCTTCCCCCACGAACACTGGCTCAGGTTGCTCCCGGTCCACGAACTGTTCGACCTGGACAGAGTCGTCCAGGAACACCAACTCGAACTCGACATCTGGCGCGAATTCGACGAAGAGACAGGCCGGCCCGCCGCCGCAGCAGGCGACCCCGCGGGCACTTACCTCCCCCAATTCCTCCCCTTCGCCGGCCTCGACGGCAACCTGCTGTTCGTAGATACCAGACCAGGCCCACTGCACGGCTGTGTCACCGAATTCGACAAGGTAGACGCCGACGATGCGGGCCCTCGATGGACATCGCTGAGCGCCATGCTCACCGACCTCGCCCACAGCCTGGAAACCGGCACCCCCTTCGACCAGCACTGGCTACCGAAAGTCGAAGCAGGCGAACTGAACTGGCAGTTCCAACCCTGATCAGTAGTGACGTCCTTTCGCCATGACAACCAGCATCACACCGTTCCCGAGATCGACAGCGTGATCACCACGCCAGTCCGAGTCGAGGAGGTAGTCCAGCCGCGTGATCAGCGCATCCGATCCGGTGATTTCGTCGGCCTCCATGGTCGTCATGGGAAGGATGTATCGCGGCGCATCGTCGGAGTCGTCAGGTTTCCACGTGAAGGTGAGAACGAGCGCGCCACCCATGCAGTCAATTGCGATGTCGGACATGTGAACCCACGGCGTTCGCCCTTCGACGGGCCCGCCGGGCAATGTCGCATACCACCCGTTCTGCCCGCCGGTGCCAGTCGTTGGTGCCGGGGGCGGCAGCGCGCTGGCGGCATGCAGGTAGGTTTCCAGGTCCGCAGCGACATCTCGCATCCACGTCGGCACAGGTTCGGACGACATCGCCATCAGCCCAGTGTTTCACGATGACCATCGAACCCCCGCCGCCCTGTACATCCGGCCATCACATCAAGTCCGACGGCACGCCCGACACGCCAAGCAAATGAGCGGTGGCCACTGCGTGTTGCTGCGGCACACTCAGTGGTGACGATCGCACGGACTGCGTCGCAATGTGAGCGGAGCCGAGATGAGATACCGAGACAGTGCCCCGATCGGAATTCGACCGCGGCGGGGGGCGCGCACACGGATCTCCCGCATAGTTGCCTGCGCGGCCGCTGGGATCGTCGCCGCATGTGCGCCGTCGCACGGCGCCACATCGACCGGCCCCGATTTCGCCACTGTGACACTGGAAGTGGGGCAGCCCGGTGTCGTGCCGCCGCAACGCGCCGAGTCCAATGTGCCGATGCGCCGACTGGCGCCGGGTGAGCGTCCGCCGCAGTTCGTCCTGTTCTCTTTCGACGGTGTCGGCGTCACGCCGAACTGGGATATGTTCCTCGACGTCGCGCAGCGCGTCGACGCTCGCTTCACCGCATTGATGACCGGACTGTATTTCCTGACCGATGAGAACCGAAACCACTATCACGGACCTGGTCACGCACCCGGACAGTCGGCCATTGCCTTCGGCGGTAATGCCGACGATGTCCGAACGCAGATCGATTATCTGAATCGAACATGGCTGGCCGGGCACGAGATGGGCACCCATTACGTCGGACATTTCTGTCGAGGCGGTGGATACAACGGTGACCGGTGGACCACCCAGGATTGGATCCACGAACTCGACCAGTTCTTCGCCTTGATGACGAATTGGCGCACCAACAACAATATCCACGACGGCCCCGACCTCCTGTTCGGGCCCGAGGTGGTGCGCGGCGGACGCACACAATGTTTGGAAGGCCAACTCCCTCAACTCATTCCGGCATGGCACCAGCACGCGATGACATGGGATTCGTCGATGCCCGCCGCGAACCCCGGACTGACCTGGCCACAACGCATCGAGGGAATCTGGGAGTTCCCGATCCCGTTCGCCTATTCCCCCGTTCTCCGCCAACGCCAGACCGCCCTGGACTACAACTTCTGGTTCACCTTCAACAAGGCGAAAGAACAACCCGAAACCGCGCACCACGCCCGCGAACTCACCAAACAGACCTACGATTACATGTATCGCCGAGCCTTCGAAGGCAACCGCGCACCCCTGGTCATCGCGAACCATTTCAACACCTGGAACGGCAACGCCTTCAACCCCGCCACCGCCGATTTCATGGCAGAGGTATGCGACAACCCCGAAACGATCTGCGCCACCCACGCCGACGTAGCCGCATGGATGGACCTCCAGGACCCCGCGATCCTCGCCCACTGGCAACAACTCCCCGCCACCGCCGTCGACGAACACCGCTGATCCGTTCCCAGCGCGCCGGCGCCCGTGCGTCGCAACTCGCTCAGACCTGCGAAAGCCTACGGGTTCACGGTGAACCGTCCCCGGCGAATTCACCGCGCCGGTAGGCCCGGTCATACGGGTCGTAGAGCGAGTCGTCGACCGGATCGTCACGATCCAGCTGTGCCCCAGCCGGACCCGACAAGCCCGCGAGAGCCGCGATCACCTCCGCACGCGGCTCGCGAGCCGAAGCAACCACAGTCCCGGTACCGGCGCGCTGTCCGTCCTGCCCGTCCCACACCGCGATCATCCGATCGACCTCGCCGACGAGCACCTCATTGGCAGCCTCATACGCGTCCCGGCCCGCACTGTCGAAATCCATCACCCGAACCGTCGTCGCCCGATCGATCAGCGCATCGAACTGCGCCAGATAGTCCGGATTCACCTTCGCCTCCCGGTAATCGCGAAGGCAACACCACCTCGAGGTGCCCACAGATGTCGAGCACCACTTCGGCGAACACGCTGCCCGAGCCGCGAGCGACACACGAGATCCCAACCAATTCTGTTGTGCTGCCGATCCACTCGGTGAGCGTAGCGCGCACAAGCGGGACAGTGCCGACGGAAATATTCATCTACCGGTGACGCTGATTCGCGTCAGACCATGATGCCGGACGGAATCAGCGCGGGCCGACCGATGGGGCCGACACCGCGAGTCATCGATGCTCTCGAACCAATACCTCCGCATTCCCTCCACCCCCCAGTCTCCCGCGTTGGCTGATCTGAACCTCTGCCTCCCTGCTACTTCCCGACGTCGGCGGCATCGCGAGACCCGCCTACGCGACGAGTTAGGTCGTACAGGTCCACACCCTGTAGTCAGCGTCCGCGCCGGCACCCCAGCCAACTCCGGTCAGCCGCCACATCATCTCGAAGACGTAGTCCTCGCTGCAAGGCTCGGGACAATTCTGTTCCTCGGGAAGCGTCCCTCCGTACTCGTCGACCACCTCCCCTTCCACGTAGACGATCGCGCGCATCAACTCTGCTCGGCGATACCAAGCGAACCCGTGAGTCGTCGAGACGCTGTCGGTCACCCAGGCGAGCGCTCGACTGGTACCCGCAACCCTCACTGCCGCTTCATCATCGAAGCTCACCCGAAACTGCGGATCAGCGATGAAGGTCCAGCCGTTCACCGTCGCCACGCCGTAGTCGTAGGGCTCGTTATGCACGGCGTCGATATCGACGGTCACGCCCGTTCCGCTCGGCCGCCCTGGCAGATTCGTCGGATCCACCAGCCCTTCGACGATCAATCCATGTACTTTCCATCCCACGCCTTGCTCGCTCTCGTGAATGCCTCGGTCCGCCGCGCCGACGACAATTACTTACACGCCAGTCTCTTCACACACGTTGCTTCGTTCACATGGCACCTCCGCACCGACTAGGCCGCACCAACCGATGTACCGCTGAGCCCCGCATCGTTTAGTGCCCATCGCGGGCCGTCGACCTGCACGATTCAACTCGCGACAGACATTATCGAGCCGCTACTGATCCATAGATTCACCAGTCGACTCGTAACGCACATCGCGCACATCCACATCCTCCCCACAACACGTGCACCGCAAAACCTGCTCGACAACCCCGTCATCGGCTGCGTGCGTGATCCGCAATGGTGGCTCGTCGAGGCACCAGCGGTCGCCCCATTGCATCAGGGCGATGGTCAGTCCGTAGAGGTCGCGGCCTTTTTCGGTCAAGCGGTATTCGTCGCGTGGGGGGCGTTCGCTGTATTCGAAGCGTTCGAGAATTCCGTTGTCGACGAGCTTCTTCAGCCGGTCGGCGAGGACGTTTCGGGCGACTCCCAGATTGCGGCGCATGTCGACGAATCGGCGGACTCCGAAGAATGCTTCGCGCAGGATCAGGAAGGTCCAGCGGTCGCCTACTTGGGAGAGGGCGGCCTCGACCGAGTCGCGGCGGAGACGCGCGAGGTCGTCGACGTCGGGGGCGCTCATCGGACCACCTTACAACGAGCGACCGAGTCGGTTGCGGATCGAGACCGACCGGGTTAGGTTGGTCCTGGATTGCAACCGACTTGGTGGAGAGTGATGCTGGATGGGGAACCTGATGCCGCGGTGGACAGTGACGGCGATGCTGCGGCCGCCGTTTTCGGCGCGCAGGGCTGTGAGTCGGGCGATCGGGCGGGAGCCTGATCGGGTCACCGGCAAGCGGATTCTGGTCACCGGTGCGTCCTCCGGGATCGGGCGGGAGGCGGCGCTTCGGCTCGCCGAGCTCGGGGCCGAGGTCATCGTCGTCGCTCGTCGCGACCAGGAATTGGGCGATGTACGGGACGAGATCGTCGAGCGCGGTGGGCGGGCGCACGCCATCGGTTGCGATCTGACCGACACGGCGGCGGTCGATGCGCTGGCCGCGCAGGTGCTGGAGAGATTCGGTGGCGTCGACGTTCTGATCAACAATGCCGGGCGGTCGATTCGGCGAACCGTGTCCGATTCCTGCGACCGGTTGCACGATTACGAACGGACCATGTCGGTGAACTATTTCGGCCCGGTCGCGCTGACGCTGCGACTGCTGCCCGCCATGCTCGACCAGCGCGGCGGACATATCATCAACGTGGCCACCTGGGGTGTGCCGGCGGAAACGATGCCCAAGTTCGCCGCCTATCACGCGTCGAAGTCGGCGCTGAGCGCGTTCGGTCGCAGCATGGGGGCCGAGACTGCGGCGCAAGGGATTCGGGTCACCACTGTCCATTTCCCGCTGGTTCGCACGCCGATGATCGCGCCCACCGACGACTACCGCGAACTGGCCGCCCTCACGCCGACGGAAGCCGCCCAGTGGCTGGTCGAGGCGGTCCGCACGCAACCGGCGTCCTTGCGACCTCGGTACGTCGGGTTGGTCCGCGCCGTCAGCGCGGTGTCGCCGTCCTTCGCGGACGCGATGGTGGTCAAGGCGACCTGAGCGCCGCCTCGGTCAGGCTCCACTCGATCGGGTCGGTGAATTGGGATCCGACGTGGTTCGAATTCGGTTCCGGGTCGAGGTCGTGTTGGTAGAAACGGAAGCGGTACTGGCGGTTCGTCGGGTCGGCGAGGTATTTCCACAGGGTGCGTTCAGGGACATCGCCGGCGATTCCGGCGGTGGCATTGTTGACGTAGGAGCACAGGACCGTATCGAGCAGGCCGCTGATATCGGCCGGACTCCATTTCCCTTGATGTGCTGCGATCGCGGCGGTCAGTGTCCGGTAGCGGATAAAAGAATTGTGTTCTTGACTGGCGGGAATCTGCGGAAAGGTGTCGAGGGTCGGATAGCTGTGCAGCGCATGATTGGTCACGATGAACGGCTGGCCCGGTACCGCGTCGACGAATCGGTATTGACGGGAATCGCCGTCGATTTCCAACACCGTCGCCGCACCGGATTCGTCCGTGATGAACCAGTGCAGGTTCGTCGTGCCAGGACAGAACAGCGACTGTTGCAGAATGACCGACTTCGCTTCGTCGACCGTGCTCGCGGAATGGAGCACACAACCGGGCAATTGCATCGCACTCACACCGGTGCTGAAGCCACCGGCGGTGCCCGCGCCGATATTGCCACGATCGCTGTGATCGACCAGCGCGACGATCATCAGACCGGCGTCGTTGACCCCGTCCATGCCGGGACTCAGCAGATCGTGGCAGCCCAGTTGAGCGACCGTGCGACCGGATTCCGGGACCGTGGTGGTCAGCACCGACCGACTGCACGAACCGTGTTCACCCGGGGTGGGCGGTAGTCCGTGTTGGCTGCTGATTGTTCCGGCGAACCAGTCGAGGTTGCGGCCGAACATCGGTCGGCCGGTGGTGGTCAGCGCGGCGGGAAACCACACCACCGTGCAGCCGGGTGGCGGTGCGGGCAGGTCGTATCCCAGGACCGAGCAGTCGTAATCCTGTGCGACACCGAAGCTTTGGGCCACACCGCGGGAACGCGCCGCCATCGTCGGATAGTTCTTCTCGAAGTAGGCCTGCCGCGCCTGGCCGTAGATCGGACTCGCGTAGGGAGCTAGCACCGTTCCGAAGTCACTGCGGCTCAGCGTTGCGAGGTCCGCGCCGATGTCGGTGTCGGTGCCGCGCACTGTCAGCGCGCGGACGGACACGTAGTCGCCGGGAGTGGGCGGGACCAGATAGACATCGTCGGTAAGCACGGCACCTCCACGTCGCAGGGAGCTCGATCCGTCCAACCAACCACACTCGCGCCGTCGACAGCGCCCGACACGACGACAAGCGCGCGTCGACGCCGAACCCGTGTCGAAAGCGTGTCAGAAGTCGAGTTGCGACCCTCATCGAGCCCTGGAACGGCACGCACGGAGCCGCCTGTTCGGGCACCTTCAGAGGCTCCGAACCGGTGCGGGACAATAGTTGGGTGTGCCCCGCCGATTACCTCGACCACTCCCCTGACCTGCGTGTATTGCCAGCGTCGGAGTGGCAGGCGGCGGCGCGTGAGCACCGGGACCGGCTCGATCAGTTGGTCGGTCCGTATCTCGAGCGACGCAAGGCGGGCACCACCCATCCGGTGATCGACTTCCTGTTTAGTTACTACGGAAACAAGCCCGCGCAACTGCGGCGATGGCATCCGGGTTTCGGGATCGGATTGCGCGACGCGGGCGACTACCGGGGTGCGCGGGGATATTGCGAGCAGCAGGGCGTGTTCACCGCCGATCCGGCTTACCTGGCGAAGCGGCGCGACACGATCGAATTCGTCTCGAAACTGCTCACCGCGACCGCGCAACGACCAGCACAACTGTCCTGCTTCGGACTGCACGAGTGGGCAATGGTCTACCGCACCGACGAGGTCCGCCACCAGCAGGTACCGCTGCGGCTCGGTAGCGCGGGCACCGACGAGGTGGTGGAGTCGATGTCGTTGCGCTGCACACACTTCGACGCCTTCCGCTTCTTCACTCCGGAAGCGGTGGGCCGCAACGCCGAACCGCTCACTCGCGCAGACCAAGTCGCCAGCGAACAGCCCGGCTGCCTGCACGCGAATATGGATCTCTATAAGTGGGGCTTCAAACTGGCGCCCCTGATCTCGTCGGACCTGCTGCTCGACTGCTTCGAACTAGCCTGCACCGCACGCGAACTCGACATGCGAGCCAGCCCCTACGACCTGTCCGACTTCGGCTACGAGCCGGTCCGCATCGAAACCCCCACGGGCCGTGCTGAATACGTGCGCGCCCAAGTCGCTATCGCCGAAGCCTCCGACAAGCTGCGGCACCGCATGAAACTGGCCTGCGCCGAATTGTCTTCAGCGCAGGCCGGATTCGATGCGATGCGTTAGCGGTCGTCGGAAATAACGCGGCTGTGGTCCTCGCCCAGAGTCGGTAGGACCAACTCCTCGGTCGACGGTTCGGTGACCAGCGCGAAATCTCCGTCGTGCAGTTCGGTGCCCTGGTCCACAGCGCCCTCGACCAGTTCGATGCCGCGGTCCATGCGCAGGATCAGCGGGTCGTCGCTGAGGTCCTTGTACAGCGACACACACATCGCCACCATCACCACCAGGAACGGCAGCGACACCACCGTCGTCAGCGCTTGTAGGCCCGTGAGTGCCCCGCCGAGGTTGTCGGAATCGGCGATGACCAGCATGATCGCGGCCACCGCGCCGGTGGCCGCGCCCCAGAAGATCACCACCCACTTCGACGGGTGGATGCTGCCCCGTTCGGACAGCGTGCCCATCACGATGGAGGCCGCGTCGGCGCCGGAGACGAAGAAGATCGCGACCAGGATCATCACCACGACGGTGGTGACCGAGGTGATCGGGTACTGGTCCAGCAGGTGGAACAGGGCGAAGTTGGAGTCCACCGAGCCGTCAGGTTCGGTCAGATCACCGTTCTTGGTCTGTTCGGCGATGCCCGCGCCACCGAAGATCGCGAACCACAGCAGGCTGACCACGCTGGGCACCAGCAGCACGCCGGTCACGAACTGGCGGATGGTGCGGCCACGGCTGATCCGCGCGATGAACATGCCGACGAACGGCGTCCACGAGATCCACCAGGCCCAGTAGAAGATCGTCCAGCTCGACAGCCACGCCTTCATCGCCTCGTCACCGGCGCCGGTGCGCGAGGCCATGGTGGGCAGGTTCTCGATGTAGTCGCCCAGTGCGGTGGGCAGCATGTTGAGGATGAACAGGGTCGGCCCGGCAATGAACACGAACGCCGCAATGGCAAGGGCCAGCACCATATTGATGTTGGACAGCCACTGGATGCCGCGCGCGACACCCGACACCGCCGACAGGATGAAGGCCACCGTCAGGCCCGAAATGATCGCTACCAGACCGATTTTGCCGATGCTGTCGATCCAGCCGTTGAACTCCAAGCCCGCGCCGATCTGCAACGCACCCAAGCCCAGCGAGGCGGCCGAGCCGAACAGGGTCGCGAAGATCGCCATCATGTCGATGACGCGGCCGCCGATCCCGTCGGCGTGGTGTCCCAGCAGCGGGCGGAACACCGAGGAGATCAACTGCGAGCGGCCTTTTCGGAACGTGCTGTAGGCGATCGCCAGGCCGGCCACGGCGTAGATGGCCCACGGGTGCAGCGTCCAGTGGAACAGCGTGGTGGCCATCGCGACTTCGGCGGCGGCCGGGGTGCCGGGTTCGGCGGTGTGCGGGGGCGGATTCACGAAGTGCGACAACGGTTCTGCCACGCCCCAGAACATCAGGCCGATGCCCATGCCCGCGCTGAACATCATCGCGATCCAGGACACGGTCCGGAATTCGGGCTTCTCGTTGTCCTCGCCCAGCGGAATGCGGCCGAAACGGCTGACCGCCAGCCAGATCACGAAGACCACGAACGCGGTGGCGGTGAGCACGAACAGCCAGCCGGTGTTGGTGATGACCCACTTCTGGGCGGTACTGGCTGAGGAGGCCAGGCTTTCGTCATCGAGGATGCCCCACGCGACAAAAGCGAGCGCGCCGATCGCGGTGGCGCAGAACACGAGCAGATCCAGCCGGGGTCTGCTCGGCGATCGGCCCGCTACCGCGCCCGCTGACGCTTTCGCGTCACCGGGGCCTCCTACGACATCGTTCGACATGGATCCGAGTCCTTTCCGATGGCGGAAACTCCCCGCCTGGGCAGACGAATTGTCGTTCAGAGCAACCGTACAGCGTACTGGCGGTGACCCGAGGTAAGCGGGCCCCGCCTCACACCCTGTTCCCCGAAACTGCCCTCGGTAACCATTTGCGCGGCTTACCATTCGTGATACCGCACAACTGTCTGAGCCAGTTGTGTTGTCAGCATCCGCGATGCAGGGGGACCACGATGCCATCACGTCCGCACGCAGCCACATCACGCCATGCGCTGATCAGGGGTGCGATGGTCGTGGTGGTGACCGCGATGGTGGCGGTCGGGCTGCCGTCGGGGGCGTCGGCACAGGATTTCGGGCGCACGGTGCACGAGTTCTTCGACATCGGCCGCAGTGCGGTGCCGCGCGCGGACTGCGGGCCGGGATCGCTGCCCGAAACCGGGATGCAGGGCGATGTGCCCGCGGGTGACCGGGACAGTGGGCGCAGCACCCAGGGCTACCGGTGCAATATGTCGATGGTCGGCGGTTATGCCGGGCGTGGCGCGGGGATCACCTCCACCAGTTTCGAACACTGCGCGTATGTGGGGTCGTTCTTCCCTGGCACGTTGCTCAGCGAGCATCCGGGCGTGCAGGTGATCGACGCGTCCGATCCCGCCAATCCGCGGTTGACCGCGACGTTGACCGAACCCGCGATGATGGCCGGCACATGGGAGACCTTGAAGGTCAACACATCTCGCAAACTGCTCATGGGTACCGGGGTGCCGCTGGCGTTGGGCGCGGGTTACCTGTCGGTGTACGACATCTCCGATTGCGCGCATCCGCGCCTGCTCAATCCGGGCGTGGGCACCCATCCGATGATGCCGTTGCCGATCACCACGCACGAGGGCGGGTTCTCGCCCGACGGTCGCACGTATTGGGCGTCGGGTCTGGTGCCCGGGTTCCTCAGCGCGATCGACCTGACCGACCCGGCGAACCCACGCGTGATCTGGCAGGGACTGACCGGGATCGAAGCGCACGGGTTCGGGGTGAGCCCCGACGGAAACCGGCTCTACATCTCCGCGGTGGGCGGGTTCACCGTGCTCGATGTGAGTGCGGTGCAGCGCCGCGACCCGAATCCGCAGGTCCCGCACGTGGGCCGCACATTCTGGACCGACGGGTGGGCGACCCAGCACAGCATTCCGGTGACCTATGACGGGGTGCCGCACCTGTTCACCGTCGACGAGGGCGGGTCGGGCGGAGTGAAACTCATCGACGTTTCCGACGACGCGCACCCGCAGATCGTGGAGAAGATCAAGCTCGAGATCAACCTGCCCGAGAATGTCGACTCCGCAGTCGGCTCGGCGATGGGCAATTCGCTGTTCTCCTACGACCCGCACTACTGCACCGCCGACCGCCCGTCGAATCCGACCGCGCTGGCGTGCGGTTGGGTGTCGTCGGGGATTCGCGTGTTCGATGTCAGCGATCCCGGTTCGATTCACGAGATCGCCTACTTCAACCCGCCTGCGCGCACGAACCACAATCTCGAGATCTGGAATTCGCCGCACGCGCTGGCCTCGATCATCGGCATTCCCGGAATGGCCGCGCCCGCGGCGTTGCGGTCGATGGCCGACGGGTTGTTCGATCCCGCGCAGGTGTTGTCGGCGCGGGCGAGCCGGGTCGCGTTCGGTGACCTGTCTGCGGATTGGTGCATGTCACCGCCGGAGTGGCGGGGCGACCAACTCTTCGTGACCTGTTCGGACAACGGGTTCATGGTGTTGCAGCTCGACAACGAGGTGTACACCCCGCCTGCCGACCAACAGTCCACCGTCGGGTCATGACCGTGCTCCGCGTGGCCGCCGCCTGCGCCACCGCCGTGTTCCTGCTGGCGCTGGGTGCCGCGTTTCGTCCGCTCATATGGCCCGAATCCGCCACTGTCACACCGGTTCTCACCACGACCGAGCTGGGTTTCGTCCAGGACATGACCGCACACCACGAGCAGGCACTGAGCCTGACAGCACGCCTCGAGCCCGGCGTCGACCCCACCGTGCGCGCACTCGCCGACCAGATCGCCGACGCGCAACGAATGGAACTTGGGACTCTGCTCGGCTGGACCCAACTCGCCGGCGCCGCACCGACTTCCCCCCTGCCGGGAACCTGGATGACGGGATCGGCCCACCACCATTCGACCCCCGACACCCCCATGCCCGGCATGGCCACCATGGCCGAACTCGACGCCCTGTCCGCGGCCCGCGGCCCCGACGCCGAAACCCTGTTCCTGCAACTGATGTACCGCCACCACTCCGGCGGCGTCACCATGGCCCGCGCCGCCGACACCCTGATCACCTCGGGCCCGGTCAAACAAACCGCCCGCGCCATGGCCCAATCCCAGAGCCAGGAAATGGGCTACCTGGGAATGCTCCTGGCCGTGCGAGGCGCGCAACCGGCGTGAGATCAAGATCAACAGGCTCTGGTGGTTTTTTCTACTCGGCCGATGTTCGCGTAGTTGCCTGGTGATCACCCGTCCAGAAAGGTGAGATCAAGATCAACACGCTGTGGTGGCGGGAATTTTGACCGATATCCGCCGTCAGAGCGTGGTGATCAGTTGCCCAGGGTGGTGAAGTGGGCGTTGAGGGCGGATTGGGTGAGTTGGGTGGTGCCGTAGGTGAAGGTGCCCTGGTCGGCGAGTTCGTGGGCGGCGTCGAGGAGGTGGCGGTAGAGCGAGCGGGCGATGCTGCCGCCGACGGTGACTCGGCGAACGCCCAGGTCGGCGAGTTCGGCCATCGACAGGGCGCCGCCGGTCAGGCCCATGACGACGTTGAGGGGGCCGTCGAGGGCGTTGACCAGGGTGGAGATGGTGGTGGGGTCGGCGGCGCCGGGGACGAAGACGCAGTCCGCGCCCGCGGCGAAGTAGGAGTTGCCGCGGCGGATGGCTTCATCGATGCCCGCGTCCACTAGTAGGGCGTCGGTGCGGCCGACCAGCACGAACGGCTCGCCACTGGCGGCGACCGCGGCGCGGGCGGCGCGGATTCGGTCCACGGCGTGGACTTCGTCGAACAGCGGGGTGGTCCGGTCGCCGGTGAAGTCTTCGATGTTGCCGCCCGCCGCGCCCGCCTCGATCGCCAGCGAAACGGTGGTGGCTACTTCTTGGGCGTCGGGTCCGTATCCCTCTTCGAGGTCGGCGCTGACGGGAACCCGTACGGCGGTGGCGATTTCGTGGATGCGGCGCATCATCGTCGGCCGGTCGACGCGGCCCTGGTCACCGTGTTCGGTGAAGAAGTCGTGGTCGGGGCGGCCGAACGAGAACGCGATCCCGGCGCTGGTGGTGGCGATCGCCGGAAAACCCACCGACTCCAGGATGCGCGCACTGCCCGCGTCCCACGCATTCGGTAGCAGGAAGCACCCTTCGCGATGCAGATCGACGAAAGCTTGTGCGCGCGTTCGCTGTTCACTGTCCACGGTTGCTCCTGCGGGAGGCGGGGTGTGCTGACCGGGTCCATTGTGCAGGACCGAGCACGGCTACCGGTCGCGTAGGCGGCGTACCGCGTCGTCCATGTGCTCCACGAGCAGGGCGCGGGCGCGATCGGGTGCGCCGGTGCCGATCGCTTCGTGCAGTTCGACGTGTTCGCGGGCTTGTTCACGCAGGTCGGGGTAGGTGGTTTGCAGCGCGCCCAGGCACATGCGGGTTTCGATGAGCAGGGTGCGGGCGGCGCGGACCAGGCGGGGGCTGTCGGTGGCGGTGACCAGGGCTTCGTGGAAGGCCTGGTCGGCGTCGGAGACCGCGGGGGCGTCGCCCGCGTCGGCGGCTTGTTGCATGGCGGTGACGCTGGGTTGCAGTGCGGCGTAGGCGATTTCGCGGCGGCCGTCCAGGATCAGGTCGAGGGCGCCGCCTTCGAGGGCGGCTCGGGCGCGGTAGATGTCGATCACATCGTCGGTGGTGAGTTCGATGACGAAGATGCCGCGGTTGCGGATGCTGAACAGCAAACCTTCTTGGACCAGGCGCTGCATGGCCTCGCGCACGGGCCCGCGGGAGACGCCGAAACTGGCTGCCAGGTCGGATTCGCCGAGCTGGGCACCGGGGGCCAGCGCGCCGCGCATGATCGCCGCGCGGAGTCGGTCGGCGATCATCTCGGCGGTGGATTGCTGGTTGACCGGTTCGAAATCAGTGATCGACATGCTGGCTCCGTTCCGCGAACAGGGTGCCGAATTCCGGGGCGAACGGGGTGACCCCGGCCAGCCGCAGACCTTCCCAGATGGTGACCTGATTGGCCGTGAGCACCGGTTTGCCGAGCGCGGCCTCGAGTTTCGGGAGCACTTCGAGAGTATGCATGGCGGTGTCGGGGATGAGCAGCGCTTGGGCATCGGCGTGGTCGTTGGTGACGGCCAGGGTCAGGACCTGGTCGGGGGTGAGGGTGCCGACCTCGGCGGCGGTGTCGATGCCGGCGCTGGACATCGACACGACTGTGATGCCCGCGTCGGCGAGGAAGTCGACGAACAGTCGCGCGATGTCTTCGGGGTAGCTGGCGACGACCGCGACGCGCTGGATGCCGAGGGCCCGCGCGGCTTCCACGAACGCGAAGCTCGTGCTGGACGCGGGCACGCCTGCGGCTTCGGCCAGGCTTTCGACCTGGCGTCGGGCACCTTCGGGGCCGTAGACGAAACTGCCCGACGTGCAGGCCCAGACGACGGCGTCGGGTTGCTGCGAGGCGAGTAACGAGGCGCCGTCGCGCAGCTTCTGCGGGCTGCCCAGGTCGAGGAGTTCGGCGATCGCGTGCAGGTCGGTGCCGTAGATGTGCGCCACGGGTAGCGAGGCGTCGAGCACGGCCGCCGCTCGCGGGTAGTCGTCCTCGGCGGCGTGGTCGGGGTAGATGAATCCGATTGTCGGCGTGTACATTTCGCTCCGTTCAGAACACATTGACCAACCACTTACCTGGGCCCATCATGGGCAACTTCATCCGGCCCAGACATGCCCACATCGTCAGTTGGTTGGCAGTGAGTACCGGCTTGCCCAGCGCCTGTTCGAGCGGCTCGATCACGTCATAGGTGGGCAGGTTCGTGCAGCTGACGAAGATCGCTTCCGAACGCGGATCATCGGCGCGGAGAATCCGCTCGGCGATGGTCCGGTAGTTGACCTTCCAGATGCCCCCACCCAACCCGAGGTGATCGGACTTGATCGTCGCGCAACCGGCTTCATCGAGGAATTCGTGCAACTTCCCGGTGAGAACCTCGTCGTACGGCGTGATCACCGACATCCGCGTGATGTTGAGGTGCTTGATCGCCTCCACCAGCGCCCCGGAGGTGGTGACCGCATCAGGCGCACCGGCCAGACAGATCGTCTCCCGCAGCGACCGCTCATAGGCGAGCCCGTTGATGAAACTGCCCGAAGTACACAGGTAGGCAACGACTTCCGGCTCCACGTGCAGCACGTCGTGCGTGGCCGCGGTCAGGTGCACCGGGTTGGACACCAGTTCGGCCATGGCCAGCGAGACCGGCACCGGTTCATAGGGTGTGCGGGCCAGGTGCAAGCTGACTTCCAGGGGCGCCCACCGCCACAGTTCCCGTTCGAGGGCGAGGTCGAACGGCGCGATCACGCCGATGCCTCGTTGTGCTACCGGCCCGTCGATGTCGGGGAAGCTGAACTCCACTGCGGCCCCTCTCGCGCTCAGCCGGGCAGACCTCCGAACACGATCGGATTGTTGACAATCATACGATCTGAACTTACGGTGTCAATGTGGGCGGTGAAATTGTGGAACCCAGGCCGATCGTCACCGTCCTCCATCGTGACACCGTCCCCGATTCCGACCTCATGGCCCCCGTGGCGCAACGCGCCGACGTGCGCTACACCGAGGCCGACGGCCTGGCCGACGCGCTGCGCGGCGCCGATGTGTTGTTCGTCTACGACTTCCAAACCCGCGCGCTTCCGGCCGCCTGGCCCTGCGCGGACCGCCTGCGGTGGTTGCACATGGGCGGTGTCGGCGTCGACGCGGTGATGTTCCCGGAGCTGCGCGCCTCCGACGTCACAGTCACCAACACCCGCAACGTCTTCGATGCTGCGATCGCGGAATATGTTCTCGGCCAGATCATTTCGTTCGCCAAGGACCTGCCCGGTTCGATCCGGCTCCAACAGCGGCACGAATGGCAGCATCGCGAATCCGAACGTGTGGCAGGCGCGACGGCGTTGATCGTGGGCACCGGCTCCATCGGCCGCACCATCGCGCGACTGTTGCGCGCGGTGGGCATGACCGTGCGCGGCGTCGGCCGCCGAGCCCGCTCGGACGACCCGGATTTCGGCACCATCAGCGACGACCTACACGCCGAACTACCCGACGCCGACTACGTGATCGCGATCGCGCCGCTCACCGCGCACACCCGACACATGTTCGACGCCACCGCTTTCGCCGCGATGAAACCCCACGCCAGGTTTGTCAATGTCGGGCGCGGGGAACTCGTGGTTACCGAGGATCTCGTCGCCGCGCTGGCCGACAACACGATCGCCGGGGCCGCACTCGACGTGGTCGACCCGGAACCGCTACCCGCGGACCACCCGCTGTGGGATCGACCGAATGTGGTTCTCACACCACACAATTCGGGTGATGTCCACGGCTGGCGCACCGAGATCGTCCGCGCATTCACCGACAATTTTCACCGGTGGGCCGCCGGTCTGCCGCTGGACAACGTCGTCGACAAGACGCTCGGGTACGTGCCCGGCTGAAGGAGTCCGCCATGACGCAGCCCGATCCGCCCACCGACCCCGCCGCGATGACGGCGGTGCAGTTGGTGTCGGCCTACGCCGCCGGGCAACTGTCCCCCGTCGAGGCCACCCAGGGGTGTCTGGACGCGATCGCCGCCCGCGATGGCGCGCTCAATGCCTTCTGTCTGATCGACCCGGATCGGGCGCTGGTGCAGGCCAAGGACTCCGAAGCCCGGTGGCAGTCGGGTAATCCGCGCGGGCTGCTCGACGGGGTGCCGATCTCGATCAAGGACATCTTCTTGACCGAGGGGTGGCCGACGCTGCGCGGTTCCACCTGTGTGGATGCGGGCGGGCCGTGGTTGGTGGACAGTCCGGTCGCGGCGCGGCTGCGCGAGGACGGGATGGTGTTCGTCGGCAAGACCACCACGCCGGAGATCGCGTGGAAGGGCGTAACCGACAGCCCGCTGACCGGCGTGACCCGCAATCCCGTCGACCCCACCACCACCGCGGGCGGCTCGTCCGGAGGTAGTGCGGCGGCGGTGGCGGGCGGGATGACGCCGGTATCGGTGGGCACCGATGGCGGTGGCAGCATCCGGATTCCGGCATCGTTCTGCGGGATCGTGGGGTTCAAGCCGACGCACGGGCGGGTTCCGCTCTACCCCGCCAGCCCCTTCGGGCCCCTGGCGCACGCGGGCCCGATGACGCGCACCGTGGAAGACGCGGCGCTACTGATGGACATCCTGTCGCTACCCGACCCGCGTGATCCGACCGCGCTGGCACCCACTTTTACGACCTTCCGCAGCCAGATGCAGCGTGACGTGCGCGGCCTGCATGTCGGCTATTCCGCGACACTGGGCTTCGCGCAGGTGGACCCGGAGGTCGCCGAGATCGTCGATGCCGCGGTGCGTCGGTTGGCCGAGACCGATTTGACCATCGATGCGGTGGATCCCGGATTCGGTGATCCGCGTGCGGCTTTCGAGATCCTGTGGGCGGCGGGGGCCGCGACCATGTTGTCGAAGTTCCCCGCCGGTTCGCGCGAGAAGGTCGATCCCGGTTTGGGAGAGGTGTGGGATCGTGGCGAATCCATCAGTGCCACGGACTATCTCGATGCCCGACATGTCGCCGCCGAGGTCGGCATCGCGATGGGCAATTTCCACACGGCCTACGACGTGCTGATCACCCCGACCATGCCGATCACCGCGTTCGAAGCCGGTCACGAGGTGCCGCCCGGCAGTGGTCTGCGTGGCTGGCCCGATTGGACGCCATTCACCTACCCGTTCAACATGACTCAGCAACCGGCCATCAGCATTCCGGCCGGCACGACCCGCACCGGGATGCCGGTGGGCTTGCAGATCGTCGGCCCCCGCCACTCCGACGATCTGGTCCTCGCGGTCGCCCGACACGCGGAATCCGTGCTCAACGCCTGAGTTACCCCGGCATTTTCACGCACTTCGCCGCCGTTCAGTCAGAAAACTGATTGGCGGAAGTCGAAGTGCGTGAAAATGCCGGACTCACACCGCGGCCAGAGCGGTGGCAAGTAGTTCTGGTCGCTATTCAGACGCGGGCGAACGACAAGGTCTCCCCCTCCACCCCGCGCAACCACAGCCCGTTGCACGCGGCAGCTAGATCCGCGAGGCCGTCCTCGATGGTGGCGAACACGCTGCCGGGGACCCAGCCGAGGTCGCCGTTGATCAGTAGATTGTTGCGGCCGTAGAACAGGGCCAGGTCGGTGGCGCCCTGGGCGTGGTGGGCGGCCGAGCCGGGTTCGTAGCCGTAGGCGGGGTTGCCGATTTCCCACGGTTCGAAATCGAACAGGCAGACATCGCCGGGAATCGGTGTGACGGTGGGGTTTTCGCGGTGCGGGGCGGCGGTGATGCGGGGAATCAGGGTGTAGACCTCGTTGCGGGCGTATTTGGCGTGGAAGGCGTCGCCTTCCTGGGGTAACGCCGCCCAGACGGCGGCACAGGTGAGTGGGGCTTCGTCGTCGAGGAGGCGGGCGCGGCAGGTGACGCCTGCTTTGGTGAGGGTGATGCTCATGTAGCGGGCCATGATCCTGCTTTCTGCTCGGCGAGCACTTCCGACCAGATCGCCAGCGCGTCCTCGACCTGGGTATCGGTGACGATCAGCGGCGGGATCATCCGCACCACGTTCATGTGCGCACCACAGGTGAGCAGCAACAGCCCCTTCGCCACAGCGGACTTCTGCGCGACAGCGGCAGTCTCAGGATCGGGTTCACCAGTGGCCGTGGTGAATTCGGCGCCGACCAGCAGACCGAGCCCGCGCACATCGCCGATCGCCTTGGTCGCCAGTTCCGACACACCGGCCAGCAATTGCCTGCCCCGCACCGCGGCATTGTCGACCAACCCCTCGGCCTCGATGACGTCGAGCGTGGCCACCGCGGCCGCACACGCCACCGCATTGCCGCCATACGTCCCACCCTGGGACCCCGGCCAGGCCTTCGCCATCAACTCCCGCGACGCCGCGATCCCCGACAGCGGGAACCCACTGGCCAACCCTTTGGCGATGGTGATCACGTCGGGCCGGACGTCGAAGTGCTGGTGGCCGAAGAACTTTCCGGTGCGACCGAACCCGGTTTGGATCTCGTCGAAGACCAGCAGGATGCCGTGCCGGTCGGCGCGTTCACGCAGCCCTTGGAAGAACCGGGTGTTGCCGGGGATGTACCCGCCCTCCCCCAGCACCGGTTCGACGATGAACGCCGCGGTTTCCGCGGGCGAGGTGACGGTCGCGAACAGATAATCCAGCTCGCGCAACGCGAAGTCCGTGGCTTCCTCCTCGGTCCACCCGTAGCGGAAGGCGGTCGGGAACGGTGCCACGTGCACGCCCGACATCAGCGGGCTGAATCCCGCCGAGAACCGGGTGCCCGAGGTGGTCATGGTCGCGGCGGCGACGGTGCGGCCGTGGAAACCGCCGTGGAACACGATCACGTTCGGGCGCCCGGTGGCCTGGCGGACCAGGCGCAGCGCCGCCTCGATCGCCTCGCTGCCGGAATTGGCGAAGAACAGCGCGTCCAAGCCTTCGGGCAGGACCGCGCCGAGTCGTTCGGTGAGTTCCAGCAGCGGCTTGTGCAGCACGGTCGTGTACTGCCCGTGGATCAGCTTGCCGACCTGGGCTTGCGCCGCCGCGACCACGGTCGGATGGCAGTGCCCGGTGCTGGTGACGCCGATTCCGGCGGTGAAATCCAGGTAGCGGCGACCGTCGGTGTCGTAGAGGTAGCAGCCGACGCCGTGATCGACGTGCACGGGCGTGGCCTGCTTCAGGACGGGAGACAGCTCGGTCATCAAGGACTCCCCAGATTGTCTATTGTCGGATTGTTGACAATATGCATAACATGGCGGGGAGGGTCACGGCAATGGGTGATCCACCGCGTCGGGAGGCAGGGCACCGTATGACCGAGTCCGGGGGCAGCGCACGGCTGCTCGAAAACCTCAGCGCCACCGAACATTCCGCGATCGACAGCGTTCCGAAAGGCCTGTTCATCGGCGGCGAATGGCGCGAATGCCCCGCCACGCTGCCCGTGTTCGATCCCGCGACCGGCGAGCAGCTGTGCTCAGTGGCGGACGCAACCCCGGCTGACGGCCTCGACGCTCTCGCCGCTGCCGCTGCGGCACAAGCGGATTGGGCGAACACGCCGCCGCGCACCCGCAGCGACATCCTGATGCGCGCCCACCACGCCCTGCTGGCCGACACCGAACGCCTGGCCCTGATCATGACCCTGGAAATGGGCAAGCCGCTGACCGAAGCACGTGGCGAAATCGCTTATGCCGCAGAATTCTTTCGCTGGTTCGCCGAGGAAGCCGTGCGCCTCGATGGCGGATATATGCCCGCGCCGACGGGCGGTTCCCGGTTCCTGGTGACCAAGCAACCCGTCGGGCCGAGCCTGCTCGTCACGCCGTGGAACTTTCCGATGGCGATGGGGGCACGCAAGATCGCGCCCGCGCTGGCCGCCGGGTGCGCCAGTGTGGTGAAACCTGCTGAGCAGACACCTCTTTCGATGCTGGCGCTGGCCGCTCTACTGGCTGATGCGGGCGTGCCCGCCGGGGTGGTCAACGTGGTCACCACCGCTGATCCCGGTGCGTTGGTGACGCCGCTGATCGCCGATCCGCGCTCGCGCAAGCTGTCCTTCACCGGTTCGACCGCGATCGGGAAGTTGCTGCTCGAGCAGTGCGCGGGCACCGTCATGCGCACGTCCATGGAGTTGGGCGGGAACGCGCCGCTGCTGGTGTTCGACGATGCCGATCTCGATGAAGCGGTCGAGGGTGCGTTGGCGGCCAAGATGCGCAATATCGGCCAGGCGTGCACGGCGGCGAACCGAATTCTGGTGCAGCGCAACGTCGCTGACGAGTTCGCCGAACGACTGACCGCGAAGATGGCGGCCTTGCCGATGGGGCGGGGCACCGAGCCCGGGGTGGTGGTCGGGCCGCTAATCGATGCTGACGCCGTGGCGAAGGTCGAATACCTGGTGGCCGATGCCCGTCGTCGCGGCGCTCGACTGGGGCTCGGCGGCACGGCGGTGCACGGCCCCGGCACGTTCTACCCCGCGACGGTGCTCACCGACGTCCCCGATGACGCCGAACTGTGCCACACCGAGATCTTCGGCCCGGTCGCCGCGATCGGCACCTTCGACACCGAAGACGAAGCCATCACGCGAGCCAACGACACCCCTTACGGGCTGGTCGCCTACGTGTTCACCGAGAACCTGCGGCGCGGGCTGCGCGTGTGTGAGGCCCTGGAAACCGGGATGGTCGGCCTCAATCAGGGAGTGGTGTCCAATCCGGCGGCGCCGTTCGGCGGAGTGAAGGAATCCGGGCTCGGGCGTGAAGGGGGTTTCACCGGGATCGACGAATTCCTCGAGACCAAATACATCGGCATCAAGGTTTAGGGAGACAGCGTGCGCACATACCGGATCGCGACCATTCCGGGCGACGGGATCGGCGTCGACGTGACCGTCGAGGCGGTGAAAGTGCTCGACCGGGTGCTGCCGGGAATCAGCTGGACCGAGTTCGACTGGTCGTGCGAGAACTATCTGCGCACCGGCGCGATGATGCCGACCGACGGGCCCGAACAGCTCGCGGACTTCGATGCGATCCTGTTGGGCGCGGTCGGATTTCCCGGTGTTCCCGACCATATTTCCCTGTGGGGCTTGCTGATTCCGCTGCGGCGGGCGTTCAACCAGTATGTGAATCTGCGGCCGGTGCGGTTGCTGCCCGGCACGGAATCCGCGCTGCGTGATCGCACGGCCGAGGACCTCGACATTCTCATCGTGCGCGAGAACTCCGAGGGTGAGTACTCCGACATCGGCGGCATTCATAACCCGGGCCGCCCCGACGAATTCGTGCTCCAGGAGTCGGTGTTCACGCGCACCGGCTGCGAACGGATCATCCGCTACGCCTTCGACCGCGCCACCGAACGCGACGGCAAACTGTGCTCGGCGACCAAGTCCAACGGGCTCATTCATTCGATGCCCTACTGGGACAGCGTGTTCGAACGCATCGCCGCCGAATACCCGTCGGTGCAGACACGGCAGATGCACGTCGACGCCCTCGCCGCCGAAATCGTGCTGCACCCCGACCGCCTCGACGTGATCGTGGGCTCGAACCTGTTCGGCGACATCCTCTCCGACCTCGCCGCAGCCGTCACCGGCGGACTCGGCCTGGCCCCCTCGGGCAACATCAACCCCGCCAACGACGCGCCCTCGATGTTCGAAGCGGTCCACGGCAGCGCACCCGATATCGCGGGCTTGGGCATCGCCAACCCGGTCGCCCAGATCCTCGCGGGCGCCATGCTGCTGTCCCACCTGGGCGAGCACGACGCGGCCGCCGCGGTCGACCGTGCGGTCTGCGACGTCCTCGCGGCGGGCACGATCCGCACACCAGACCTGGGCGGCACCGCGACCACCGCCGACCTGGGCACAGCCATCGCCGACCGCGCAGCCGAACTCGCAGGTGCACTGACCCAAGCGTGACGCTGAGTTCGCGGGTGCACTGACCCAGGCGTGACGCTGAGTTCACGGTGCACTGACCCAGGCGTGACGCTGAGTTCGCGGGTGCGCAAGACCGGGCGAGGCGGGCCCCGCCACTCGCCGACGGCCCACTGAGGTGTCGCAGTGCACTGTCGGTGCCATCGGTGCGGCGAACGGGCGCGCGCTGGTGGCCAGCCACGGAACTACGCACCGCCCGACCCGCGCAACCGTGAGCACAACGTCATCGCGAGGCAACTGCTGAGAAAATCGCAGGCAATCGGTGGTGCGCACGATAGGTCGCAGTGTCGGTGACGGGTGGTCGGAAAGGGCAGACGTGGTGACGAGCGCACGGGTGGGCGTAGTTCCGGCGGTGCAATGCGGATTGGAACGGGTGCGCGCGAAGATCGCCGCGGACCTCGAACCGATCGCGGTGCGCGAGCGACCCGTGGCCGAGGCGGTCGGGGCCACCCTGGCCGTCGCGCTGGCCGCGGGCACTCCGCTGCCGCGCGTGGACACCGCCGCCATGGATGGCTACGCGGTCGCGGGCCCCGGACCGTGGTGGCGGCTGCACCACCAGGTCAGCTACGCCGGACGCAACTGCTCGGTGGTGCTGGCGCCCGGTGAGGCGGTGCGCATCGCGACCGGCGCCGCCACACCCCTCGGCACCACCGCGACCCTGCGCGACGAACACGTCGCGATGACCACCGTGTCCGGCAAACCGGTGGTGATGCGCGCACCCGGCGCACCGGTGCGCGACGACACCCGCCGCCAAGGCGAACACTGGACCACCGGAACAGAATTGGCCCGTGCGGGCGCACGTGTCTCAGCCGCTCTGGCCTCGGCCGCGCTGAGCGCGGAAGCCGAAACCGTCACCGTGCGTGGACCTCTGCGCGCCGACGTGGTGATGACCGGCGACGAAATCCGCGCCGTCGGCCCCCTGTCCGCCGGCGAAACCCGCGACTCGCTGGGCCCCGTTCTCCCAGAGTTCTTGCGCTGCTGCGACATCGAGAGCACCGGACTGTGGCACCTCGCCGACAGCCGTGACCTGCTGCGCTCCTGGCTCACCCTGAAATCCCACGCCGACCTGGTCGTCATGGTCGGCGCCACCGGCCGCGGCGCCGCCGACCACCTACGCACCCTGCTGTCGGACCTCGGCGCCCGAATCATCATCGAACGCATAGCGATTCGCCCCGGCGGTTCCACCCTGGTTGCCCAACTCCCCGACGGCCGCGTCCTACTCGGCCTGCCCGGCAACCCCTTCGCCGCCGTAGCCGCCCTGCTGGCAGTAGGCCCCGCCATCGTCGACGCCCTCACCCTGCGCACCCCCGGCCCCACCATGTGGGGTCGCCTGTCCGACGCGGGCGTCATGGAAGGCGAAGCCACCCGCCTGGTCGGCGTCCAACAACACCCCGGCGGCGTCTGGCGCAGCACCGGCCCCGCCCACACCCCCCACCTGGCCGGCCTCATCGGCTGCCAAGCACTGGCCATCCTCCCCCCGGGCACCGGCCGCGGATCCCTGGTAGAACTGCTTCCCCTCCCCCACTGACCACACCGCCACCTCGGCGAAGCCCGGCACTCCTGGCAGTACGCTTCCGACATGACCGAGGTACAGGGGGCGGCACCCGCGGACGAAAAGCGTGGCGCCGGGGCGGTATTGCTGGCTTTGACCCAGATGGTGTTCGGCGCGCTGACGGGAGCGTTCACGGCCCTGATCGGCTACCTGCACATCGTGATCGCCGTGCACGACGCACTGGGGGTAGCCGGTTCCGACACCGAACCCATCCGATTTTGGGCGACATGGATTCTCACGTACGTACTCGTGCTCGTCGGCCTACGTCTGGCCTACCGACTCCAGGCCATCCGCCCGTTCGTCGTCACGATGGCGATCGTGTTCGTCCTTCTCGCCACCCCATTCACGATGATCGCGATCGGTATCGAAGGCGGCGGTTTCCGCTCCTGACAGAACCGGCCCTGACGCACTATGTGCGTCAGGGCCGGTTCTGCTCGGTGCGTGGATCAGCCGTGTTGCGGCGGCTGCCAGGGGCGACCATACGGATCGTTCGGGCGCGGCGGTGGCGGGGATTGCTCCGCGTCCAAGTTCGTCGGCGGGGTGGGCAGTTCCGGATTGCCCTTGGCCACTGAGGTTTTCGGGCGGGGGATGGGGGTGTCGAAACCTTCGACGGGGGTGCGGGCGGTGGCTTCGGCGGCGCGGACCGCTTCGGCGATCTTGGGGTCGGAAGCGGTTTCGAACCAGTCTTCGACGTCGGAATCGTCGGCGATCTGCACCGGCGCTTCGTCGGTGGACGCCTCGTAGCGGAACACGCCGTCCTCGCCCTTGGACGCGAAGTTCTGGGCGAAACCTTCCAGTGCCTTGCCGAAATCGCTCGGCACCAGCCACACCTTGTTGGCATCACCCTTGGCCACCAACGGCAGCGTCTGCATGTATTGGTACGCAAGCAGCTCCGGCGTCGGCTTGCCGTTCTTGATGGCCGCGAAAACCTTCTCGATGGCCTTCGCCTGACCCTGCGCCTGCAGGTACGAGGCAGCGCGTTCACCCTGGGCGCGCAGGATGCGGCTCTGGCGTTCACCTTCGGCGGACAGGATCGCGGACTGCTTGCCACCCTCGGCGGTCAGGATCGCCGCCTGCTTGGCGCCCTCGGCGGTCTTGATCTGCGCTTCGCGGTTGCCTTCGGCGGTGAGGATCGTCGCGCGCTTCTCGCGATCGGCCTTCATCTGCTTCTCCATCGATTCCTGGATCGACGGCGGCGGATCGATGGACTTGAGCTCCACGCGGGCCACGCGCAGACCCCAGCGGCCAGTGGCCTCGTCGAGCACACCACGCAGCTGGTTGTTGATCTGATCGCGCGACGTCAGCGTCTCTTCCAGCGTCATGCCACCCACGACATTGCGCAGGGTGGTGACGGTGAGCTGTTCGACCGCGGCGATGTAGTTGCTGATCTCGTAGACCGCGGCCTGCGGGCTGGTGACCTGGAAATACACCACCGAGTCGATCTGCAGGGTGAGATTGTCCTGGGTGATCACCGGCTGCGGCGGGAACGACACCACCCGTTCGCGCAGATCCACCTTCGCGCGCACGCGATCAGCGAACGGGACCAGGAAGGTCAGCTGACCCGACACGGTGCGCGAATACCGTCCGAGCCGTTCGATCACCGCCGCCTCGGCCTGCGGGACGAGCGCGATCGATTTGAACACCACCACCACGACCAACAGGACGAGGACGGCGGCCACGATCAAGGCAACGATGTCCATGGTTTCTAGGGACCCTTCCAGACCACGGCGGTAGCGCCGTCGATCTTCATCACATAAACGGTCACACCGGCTTCGTACACTTCTGTCGCGTCCAGCGGACGCGCGGTCCACACTTCACCACCGAGCTTGACCTGCCCCGAATGCTCCGACACCGAATCCAGCACCAGCGCCGACTTCCCTTGCAGCGCATCGGCATTGGTGAGCGTGGGCGGCGGGGTACCGAACTTGCGGCGCAGCACCGGACGCACGCCGAGAAACAGCACACCGGCCATCGCCGCGAACACCAACGCATCGCCCCACACCGGCAGTTCGGTGGCGGCGCTGACACCCGCGGTGCCCAATGCGGCCACGCCGAGCATGAGCAGCACGAGATCCCCGGTGAGCATTTCCGCCGCCGCGAGAGCGATGCCCGCGATCAGCCAGATTATTGCGGCCACCTCGCCAGCCTAGCCGTGATCAGCCGTTCGCGGGGCTCCTCGAGGCACCCGGAATTCGATCTCGGGCGCACCGGGTCACCGCGAAGTACGAACGCCCCCAACGCAACAGACCCACCGGCATCACGGTGCGACGCATCGGGTGCCGTGCGCGGTAGTTTCAGGGGCGTGAGTGCACGAGACAGCTACGGGGACATCTATTCCGGACACGATCGCACCAAGAAGACGCCGGTGCCGACGGTGATCGCGGTGCGCGACCTGGTCGCCGAGGACGCGGTCAGCGGATTCTGCGGTGCCGTAGTCGGTTTCGACCGCAGCTACGACGGTGAGTTCGTGAAACTCGAGGACGGACGCGGGGTGGTTCGCCTGTTCGCGATGCGCGAAGCGGCATTCCTGATCGACGGTAAACCGGTCACGCTGATCCGGCCCACCGCGACCGCGCCCAAGCCACCGACCCGCTCCGCGTCGGGGTCCACGCGCGTGGAGGGTCTGCGCGCGCGGGTGGCTAGAACCAGCCGGATCTGGGTGGAGGGTGTGCACGACGCGGCGCTGGTCGAGCGGGTGTGGGGGCACGACCTGCGGGTGGAGGGCGTGGTCGTGGAACATCTGGAAGGGCTGGACAATCTCGGTGCCCGGTTCGTGGAGTTCGAGCCCGGTCCCGGTGCGCGCGTGGGCGTGCTGGTGGACCACCTGGTCACCGGCTCCAAGGAGTCGCAGCTGACCACCGGACTCGGCCCGCACGTGCTGGTGACCGGGCACCCGTACATCGACGTCTGGCAGGCGGTACGCCCCGCGGCGCTGGGCATCGACGCCTGGCCGACCGTGCCGCGCGGCGAGGATTGGAAGACCGGCATCTGCGAACGTCTGGGCTGGGGAACCCCGCAGCAGGGGTGGCGGCGGGTCTACAACGCGGTCGGCTCGTTCCGCGATCTGGAGGCCCCGCTCATCGGCGCGGTGGAACGGCTCATCGACTTCGTGACCGAGCCGCAGTAACCGCATACCAGGTCAGGCAGGCCTATTCGCGACCTCAGTGCGCACACGCGAACCCCGGCGAACCTTTATGCTCGATGATTATGTGCTCTCCCAGTGCGACGCTGACGCTGTGGGCCGGCTCCTGGCTGGCCGGTACCAGCGCGCCCGACGACGTGCTGGAGGCACTGCACGCCTGGGCACCGCGGCACACCATCGCGGCGGGCGACCCGGTCACCGGCGGTCGCACCGATCTGCCGTGGACCTCACGCGGCGACGCGGGCACCGGCGCGATGCCGCTGCTGAAGGTGATCCGGGAGGCGATGGCCCCGGCGGGCGCGCAGTTGCGACTGGTGCTGCCGGCGCCCGGTGACGTGCGGGGGCTGCCGGTGGGTACCGCGTTCGCCGCCGACGCGATCGACGCCGAGGAGGGCATCCTGCTGGGCGTTCCCGGCGAGCCCGGCACCGGGCTCATCCCGCAGTGGGACGACGACGACACCCTGCAGTGGACGGTGTACGGGGTGGATCTGCCGCGTATCGCGGGGCACGACATGTCGCTGGGCGAGGCCGAGTACACCATGCGCGAATCGGTGCGCGATGCCGCCGACGCGCTGATGCAACTGCACACCACCTCGATCGGCAACGGCGACGACGACCCGCGCGAACAGATCGAGGCGCAACTGGCAGCCTACTCGCGCCACGCCTACCCCGATTCGATTCCGTTGCGCGCCAAGCGAATTCTCGACACCGCCGACCATGTGGCCGCGATTCTCACCGTCGCCCAGCACGAACCGGCGTCCTCACCCACTTCGGCCACCGCGATCGGCGCACACGAATCGCTGCTACGCCCGCTGTGGAACACGATCCGCGAAGCCCGCCTCGTCGCCGTCCACGCCGCCACCCGCCGCGACGGATAGCAGGGCGAAGACAGGTCCGACACTCGCCGCGACCGAAAACGCGTAGGCGAAGCGCGTTGCCGCCGCCCGCCGCAACCGATAGCGCGCAGGCGAAGCGCCGTGCGTCGTTACGAAGTTCCGCTTCAGAATCCGCCGAGTGCCGCCCGCAGATCGGGAACTTCTAGCGCTTTCAAGACGGCGCTGCGCACCCGAGGGCAGGCACGCATCGTGGCCGTATCCACGATGCGGCGGTTGTAGGCGACAGCGGCACCCGCGACCGTGTCATCGATGGTCCACAGCTTCATAACGCCGGTGAACGCCACCTGCGCGACCTGCGGGCCCAACGCCTTCCAGGTCCCCTTCTGCGCGTCGAAAATCCCGCACAACCTGTCCGCCGCGACCACCGAGATCGTGGTCGGGGGTGCCGGGACCGGCTCGGTTTGGAAGCCTTCCTTGCCACACCCGGTCAGGCCGAGCGCGGCTGCGGACAAGACCAGGGCCAGCCCGGTCGTGCGACGCGGCGAGATCGAAACCATCGGAAGTCCTCCGATCAGTCGAGCGCAACTGAGCAAAGGCTACTCCCGGAACCGGGCACTACCGACAAATGGTTACCCGGTTGTGTTCAGCGCGCAGCGGGGCGCTGGGGCAGTTCGCAGCAGCCCGGCGCGCACAGGGCGCCGTCGACGGTGCACCCGTAACCGGGGACTTCTCCGAGTTCACGCACCGGTGCGCCGCTCACGCGTTCACCGATCAGCTCCACGATCATCCGCGAGAACCGCGGGTCGGTGCCGGGGGTTCCCGCGCGCGCGAAGGCCATGCCGAGTTCGGCGGCGCGTGCGCTGGCCTCGTTGTCCAGATCCCAGATCACTTCGAGGTGATCGGATACGAAGCCGACCGGGCACACCACCACGGCGTCGATTCCCTTGCCGTGCAATGCATCCAGGTGGTCGAGGATGTCGGGTTCCAGCCACGGCACCTGCGGCGGGCCCGACCGCGACTGCCACACCACGTCGTAGTCGGCGAAACCTGTTGCCGCCGCACACAATCGGGCAGCTTCGGCAACCTGACGACTGTAGAGACGTCCGCCATCGGCAGGCGGTCCCGCGGCGATATCGGCAGCCACCGGAATCGAATGCGCTGTGAATACCAGGCGCACACCGGCGCGACGATCGGCCGGAATCTGTTGCACCGCAGTGGTGATCGCGTCGGCGAACGACTCGATCAACAGCGGGTGATCGAAATACTGGCGCAGTTTCACCAGTTCGGGCGCACCGTCACCCACGGCCGCGCGAGCCCGCGAGATGTCCTCGTCGTACTGGCGGCAGCCGGAGTAACCACCCCACGCGGAGGTGGGAAACACCAGGGCCGAACGCACACCGTCCGCGGTCATCCGCGCGACAGTGTCCTCGACCATGGGATGCCAGTTGCGATTGCCGAAGTACACCGGCAGATCCAGCCCCGCATCGGCCAGATCGGCCTCGAGCGCGGCGATGATCCGCTGATTCAGCGCGTTGATCGGTGAGACCCCACCGAAATGCAGGTAGTGCTGCGCGACCTCGGCCAGCCGTTGCGGGGGTACCCCGCGGCCCCGAGTGACGTTCTCCAGGAAGGGGATCACGTCCTCGGGGCCTTCGGGGCCGCCGAAAGACAGCAGCAGCAGTGCGTCGGGCATCAGCTCAGGGACATGTTCTCCGGGAACCACATGTTGTGGCTGGCGCCGCCGTCGACGTAGATGATCGAGCCGGTGGTGGCGGGCAGCCAATCCGACAGCAGGGCCACGATCGACTTGCCGACCGCGCGCGGGTCGTTGCCGTCCCAGCCGATCGGCGACGCGCCGTCCCAGTACTGGTCCAGCTGCACCAGCTGCTTGGCGTCGTCGGTGGCGGTGCCCGCGATGGCCTTGGCCGCCAGGGTCTTGATCGGGCCCGCGGCGATCAGGTTCGAGCGAATCTTCTTGGCGGCGCCCACTTCTCGCGCCACGTACCGGTTCACCGATTCCAGCGCGGCCTTGGACACGCCCATCCAGTTGTAGTACGGCATGGCCACGCGCGGATCGAAGTCCATGCCGACCAGCGAGCCGCCCTCGTTCATCACGGGAAGCACCGCGCGGGCCAGGGAGGCGTAGCTCCACGCCGAGATCTCGAACGACTTGGCGACATCGGGGCCGGGGCCCTCGAGGAACGGCAGCGAGCCGGGGCCCATGATCGAACGCGGCGCGAACGCGATCGAGTGCAGCGCACCGTCGATGCCCTCGGGGGCCAGTTCGCGCAGCTTCTCGGTGAGCGCGGCCAGGTCCTCTTCGTTGGTCACGTCCAGGCCGATGGCCGGGGGCACTTCCTGCGGGAGGCGCTTGGCGATGCGGTCGATCAGGCGCAGGCGGTCGGGGATACCGGTGATGATCACCCTCGCGCCCTGCTCCTGCGCGATCGCGGCCGCGTGGAACGCGATCGACGAGTCGGTGATGATGCCGGTGACCAGGATGGTCTTACCTTCGAGCAGTCCGCCCATGAGTTTTCGGTTCTCCTGAAATCAGTGTGTGGTTGTGAAGGGGGTGGATCAGTGACCCATGCCCATGCCGCCGTCGACCGGGATGACCGCGCCGGTGACGTAGCGGGAATCCTCGGAAGCCAGGAAGCTGATCACGGCGGCGACCTCCTCGGCCTGGCCCAGACGGCCCAGCGGGATGAACTTCTTCGCCATGTCCTTCATGTCCTCGGGCAGTTCCGCGGTCATGTCGGTCTCGATGAAACCGGGCGCGACCACGTTGGCGGTGATCGAGCGCGAACCCAGCTCGCGGGTGATCGAGCGAGCCATGCCGATCACGCCCGCCTTGGAGGAGGCGTAGTTGATCTGACCGGGGCCACCGCCAAGGCCGACAACCGAACCCAGGAAGATCATCCGGCCCCAGCGGGCGCGCAGCATGGCGCGGTTGGCGCGCTTGGCGCAGCGGAACGCACCGGTGAGGTTGGCGTCGATGACGCGCTCGAACTGATCCTCGGTCATGCGCATCAGCAGCGTGTCATCGGTGATGCCGGCATTGGCGACCAGCACCTCCACCGGACCCTGGTGTTCTTCCACCTCGGTGAACGCGCGATCGACCGAATCGCTGTCGGTGACATCGCATTTCACACCGAACAGACCTTCAGGCACCCCCGATCCACGGTGGGTGACGGCGACCTTGTGGCCGTCGGCCAGCAGGCGCTGCGCGACAGCGAGACCGATACCGCGATTACCGCCGGTGACCAGCACCGACCGGGATGTGACGTTCGACATAGGGTCCAACCTATCTGTTCTGATTCATGCGCCCTGCGTCAGGGTCGCGCCGTTGCGACAGCTCACAACGCGGGCGGTGGGAGGCTAGGGCAGTCGTTGGCGATAGAGCAAACTGACCACGACACCGGCCGCGATGGCCAACATGCCGGCCAACAGCCAGGGCCTGCTCGCGTCGCCGCGGGTGGTTTCGTAGCCGATCTGTTCCTCGAGGGTGTCGTAGACCGCGGTGAGTTCGGCCAGCGACGACGCGGTGTAGAAGTCGCCGCCCGACAGTTCGGCGATCTCGCGCAACGAGTCGTTGTCCACGGGCACCTTCACCCGCTGCGAACCCTTGCCGTCGGAATCGGGGATCTCCACGGTGCCCCATTCGGTGCCGAAGGAGATCGTGGACACCGGGATGCCCTTGTTCTTGGCCAGGCGCGCGGCGGTGAAACCGTGCCGTGGGTTGTCGACGTCCTTGTCGTCGGGCACGGTCTGCTTGCCGTCCGACATCAACACCACCCGCGCGGGCGGCGGCGTTTCCGCGCCACCGAGCACCGCGGCCAGGGTGTCGATCGACTGCAGGGCGGTGAGGATGCCCTCGCCGGTGGCGGTGCGCTCGGCCAGTTTGATGTTGTCGATGGAGTGCTTGACCGCTTCACGGTTGGTCGTGGGCGACACCATCACCGAGGCGGTGCCCGCGAACGTGACGAAACCGAGGTTGATGCCCGGAGTCAGCCCTTCGACGAACTCCTTACCGGCTTTCTGCGCGACCTGCAGTCGGTCGGGCTCGACGTCGGTGGCTTCCATCGACAGCGAAACATCCATCACCAGAACAACAGTCGCGCGATTGCGCGGCACCTTCTGCACGGCGGTCGGGCCCGCGGCCGCGATGGTCAGCAACACCAGGCCGACCAGGATCAACGCGATCGGCGCATGGCGCATCGGGCTCGGTCGCGACGGGGCGACCCGTTCCAGAATCGCCATGTTGCCGAACTGCAGCATCCGCTTGTGGCGGGCCCGCTGCACCAGCACGTAGCCGAGCACGAGCAGGGCGACGACCGCGAGGAATCCCAGCCAGGCAACAGCGGTGAAATGCGAAATACTCACTGGCGAGGCACCCGCCCGCTCGGGGCGCCGAGGCTGTGGCGCCGGGTGGACACGAACCGGACCACGTCGGCGATCCAGTCCCGATCAGTCTGCAAGGTCATCACCGGTGCGCCACAGCTGCGCAGCGCCTGAGCCACCTGCGCGCGCTGGGCTCCGGCCGCGGCGGCGAAATCGGCGCGCAGCTGGGGGGTGACGCTGAATTCGCGGGTGCGGCCCGATTCGGGATCGTGCAGCACCACGTCGCCGCCGTCGGGCAGGGCGATGTCGAGGGGGTCAAGGACCTCCACCGCGAGGATGTCGTGGCGGGCGGAGATCGCGCGCAGCGACCGCTGCCAGTCCACGTCGCCGAGGAAATCGCTGATCACTACGGCCAGACCGCGTTTACGTTGCGGACGGCGCAGCGATTCGATTCCGGCTTTGAGATCGCCGCGCACACCGTCGCGGGCGTGCGGGGTGGTCGCGATGCCGCGCAGCATGGTCTGCGCGTGCAGCCGTCCGCTGCGCGCCGGGATGCGCACCAGGTCCTGACCGGTCGCCACGACAGCGCCGATCCGGTTGCCGCCACCGGAGGTCAGGTGGGTGATGGCCGCGGCGGCCGCGATCGCGAGATCGCGCTTGTGCACGCGGCCGGTGCCGAAGTCCAGACTCGACGACAGGTCGACCACGAGCCAGGTCTCCAGCTCACGGTCGGCGATCATCTGCCGCACGTGCGGGTGGGTGGTGCGGGCGGTGACCGACCAATCCATCTGTCGCACATCGTCGCCCGGCTGGTACAGCCGCGCCTCCCCCGGTTCCGAACCCGGACCGGGGATCAGACCCTGGTGGTCACCGTGCAGCACGCCGTCCAGGCGCCGCCGCACGGTCAACTCGAGGGTTTTCAGCGCGGCGGCCAGCTTCGGGTCGGTCAGTTCACCGGCACGGAACGACGGCGGAGCGTGAGACGACATGGGCACGCGGACAACGGGTTCCGGCACACTCACCGGGGTGCGACGTGGCCGGCGGGCTGGGACTGCTGCCCGTTCACCGGCTGCGGCACAGGTTGCTGCGGGGCGGGCGGCTGCGGAACCGGTTGCGGGGCAGCCGAACCGGTGACGGCCTGCGGGGCGACCTGCGGCAGACCCACGGTCTGCAGCACCCGCTTGATCACGTGTTCGGGCGAAACCTCGTCCGCCAGTGCGTCATACGACAACACCAGGCGGTGACGCAGCACGTCCGGGATCACCTCGACCACGTCCTGCGGCACCACGTAATCGCGCCCACGGATCAGCGCGACCGCGCGGGCGGCGGCGATGATGCCCAGGCTCGCGCGCGGGGACGCACCGTAGGAGATCCAGCTGGCCACATCGTCCATACCGAATTCGGCGGGCGTGCGGGTCGCGCTGATCACGCGGACCACGTAGTCCACCAGTGCGTGGTGCACGAAGACATTGGCGGCCACCTTCTGCAGGCGGATCACGTCTTCGGGGTCCAGAATCTGCTTCGGCTCGGGCGCGCTGACACCCATCCGGTAGATGATCTCGCGCTCTTCCTCGACCGAGGGGTAGTCCACGAGCACCTTGAACAGGAAGCGGTCGCGCTGCGCCTCGGGCAGCGGGTAGACGCCTTCGCTCTCGATCGGGTTCTGGGTCGCCATGACCAGGAACGGCTCCGGCATCGGGTACGTCTTGCCGCCGATGGACAGCTTGCGTTCGGCCATCACCTCGAGCAGCGCCGACTGCACCTTGGCCGGTGCGCGGTTGATCTCGTCGGCGAGCACGAAGTTCGCCACCACCGGGCCGAGCTCGGTGTCGAATTCCTCGCGACCCTGCCGATAGATGCGGGTACCGATCAGGTCGGTGGGCACGAGGTCCGGGGTGAACTGCACCCGGGAGAACGAGCCGCCGACAACCTTGGCGAAGGTTTCCACCGCAAGAGTCTTCGCGACGCCCGGCACACCTTCGAGCAACACGTGTCCGCGTGCCAGAACGCCCACGAGCAACCGCTCGACGAGCCGATCCTGACCGACGATAACCCGCTTGACCTCGTAGATCGCCTTCTCGAGAGTCTGGACGTCACGCTCCAGGGTGCTCGGCGCAGCCGTACCGGCGTCTTTCGCCAGCTTCGGCCCGCTCACACCTTCCGTCGAAGTCACCAACATCCCCGCTTTCGCTTTGGTCCTGTGCGTGCGGCACCAACTATTCCATTGAATCCCACAACGCGCCGCAACCGGCCAGTACTAGACGGGGATTCGTCATATCGGTGACCGCCGCCACCACCGCGCTCGATTGTGGCACGCACTGCACAGATTCGGTCCCTACCAGCGGCGATAGGTAAATCAATCGGTGATGATGCGGACCGCGTACGGCATGATGCCGTCTTCGCGGACCGGGGAAATCCGTACGAAATCGCCGGATTGCGGGGCTTCGATCATGGTTCCGTTGCCCAGATACATCGCCACGTGCTCGCTGCCGCCGGGGCCCCAGAACAGCATGTCGCCGCGTTCGCGGTCGTCGACGTCGACTCGGGTGCCCGCGTTGTATTGGTAGCCGCTGTAGTGGGGCAGGGAGACTCCGATGCCCGCGAAGGCGAACAACATGAGCCCAGAACAGTCGAAGCCCACTTTGTTGAAGTCGCCGTGGGCGTCGCCGGGGCCGCCGTCGCGGATGCCCAGGGTGGGGCCGTCTTCGTCGCCGCCGCCCCAGGCGTAGGTCACGCCCAGTTGCGACATCGCGCGGTCGACCACGGTTTCGATCGCGGCCGAACCGGTGACCTGGGGGTGGGACGGGCGGGGTTTGGCGCGGCGGGGGGAAGCGGGGCCGGATTCGAGGTCGGTGTGGGGGCGGTTGCCCTCGTTGAGTTCGGCGGCGCGGGCCCGGGCGGCCTGGTCGGCGGCGGCGCGGGAGGCGGCGGCGTTGGCCGCGGCCAGCAGGGCCATCACTTCGGCTTCGCGTTGGTCGTCCCACGTCAGGAAGATCTCGCGTTGGCTCTGCAGACCGGCCACCGCGGTGCGTGCGGCGTCGAGGGCGGTCTGGGCGGCGTTGCGGTCCTGACGCAGGGTGTCGCGGGCGACGGCCTGGGTGTCGAATTCGGCTTTGGCGATGTTGACCGCGGCTTGGGCGGCGTCGCGTTTGCTCTCCGCGCCCGCCGCGGCCGCGTCGGCGTCGGTCTTGGCCTGGCGGGCGGCGGCGTTCTGGTTGGCCTGATCGACCTGGGCCCGACGCAGACCGTCCAGGACCTGGCGCTGGTTCTTCGACACCATGCCCAGCACCTGCGCGCGGTCCATCGCAGCATCAGGGGTCGAGGAGGCGAGGTAGGTGACGACCGAACTGTTGACCGGACGCACGTAGGCCTGGGTGGCGACCTGATCGAAATCCTGGCGTGCCACACCGACTTTCGCGCCCGCGTCGACCAGCAGGGTCTGGGTGTCGGCGACCGCGGCCGCTGCCGCGTCGGCGGCGTCACGTGCGGTTTGCAGATCGACCAGTGCCTGGTTGACCGCTTCGCGTTTGCCCGCGAGTTGGTCGTCGAGTGCGCGCAACTGTTGGTCGGCGGCGGCGACGCGATTGATCAGCACGCCGATCTCGCTGACCCGCGTGTCGACCTGCTCGGTCGCCCCGGCGATCTCACCGTCGGACGGATTCGGTGGCGGAGGTGGTACCGCCGCGACCGGTCCCGCGGCGCCGAGAACAACCAGCACCGCCAGCAAACCGATCGCTATTCGTAAGAGACCTGGTTCGTCTTGCCTGCCCGCACCGCGCACGGCACCTCCGAGTAGCTCGACTAGACATCCGCCACTGGCGCATCAGTCGAAACATCGACCACAAGAGTCGACCAATGCCCCCTGTACCACTGCTTTCACGATCGCGATCACCAGCAACCGTACGACACATATTTCCCAAAGGAAACATCCGCCACAGTGGTACGGGGCATCAATTCATCGATTGCTCAGAATTTGCCTTACGCGGCACAGTTTTCTACCGCATGGAACAGACCGGTGGCCTGGAAATGTGACTGGAGTGAAACCAGTTAGTTGACCGAACCCACATCCGCGCGCGGTGCGGGGGGAGCTGCCGGTGCGTCGGGGCCGCGGCGAACCTTCACCAGATACAGCCCGGCGATCGTCAACGCCATCACCGCCAACAGGGCTGCGGTGATGACGCCCCAGGACATACCCTCGGGCTGCTCGAGCCGATCCACGAACGCCTGCACGGCCTGTTCGGGATGGTTGCCCTTGTACTTGGCCGCGTCCTCGGCCCACTCCAGGCGAACCCGGCTGATGCTGTCGCTGTAGGTGCCAAGCCAGTCGTCGCTGAACACCGCGACGGTGCCGTGGGTGTTCTCGCCGACCTCGGTGGCCAGGTCACGTAGGCTCGAATCGTGGCCGGGATTACCGGGAACGATGACCACGCTGAGCGGGATCCCCTCCGATCGCGCCTGCGCGACGATCGCGGCCAGTTTCTCCTGATCCTGCCCCTTGGGGGCGGCGACGTGATTGTCGGCGAGGTCGGACGCGACGCTGCTCAGCACGGTGTTGGGCGGCAGTTCGGCCGCCATCGGCGCAAAAGTGGTCATCTTCCATCCGGTCTGTCGAGCCACGATCGCCTGCGTCGCGACGGGCATCCAACACTGCAGGGTGAGCGTGCTTGCGTCTTCCCCGACTTCGCTCGACAGGCACAGTACGCGACATCGAGTTCGACTACGTCCGCACGGCACACCCAACCGCCCCCGCGGTTTTCATAGGACAAGCGTACTGTTAGGCTCGTACGGCGAGGAATCCGGCATCTCACGGCGCCGAATACCCCCTACGCGAAGACGCGAGCCGCCGGCACAGCCCCGCCGGTGGCACACCCTCACATGAGTGGAGCTGACGTGACGAAGATTGATACCTTCGGCGCCAAGGGCACGCTCGAGGTCGGAAGCAACTCCTACGAGATCTTCCGTCTCTCGGCTGTTCCCGGCACCGAGAAGCTGCCCTACGCCCTGAAGGTGCTGGCAGAGAACCTGCTGCGCACCGAGGACGGCGCCAACATCACCGCCGACCACATCCGCGAGATCGCGAACTGGGACCCCTCGGCACAGCCGAGCGTCGAGATCCAGTTCACCCCCGCGCGCGTGATCATGCAGGACTTCACCGGCGTGCCCTGCATCGTCGACCTGGCCACCATGCGTGAGGCCGTCACCGTCCTCGGTGGCGATCCGAGCAAGGTCAACCCGCTGTCGCCCGCCGACATGGTCATCGACCACTCGGTGATCCTGGACGTGTTCGGCCGCGCCGACGCGCTGGAGCGCAACGTCGAGCTCGAGTACGAGCGCAACGGCGAGCGTTACCAGTTCCTGCGCTGGGGCCAGGGCGCCTTCGACGACTTCAAGGTCGTCCCCCCGGGCATGGGCATCGTCCACCAGGTCAACATCGAGTACCTGGCCCCCACGGTCATGGTCCGCAACGGCCAGGCCTACCCCGACACCTGCGTCGGCACCGACTCGCACACCACCATGGTCAACGGCCTGGGCGTGCTGGGCTGGGGCGTTGGTGGCATCGAGGCCGAGGCCGCGATGCTGGGCCAGCCGGTCTCCATGCTGATCCCGCGCGTGGTCGGCTTCAAGCTGACCGGTGAGATCAAGCCCGGCGTGACCGCCACCGACGTGGTGCTGACGGTCACCGAGCAGCTGCGCAAGCACGGCGTGGTCGGCAAGTTCGTCGAGTTCTACGGCAAGGGCGTCTCCGAGGTTCCGCTGGCCAACCGCGCGACCCTGGGCAACATGAGCCCCGAGTTCGGTTCCACCGCGGCGATTTTCCCGATCGACGGCGAAACCATCAACTACCTGCGCCTGACCGGCCGCAGCGACGAGCAGCTCGCGCTCGTCGAGGCGTACGCCAAGGAACAGGGCATGTGGCACGACCCCGAGCGCGAGCCGGTCTACTCGGAGTACCTCGAGCTGGACCTGAGCACCGTCGTTCCGTCGATCGCAGGCCCGAAGCGTCCCCAGGACCGCATCCTGCTCAGCGAGTCCAAGAGCGCGTTCCGCTCCGACATCCTGTCCTACGTCGGCGAGGGTGAATTCACCATGCTCGACGAGGGCGTGGAGGAGTCGTTCCCGGCGTCGGATTCCACCGCCGTGTCGGCCTCCGCCGCCGATGACACCTACGTGCCTGCCCACTCGGCCGCCAAGGGTGCCGCCGGTCGTCCGTCCAAGCCGGTCGAGGTCGTCGCCGAAGACGGCAGCACCTTCGTGCTCGATCACGGTGCCGTCGTGGTCGCGGGTATCACCTCCTGCACCAACACCTCCAACCCGTCGGTCATGCTCGGCGCGGCCCTGCTCGCCCGCAACGCGGTCGAAAAGGGTCTGGCGACCAAGCCGTGGGTGAAGACCAACATGGCACCGGGTTCGCAGGTCGTCACCGACTACTACGAGAAGGCCGGCCTGTGGCCCTACCTGGAGAAGCTGGGCTTCTTCGTCGGTGGTTACGGCTGCACCACGTGTATCGGTAACACCGGCCCGCTGCCCGAGGCCACCTCGGCCGCGATCAACGACAACGACCTGTCGGTCACCGCCGTTCTCTCGGGTAACCGCAACTTCGAGGGTCGCATCTCCCCCGACGTGAAGATGAACTACCTGGCCTCGCCGCCGCTGGTCATCGCGTACGCCCTGGCGGGCACGATGGACTTCGACTTCGAGACCGACGCGCTGGGTCAGGACTCCGAGGGCAACGACGTCTTCCTGAAGGACATCTGGCCGTCCGCGCAGGAGATCGACGACACCATCAAGTCCTCGATCAGCCAGGACATGTTCCGCAACTCCTACGCCACCATCTTCGATGGCGACAAGCGTTGGCAGGGCCTGTCCACTCCCGAGGGTGACACCTTCGAGTGGGACGAGAAGTCCACCTACGTGCGCAAGGCGCCGTACTTCGACGGCATGTCGATGGATCCCTCCCCCGTCACCGACATCACCGGCGCGCGCGTGCTGGCCCTGCTGGGCGACTCGGTCACCACCGACCACATCTCCCCCGCCGGCCCGATCAAGCCGGGCACCCCGGCCGCGCAGTACCTCGACGCCAACGGTGTGGCCCGCAAGGACTACAACTCGCTGGGCTCGCGTCGCGGTAACCACGAGGTCATGATCCGTGGCACCTTCGCCAACATCCGGCTGCGCAACCAGCTGCTGGACGACGTCTCGGGTGGTTACACCCGCGACTTCACCGTCGAAGGCGGCCCGCAGGCGTTCATCTACGACGCCTCGCAGAACTACCAGGCCGCCGGCATCCCGCTGGTCGTGCTCGGTGGCAAGGAATACGGTTCGGGCTCCTCGCGTGACTGGGCCGCCAAGGGCACCAGCCTGCTGGGCGTGAAGGCCGTGATCACCGAGTCGTTCGAGCGCATCCACCGCTCCAACCTCATCGGCATGGGCGTTGTGCCGCTGCAGTTCCCGGCCGGCGAGTCCGCCGCGTCGCTGGGCCTGACCGGCACCGAGACCTTCGACATCGCGGGCATCACCGCGCTGAACGAGGGTGTCACGCCGAAGACCGTCAAGGTCACCGCCACCGCGGAAGACGGCAAGGTCACCGAGTTCGACGCGGTCGTCCGCATCGACACCCCCGGTGAGGCCGACTACTACCGCAACGGCGGCATCCTGCAGTACGTGCTCCGGAACATGATCCGCGGCTAATTGCAGGACCGGTGGCGTGACACCGTAAAGTGTTGCGCCGCAAGGGCATCGGCTTGCCCATTGAATAATGCGACAGCCCCCGTCTCGGTTCGCCGGGGCGGGGGTCCGTGTATCCGCTAGTTGGAGGAATCATGCCCAAGGTCAGCGACGACCACCTCGCCGCACGCCGAAGCCAGATCCTCGACGGTGCACGACGCTGCTTCGCCGAATACGGCTACGACGGCGCCACCGTGCGCCGCCTCGAGGAAGCCATCGGCCTGTCGCGCGGCGCGATCTTCCACCACTTCCGCGACAAGGACGCCCTGTTCTTCGCCCTGGCCAAAGACGACGCCGAACGCATGGCCGACGTCGCCGCCAACCAGGGCCTGGTGCAGGTGATGCGCGACATGCTCGCCCGCCCAGAGGAATTCAACTGGCTGGGCACCCGCCTGGAAATCGCCCGCCGAGTCCGCACCGACCCGGAATTCCGCGCGAACTGGACCCAGCGCTCCGCCGAACTCACCGCCGCCACCCTGGCCCGCCTGGAACGCCGCAAAGCAGCAGGCGCCCTACGCGACGACGTCCCCACCGACGTCCTGCTCGGCTACCTGGACCTCGTTCTGGACGGCCTCATCGCCCGCATAGCCTCGGGCCACACCAACGAAAACCTTTCCGCCGTACTGGATCTGGTGGAAGCCTCGGTGCGCCGCAAAGAAGCCTGAACGTCCCCAGCCTGCGCTAACGTCGAGATCATGTCCGTCGGTAGGCAATTCGTCCTCCAGCTCACCCGGCAAGCCGCCCGCGACTTGGGCTGCCGCATCTGGTCCACGGATGTCCTGATGTTCGCACTGCTGCAAGCCTGCCGCGAAGACGCGATGTCC
Organism: Nocardia sp. NPDC058666; assembly: GCF_042714895.1. NCBI lineage: Bacteria > Bacillati > Actinomycetota > Actinomycetes > Mycobacteriales > Nocardiaceae > Nocardia > Nocardia sp. NPDC058666. The sequence goes on from NZ_JBHXRY010000004.1 coordinate 174,358, forward strand.
GCGCCTGCCGCCGGATGTTTCGATACCCAAAGGCTCGCGCTCGCCGACGAATTGGATGAACTTCGAGACCTGGTGCGCCGTACGGGAATCGACCCTGATCACGCGGCCGAGTTCGTGAGCGGGATCTGGCGCGCCGACCGCTCCCCACCGTGGAGTGCCGAAGAACCACGTATTCGGCCACACACTCAGACGACGCTGGTCTTCAGCGCAGCCGTCGACATCGCCCGAGCCGATCCTCGAGCCGCGACCGCCGATGGCGAGCCGGACTACCGAGCCGTCCACCTGTTCCTGGCCGCACTCGAACACCCCACCGGTACCGTGCACAAGCTGATGCACGACCTCGGCACCGACCTCGCCACAGCCAGGCAGAAGTCCGCCTTCCCCCTCTAGGGGTCAGTGCGACCAACCGTCGAGCAGGGTTCGGGCGATTCGGTCCAAGGCCGCGCGGTCGGCAGGTTTCAGGGCCGACAGCATCGCCGTCTCGTTCTCGGTGTGGGCCACGACCAGCTCGTCGATGAGTGCGCGACCTTCCTCGGTGAGCGCGACTCGCACGGCGCGGCGATCGGCGCGATCGGCGATGCGGCGGACCAGGCCGGCCGCTTCGAGTCGGTCGATGCGGCCGGTCATTCCCGCGCGCGACAGCATCAGGGTGTCGGCGAGCACCGACGGGTTGAGTTCGAAAGGTGAACCCGAACGGCGCAGTGCCGCAAGCACATCGAACTCGCCGCGCTGCAAACCTCGTGCGGTGAACACGCTTTCGATCTGCGTCATGGCGAGGTTCATGAGTCTGCCGAGCCTGCCGAAGACCGCCATCGCCTCGAGGTCCAGATCGGGTCGCTCGCGCTGCCATTGCGCGGTGATCGCATCGACGGCATCCGGTTCGCGTTCATCCATGGACAGGATTCTATTCGTCAAGATATAGTTCGGTAGCGAATTATCAACCGACGAACGGAATCGTGATGACGAACGCACGCGAGATCGCCCTCTGCCTGCCCGAGGATGCCGAGACGCTGGGCACGGAGAACGTGCGGATGCGGTTGCTCACCGATGCGGATGCCAGCGGGGGTGCCGTGAGCACGCTGGAAGTCACCATGACGCAGGGGGCCGATGGGGCCGCGCCGCATTTTCATACCCAGTCCGACGAGCTGTTCTTCGTCGCTGACGGCGAGCTGCAGGTTTTGGCCGGTGATCGGATTCTGACCGTCGGCGCGGGTGGGTCGCTGGTGGTCCCGCGGCAGATGCCGCACGCTTTCGGCGCGACTCCGGACAGTGGCGCGCGAATTCTGATCGCACTGATGCCGGGCGTGCAGCGGTTCGAGTACTTCCGGCTGTTGGATCGGCTCATTCGCGGCGAGGGCTCGCATGACGAATTCGTCGCTGCCCAAGAGGAATTCGACAATCACTTCGTCGACGCGCCTGCTTGGTGGGCCGAACGTAACGCGCATCGCAGCTGATACGCATCAGGCCATACTGTGGCGCAGATTGCACTCGAATTGGGAACAAAATCCCCTGACCAGCCTGTTATACACCGTATGACGTTCTCCGTACCTGTCCTCGTCCGGGGCTACGAGCTCGACACCCAGGGCCACCTCAATCACGCCGTCTACCACCAGTACGCCGAGCACGCGCGCTGGGAGCTGTTGAGCGCGGCGGGCATTCCGCTGGACAAGTTCATCGCCAGCGGGGTGGGCGCGGTGGTGCTCGAGTCCACCATCAAATACAAGCGTGAGCTGCGCGCCGGTGACGAGATCACCGTGACGTGCGCGTTCGAGTGGACCGAAGGCGAGAAGGTCTTCCGATTCCAGCACCAGATCATCAAGCTCGACGGTACCGTCGCCGCGGAGATCACCGTGGTGGCGGGCGCGATGGACCTGACCACGCGTCGGTTGGTCGCGGACCCGTCCGACCACTTCCGCAATCTCGCCGAGCGGCCCGAACTGCTCGGCCTGTAAGACTCGAGACACCACGCGCGGCGCGGTGGGAATCTCCCGACACAGCTCGGGGATACCCGCCGCGCCGTTGTCGTCTTTGTTTGCTACGTGATTGCCGAGGTGGCGGCACTTCCAGCACCCGAGTTGTCCGAAATTCTGCCCCCTCTAGGCGATCACGCGCCGCTCGGCGGTTCGCCGGGCACCGCGCAAATCTGTCGAACCCGCTCGGACAGCCAGACGTTCGGGCTATGATCCGAAGCACCTTTTGGGGTTCTGGCAAATCGCGAGCAGACGAGAAGATCGGAGACAGTGCCCATGACCGACGCCATCCACCTCCCCGTAACCGCGTCGTCCCGAGATCGGGGCCCCGCCTTGCGCGGACTGCTGGTGGCCGAGTCCGATCACGACATCTCGGTGCGCGTGGACGGTGGCACCTGGACTTTCGACCGCAGTGATGTCGTGCGGCTCACCGAAGATCGCGCGCACGCGGGCGAACGGCAGGTGCACGTGGATATTCGTCCCGGCGCCACCGCCGACTTCACCCGCCGGATGCGCGTGGAACTGGTCGACCGGCCGATCACCCTGGCCCCGGCCCCGTCGGAGGCACTGGGCGACGAACAGTTGGCCCAGGCCACCCGCAGCTGGGCGACCAAGCTGCGGATCGCGCAGCGAGGTGGCGTCACCGGAGCGACCTTCACCTTCCGCGACGGCATCAACTGCGACAGCCTCGACTGAAGCGGGCGCACCTGTCATGGAAGGCGCTTCCGACGCCGTGCTCATCGTCTCCGAAGCCGACGACCTGCACGCCGATGCGCTGGCAGCCACCCTGCGAGAACATCACGGGTTCGATCCGATCCGTCTTGACCTGCGCGACTTCCCTTCCGAGACAGGCAGTTTCCGGCTGGACAAGGCCGGAACGAACCGGGCGATGTCGCATATCCAGGGCCTGGACGACGTGCGCGCGGTGTGGTGGCGCAGGCCGCACCCGTGCCAGGTGCCGCACGGGGTGCGCGCGGCCGACGACGAGTTCCGTCAGGCCGAGTGCGATGGGTTCCTCCAGGGGATGCTCTGGTCGATCCCGGCGTACTGGGTCAACGATCCCGCCGCCGAACGCACCGCCACGCGCAAGATCGTGCAGTTGGAGACCGCGCAGCGGGCCGGTTTCACCATCCCGGAAACGCTGATCACCAACGACCCGGACGAGGCGCGCAGTTTCGTCGAATCCCGGTGCGGCCCTGTGGTTTACAAGCGCACCGGCACCGGACGCGGCGAGTTCTCCGAGACCAGGATCATCACCCGACCCGAGCTGAGCAGGCTCGAGTCGATCCGTTCCACGCCCACCACGTTCCAGGATTATGTGGAAGCCAGCTGCGATCTGCGGGTGGTGTGGGTGGACGGTGTGGAGTGGAGTGTGCGCATCGACTCGCAGTCCGGCGTCGGCCGGATCGATTCGCGGCTGGACACCTCGGTGGCCTTCGCGCGCGATCGGCTGCCTGCTTCGGTCAGCAAGTCCCTGGCCACCCTGATGGGCGCGCTGGGGCTCAGTTTCGGCGTGGTCGACCTGCGCCTGGGCACCGACGGGGAGTACTACTTCCTCGAGGTGAACCCGCAGGGGCAGTTCGCGTACTTGGAGATCAAGACGGGTCTGCCGTTGCTGCGCAGTTTGGCGAATCTGTTGGTTCGCGGCGACGGGGCTGTCGCCGGCTGGTAGCCCCGCCGCCGGCCGCCCCCTAGTCGGCCGGATTCTTGCGACGGTTGGCACCGCCGCGTCCGCGCAGTTCGACGTGCGACTCGACCAGCACATTGTGAATGAAGCCGTACGAGCGGCCGGTGGATCTGGCCAGGGAGCGAATGGACGCGCCCGCCTCGTACTGCTTCTTCAACTGGCTCTGCAACCTGTCGCGGGACTTGCCCGTGACCCTGGTGCCTTTGCCCAGCGCGGCCTTGCCGATCGTCGATTTACCCTTGGCCGATCCAGCGGCCTGTCTGACACTGTCGCTCATGGCTTCCTCCGAGTCGCCGAGCACTTCTTCCAGGCTAGACACTCCGCACTCGGTGATCAACGAAAACAGTGATCAAACTCACCCAATCCCCGCGAGTTCCCGCCCGACACAGCGTTTCACGCGCGACACACCGGGGGTCACCGCACAAGATCAAGCGAGGTCGATGAGCTCCGCGTACTCCGCGGACCAGTGATCCTCGGTGCCGTCGGGCAGCAGGATGACCCGTTCCGGGTTCAGCGCCTCGGCCGCGCCCGGATCGTGCGTCACCAGCACCACCGCGCCCGCGTACGTGCGCAGCGCCTCGAGGACCTGCTCACGCGAGACGGGGTCCAGGTTGTTGGTCGGCTCGTCCAGCAGCAGCACGTTCGCCGCCGAGGACACCAGTCCGGCCAGGGCCAGACGCGTCTTCTCACCACCGGACAGCGTGCCCGCGGGCTGATCCAGCTGCGGCCCGGTGAACATGAACGCGCCCAGCAGACTGCGCAGCTCCTGCTCCCCCGCGTCGGGCGAGGCGTGGCGAATGTTCTCCCACACCGAGGCCGAGTCGTCGAGGGTGTCGTGCTCCTGCGCGAAGTAGCCGACCTTGAGGCCGCGCCCCTGTTCGACACCACCCGCAGTCGGCGTCTCGACACCGGCGAGCAGTTTCAGCATGGTCGTCTTACCAGCACCGTTGAGCCCGAGCACGACCACGCGGCTGCCCTTGTCCACGGCGAAGTTCACGCCGGTGAAGATCTCGAGGGACCCGTAGAGCTTGGTCAGGTCCTTCACCATGAGCGGGGTCTTGCTGCAGGGCGCGGGCTCGGGGAAGCGGATCTTGGCGACCTTGTCGCTGACCCGCACCTCGTCGAGCTCGTTGATCAACCGTTCCGCACGACGCACCATCTGGTGTGCCGCAGCGGCTTTGGTGGCCTTGGCGCCGAGCTTGGCGGCCTGCTGACGCAGCGCGCCCGCCTTCTTCTCGGCGTTGGCGCGTTCGCGCACGCGACGCTGTTCGTCGGTGGCGCGGGCGTCGAGGTACTTCTTCCACCCCATGTTGTAGACGTCGGGCTCACCGCGCACCGCGTCGAGGAACCACACCTTGTTCACCACGTCGCCGAGCAGTTCGACATCGTGGCTGATCACGATCAGGCCGCCGTCGTGGCTCTGCAGGAACCCGCGCAGCCAGGTGATGGAGTCGGCGTCGAGGTGGTTGGTGGGCTCGTCGAGCAGCAGGATGCGGTCCGAGCGACCGCCGGAACCATCGGAGGCGGAGAACAGGATGCGCGCGAGTTCGATACGGCGACGCTGACCACCCGACAGCGTGCGCAGCTGCTGGTCGAGCACCCGGTCGGGCAGGCCGAGGCTGTTGCAGATGCGGGCCGCTTCGCTCTCGGCGACGTAACCGCCCAGCGAGGAGAACTGGTCTTCCAGGCGCCCGTAGCGGCGAATCGCCTTGTCGCGGGCGGCATCGTCGGCCACCTCGGCCATTTCGACCTGGGCCTTCTCCATGTCGCGCAGCAGCACGTCCAGGCCGCGCGCCGACAGCACCCGGTCCTTGGCGATCACATCGAGATCGCCTTCCTTGGGGTCCTGCGGCAGGTAACCGATGTCGGTGGAGCGCGTGATCTTTCCGGCGTACGGCTCGCCCTCACCCGCGAGAATGCGCAGGGTGGTGGTCTTGCCGGCACCGTTGCGACCGACCAGTCCGATCCGGTCGCCGGACTGCACCCGCAGCGCCGGCCCGGGGGCCGAGAGCAGGGTGCGGACTCCGGCCCGGACCTCCAGGTCGGTCGCGGTGATCACAGAGTTCTCCTCAGAATAAGACAAACGGGAAAGGTATATCGGCAAGAACCACTTATTTTACCGCCGAACACTCCGAAAGCCGAACCCGGCGCCGCCCGATGTGAGCGTGGTTACTCTTGCGCCATGACTACCGATCTACTCGGCCGCACCGCTCTGGTCACCGGAGCAAGTCGCGGCATCGGGCTTGCCACCGCAGCCGAACTGATGCGCCGCGGCGCGAACGTGCTGATCACAGCACGCAAACCCGAGCCACTGGAAGCCGCGGCCACCGAGCTGCGCGCACTGGGCCACACGGGTCAGGTGAGCACGATCGCGGGCAACGCCGGTGACGCCGACGCCCGCGCCGAGGCGGTGGCCCGCGCGGTCACCGAGTTCGGTTCGCTGGACATTCTCATCAACAACACCGGCATCAATCCCGTCTACGGCGCGCTCATGGACGCCGATCTGGGTGGCGTGAGCAAGATCTTCGACGTGAATGTGGTGGGGTCGCTGGGCTATATCCAGCAGGCGTATCGCGCGTGGATGGCCGAGCACGGCGGCGCGATCGTGAACGTGGCCAGCGTGGCCGGGATTCGTTCGTCGGGGGTGATCTCGGCGTATGGGGCGTCGAAGGCGGCGCTGATCCGGCTCACCGAGGAGCTGGCCTGGCAGTTGGGGCCCAATATTCGGGTGAACGCGGTGGCGCCGGGCGTGATCAAGACCAAGTTCGCCGATGCGCTGTACGCCGATGATGAGGAGCGGGCGGCGAGTGTGTATCCGATGAAGCGGCTGGGGGTGCCCGAGGATGTGGCGCGGTTGATCGCGTTCCTGGTGTCGGATGAGGCGGCGTGGATCACCGGTGATTGTGTGCGGGTCGACGGCGGGTTGTTGGCCACCGGAGGTATCTGAGAAATGTGGGGCGGGCGGCCGGTAATCCGACTGCCCGCCCCACCGCTTCTGCTCGGTCGCAGTTGTCACAACTCACGCAGCGACCACGCGCTCCGGGCTGACGCTGCTACCAGCTGAGGCGGGTCCCTCCGAGGTGTCGTGGCTCCCGGCCGCGGCGGCTCACTCCGAGGTGTCGCGGCTCCCGGTGGAGGCGGCAACACGTCCCTTCGTTCGCCCGCTCCCCCGTTTTTCGGTGCCTTCTTCCGCACCGACCTCCGCCTTGACTGCCACAGCCCTGGCCGCCTCGGCGCGCGCAGCCTCGGCCTCGGCGAGCGGATCCATCACGGTGATCTCTTCGAACCTGCCGGTCACGCCGAGCGGATCACGCACGCCCACAGTCTTTTTCGAAGAGCCACCGTCGTCCAACCCCCACCGATCGTGCAGTCGATGCAGGAACTCCGGCGCGTACCAGTTCGCATCGCCGAGCACCTTCATCGCCGCGGGCAACAGGAACCCACGCACCAGCGTCGCGTCCACGATCACGGCCAGCGGCAAACCGATACCGAACGCCTTCATGAAGGTGATGTCGGAGGCAAGGAACCCGAGGAAGACCAGTGAGATCAGGATCGCGGCGGCGGTGACGATCCGCCCGACCCGTTCCAGACCCAGCGCGACCGCGGTGTCGTTCTTACCGGTGCGGTCGTATTCCTCGCGGATACGCGACAGCAGGAACACCTGGTAGTCCATCGCGAGCCCGAACGCGGCGGCGAACAACATCACCGGCACGGTCGCGGACAGATCGCCGGTGACGGTGAAGCCCAACACCCCCGACAGGTGCCCGTCCTGGAAGATCCACACCAGCGCGCCGAAGGTCGCGGTCAGGCTCAGCGCGCTCAGGATCACCGCGAGCACCGGCAGCACCACGCTGCCGGTGAGCGCGAACAGCACGATCAGCATCATGATCACCACGAAGCCCAGCGCCCACGGCAGTTCGTTCTCGATGGCGGCGACCGAGTCGGCGTTGGCCGCGGCCACCCCGCCCACCAGCAGTTCGCTCGGTGTCTGGATCGCGCGCACCTGGTCGACCAGCGCCGCGAGGGCGTCGCTGTCGCCGGTGGCGGGCACGATCGACAGGTAGACCGCCTGCTCGACCCGGAAGCGGGCGTTGGCCGCGGTGGGTTCGAGCAGCTGCCCGCCCTGGGCGTAGCTGCCGGTGGCGGTGTCGACGCGGCGGACGTTGTCCAGGTCGGACAGGTCGCGGGCGATGGTGTCCAATCCCGCTGCGCTGTAAGCACTGTCGGGCAGCACGGCCACGAGGGTGTGCTGGTCCGCCTCGCTGAAGTCGCGCGCCACGATCTCGGTGACCTGACGCGAGTTCATCGATTCCGGCAGGGTGCGTTCGTCGGGGAAACCGAGTTTCACGCCGAGGAACGGTGCGCCCAGCAGCAACAGCAGCGCGGTGACGGCCAGGCCGATCGAGATCGGCTTGCGCATCACGGCGGTGGCCAGTGTGTGCCAGGCACCTTCGCCCGGTGCGGGGCGGGGGGCGCGCAGGAACCACCAACCGAGCTGGCCCTTGTCGATGCGGGTGCCGATCAGCAGCAGCGCGGCCGGCAGCACGGTGAGCGAGACCGCCGCGGCCAGCGCGGCCACGACGATGCCCGCGTAACCCATCGACCGGATCGCCAGCAGCGGGAAGAACAGCAACCCCGACAGCGCGACCGCGACGGTGAGCGCGGAGAACGCGACGGTGCGGCCCGCGGTGCGCAGCGTGGTCGCCACCGCACCGGCCGGGCTGCGGCCTTCGGCGAGTTCGTCGCGGTAGCGGTTCACGATCAGCAAGCTGTAGTCGATGGCCAGGCCCAGACCCAGCAGCGTCGCCACGTTCGCCGCGGTGACCGACAGCGGCGTGAACAACGTGACCAACCACAGTGCGCCCATGGTGGCCAGCACGGTCCCGATCGCGACCAGCAGCGGCAGGCTCGCGGCGACCAGTCCGCCGAACACGAACATCAGCGCGACCAGCGTCAGTGGGAAGGCGATGGCCTCACCCTTGGCGATATCGGTCTTGCTCTGCTGCACGGTCTCGTGCATGAGCATGGCGAATCCACCGGCCCTGACCTGCAACGATCCCTGCTCGCCGGTGAGCTCGTCGGCGACAGCGGCCACGCGTTGGTCGATCTCGCGTTCGTTGCCGAGCACACTTGCCACGATCAAACCCTGCTTGCCGTCGACACTGCGCAGCGCGGGCTGATGCGTAGTCCAATACGACATCACCTCGGCGACGCCGTCACGCTCGTGCAGATTGGCCACCAAAGCCGTTGCCGCCGAGTACGTTTCGGGATCCTCCACCGACGACTCGGTCTCCACCAGCAACACCAGATTCGGCGGCGCCTGCCCGAACTCGTCGCGCAACACCTGCAGCGCCCGGCTGGATTCGCTGCCGGGGTCGGTATATCCGCCGCCCTCCACCCGCTCGAACAGCGTTGCACCCAGTGCACCGAGCACCACCGCAAGCACCGCGAAAACGCCGAGCACCCAGCGACTACGCCGCCTGGTGAATTCGAACACCGAAAAACCCCTAACTAGTCACGCCACTGCGCGTCCGCATGTCCACGTGCGGGGGTTCGGAATACTTCCGCCCGGCCCGCCTCGTCTCACCCGATCCTGTTGGCGGGTCGGCACGTTCGCACGGCGCATCGTAGCAACTTCGTGGCGGTGCCGCCGGGCCTCGCGAACAACGCTGTTGAGCCCGGTCAGCTACCGGTCTCGACCACCTGGAGCGAGAACGCGCGCGGCGCCGCGACGAAGCCTGGACAGGGCGTCACCAGGCACGAGTCATGAAGTTGCGCAGGCGAATCGGCGAAGACGACTCAGTCGTACTCGAGCCAGCTGGAACGCTGGAAGTATTCGTCGTCGGCTTCGTCGTCCTCCGGCGTCGGCTCGCGACGGGTGGATGCCGCCGATGTCGTCGTCGGGGGCGTGCCCCAACCCGGCTGCTGATTCTGGTCGGCGTGATGCGCCGGAGCCGGGGATTGTGGAGATGCCGATTGATACTGCGGGAACGGTTGCTGAGAATTCAACGGTTGCTGCGGCAGTGGCTGTTGGAGAGCGTCGACGTACCGCTCGCGCGTTGCCTGTAGGCGAGGGTCGTTCTCCAATTGGGCGATCGCGGCGGCAACGACACCGCGAGACTCGGCCATCGCCGCGGCGTGCAACCGCACGATCATCGCGACGAGAGTGTCCGGGTCCAGGCGCCGACCGGCGTCGGTGAGATGGATCGCTTCCAGCGCCCCGTCCGCGCTGACCTGCACAGACACGACCCCGCCCGGCGCGCTCGCCTGCGCGGGACGGTCGAGGCCCACATGCAGCCGGTCAGTGGCGCCTTGGAGCGGATCCAGCTCGCCTGCCATGAAGAAGTCCTCCCCTGTCGATCATCCTGGCGGTGCCCGGCAGTCTATAGTGGCGGGCAGTCGATCGCGTGGGGAGCGTCGCCGCGCGGGCTGTTGGGGAGGGAATCCAAGTGAGTCCGACACCGGGCACTGAATCGTTCGATCTCGACCCGGACGCGGTTCGCGCGCTGGCGGCGGGAATAGGGACTGCCGGCCAGGAAATCCAGGTCATCGGCAAGGGTGGGGCACTCGCCGACGGTGTCTTCGAATGTATGCCCAACGCCCACACGCCGCAGGCGTACCAGGCCGCCGCTCGACTGGCCGACAAGGCGATGAGCGCGGTCGGTACCGCGCTGGCCGAACTCAGCGGCAAGACCGTGGCAGCCGTGGTCACCTTCCAGCAGCAGGATGAGGCATTCGCCGGAGCTCTCCGAGGAGCAGGCGAATGAGTCGAAGCTTGACGATTCCGCTGGTCGAGTCCTGGAAGCCCATCGCGTTCGCCGCCCAAGCCGCCGAGTTCACCCGGCAAGCCGGCGCGCTGCGGACCGCGATGGACACCCAGTACATCGCGGTCGACAGCTCGCGCGAGACCTTCCGGCGTGACACCGGCGACGCCATGCGCGCCCGCTACGCCGAAGTGCACGCCAAGTCGGTAGTAGTCGTCGATGCGCTCGAGCGCGGCCGAGACGCGGCAGTCTTGGCGCAGTGGTCGGTCGCTTCGGCACAGGCGTTCCTGGCGTCGAAGAAGGCAGCCGCCCTCTCGAAGGGCTTCGACGTCCAGCCTGATGGCACATGCTCGATCAGCGAATCGACCAAGCAGCGTGTCTATCTGTCGGTCGCCACCGAAGCCGACAACGGCCCGATCGCGAACAAGTTCACCACCGCGATGGCGGCCCTTCAGGTCGAAGCGAACAACCACACCACATGGGTCAAAGCTGCACTGGCAGGCGCGGTCGACGCGGACAACGCGGCCAAGAACGCCATCGAAGCAGCGTTCGCGAACATGCCGACCGCGGACTCGTTCGGCAATGCGAGCACCACACCGACCGGAACTCCGCAGCCGCCGCAAGGAGCCACACCTGCGCAGAACCTGAAGTGGTGGGACTCGCTCAGTCGAACCGAACAGACCGCGCTCATCAATACCGTGCCGACGTCGATCGGCAATCTCGATGGATTGCCTGCTCCGGTACGCGACGAGGCGAACCGGAAGATGATCCCATTCGAACAGGACAGGCTCACCGCCGACAGCAACACGTTCGCCCAAGCGCTCAAAACGGCCGGCGAGAACGGGGACATGGCGGGGATAGCCGCGGCACAGACCGGGTTGGATCGCACCACCCAGAAACTCAGTGACCTCGCAGCGGTGAGGACCGCGATGGAAGGCAGTACTGAGCCCAAGCGATACCTGATGGCGTTGGATATGCAGTCCGGACGGCAGGGGCGTGCCGCGGTCGCGGTCGGGAATCCTGATACCGCAGACCATATTTCGGTCACCACGCCGGGACTGGGATCTGATCTGAGTTCCTCGCTGCTCGGCGGTCGAGGCGGCGATGGCAAGTGGAATCCTTCCGGCGGCATGGTCGGCGAAGCGGAAACTCTGATCGAGACCTCCCAGCGTCAACTCGCTGACGCTGGCCGAGGAGGGGAACAGATCTCATCCATTGCGTGGTTCGGCTACGACCCGCCACAGGGTGGCATGGGAAGCCTGGACGACATCACCACCCCGGACATGATCAACGTCACCAACGAGGGGCGGGCGCAGGAGGCAGCCCAACCACTGTCGTCGTTCTATACCGGTCTCGACGTCGCAAACGAGAAAAGCGATCCCCACATCACCGCACTGGGACACTCCTACGGTTCTTTGGCGACAAGCCTTGCGCTGCAAGAACAATCAGGGGTAGTCGACGATGTCGTGTTCTACGGATCGCCCGGATTGGGTGCCGATATTCCCGGTCTCCCCGGCGTCGGGGGGCTCGCATCTCCATTTTCCGCTTTGGGCTTGAACGATGCAGTGGAAAATGCTGGGGACCTCGGCGTGCGCAACGGCCACGTGTACGAGATGACCGAGCATTGGGATCCAGTGGGAAACCTCGACGCGTTCGGGCGCAGTCCGAATGAGATGCCATGGGTTACCCATCTCAGCACTGACCCCATCAGCGTGAACGGCGAGACGTACACCGGCGCTACCAACCACTCCGAGTATGGGCGAACAGACGGCACCACCCAGAATCTTCATCGGTCCGGGTATAACCTCGCCGCAATCGTGGCCGGCCTGCCAGAGAACGCCACCAACCCACAGACGGACAAGTGACCCGGATGCAGAGATCTCGGTTGGCAAACGCTGTACGAGTGACCCTGATCGTGCTCGGGGTAACTCTCGTGTCCCTGGTCATGGTGAATGTCGCAATCATGCTGGTATGGGGGTGGGCTGCGCGCGACAGCGACTATTCGAGCCAAGTCGTCAGCCCAGAGGAGGCAGCCAAGGCCGGCGTCGAACTGCAAACGCGGAGCACACTCGAGGACGCCGAAGCCAAGGGTGAACTGTTGGTCGCGCAGATAGAGCAAGTGATGATCGAATCTGCCCCCACCCTCCGATTCGAGGATCCAAAGCACCCGGATGAATCGATCAAATCCTGCTTCGGTCCATTCAGCGCCACAAATGGCAAATTGGTACGAGACCGCTACTATCACGGCACTCTCCCGGTTGCGGATGACCAATGGTCGACAATTCGCGATCAGTCGATAGTTGCCGCCAAGGGCCTCGGCATCGAACTCGCCGAAATCAAGACCAGCGACCCCACCACGCACCTGATCGTGCTTGCGACCGAGAGCGAAAGAATCAAGATCACCATAAACAATACGGACAGCCGTGGCGCGAACACTTCGGAAAAGTCATTCATCGTCCTGAATATTGCCTGCCACTTACCCGCCGAAAAATTCAACTCCCCCGTCGAGCCGACGCGATGACCGGCGGCGGAGGAGTTCAATTCTCGCAGGATTGTGAGCAACCGTGACCATCAGTGACACTTCACCGTCCGGTCTCTGGCAGGCTGCTGTCGATGGCCGCTTTCGACTCGAAGCCGATGCGGCACAGGAGTGTGCTGCGCACTACGGCTGGCTCGCGGATGAGCTCACGGAACGGATACAGGAAACCAGGCGACTCAACCGCCTCTCCGGGTTTGGCGGATTCGACTCCGCAGTTCAGCTCCAATCAGGGTTCGAAAGCAAGGCTGACCAAGGCGTCGCGGCTTTGATCGGCGCCAGGGAAGAGTGCCGAGAGATCCAAGCTGCGGTACTCAAGGCGGGTGGGCTATTGGTCGAGCAGGACTTGGACTCCGCGACGGCGCTGTTCAGAACGAAGGATGCACTTTGATGAGCCGGTTCACGAACCGTTCTGTCGCCGTATGCGCCACCTTGACCCTGGCCGTTCTGGCTCCCGGGTGCTCACAAAACACGTCCCCAGATGGTTCACCAACTGCCCCGAGCAGCGCGGCATTGTCTAGCAGCACTGCGAGCGCGGCGCGGCCGACATTGACTGATGCCAAGCTGCAGCCGCCGAATCAGGACAACAAGTACACGCAGTCCGGCGGACGGCCGAAGGTAGTTGTCGACCCTTGCACCTGGACGCCGGACGACACTATTCGGGCTATCGGGCTGGATCCGACAACTCGTAAGCGCGGTCGGGACCTTGTCGCCGAATACACCTTCTTGACGTGTGATTTCGCTAGTGGTCCCGCACAGGACAGGTGGAGTCTCGCCGTGGATTCCGGCAATGTGTCTCTCGACGAGGTACGCCAGAGGTACGCCGGAAAATCGGAGAACATAGATATCAACGGCCGCGAAGCCGTTCGTACCGTGAAGAATGGTGCGACCACATGCGCGGTGGATATGAAGACATCGGTCGGATATCTGGGCGTTGAGGCGGCATTCGAAGCAACTCCTGGCCCTGACACTCCAGCTCCGTGCGACAAAGCGATGGAATTCGCCCGAGGCCTCGAGCCCATCATCGGCGCCGGCAACTGACATGTTCGAAGCGAAGGGTGGGGACCAGTGACCGGACCGATTCCGATGATTCCGGGTGTGATCGGTGTCGTGGCCGCTCAGCAGCCGGCAACGACCCCCGAGATGATCTCGGCGTTCAACGCCGCAGCCAGTACCCAGCGCAAGGCCGCCACGATCGCGGCCGGCACGGCCGGTCAGGATCCCGCGTATATCAAGGCGATGGAGGAGTTCGCGAACCTGTCGCACGCCGATATCCACGCCAGGGCTCAACAGATGCAGCCAGGCGTGATGCAGCAGACGGCCGAGACCTGGAAGGCGATCAGCACCGCGTTGACGTTCAACATCATCAGCGTCACCACGAAGGTGAACGCGACGATCGCCCGCGGCTGGGAAGGCCAGACCGCGGAGGCGATCAAAGCTGCCACGCACGGGCTGACGGGGCGGTTGACGGAGTTGCAGAACGTCACGCAAAGCGTTGCCTGGCGAGTAGAGGCCGCTGCTTTCGGGGCAGAGGTGGTCAAGGCACAGGTGCAGGCCCCGCCGACCGCCTCGTCGCCGGCGGGCATCCCCGGAGCTGAGCCTGCGGGGAGCGCGGTGGCTGCGGCGCAGGAAGCGAACGAACGGTGGCAAGCCGCCATCTGGACCATGCGAAACAATTATGTGCCCACCTACGAGCCCGCGGGCCAAGGGGTTCCGATGTTCCCGACGTCGAATGGTCTGGGCGGCAACGATATTCCCGTCGGAACCGGCGGGGGCGGAGCTGCCGCCACGAGCGGTTCGCCGAACGGGACGGGAACGGGCGACGGCACCGCGGCGGCATCCGATCCCGAACAGTCGGCGGCCGCGGGCGACAGCGTGGGTGCGGGTTCGACGAACGATCAGGAATCGCGGTCGGCGAACGAAGGCAACGGCGCCGGAACTGGAACCGACGGCGGAACCGACGGCACCGAAACCGCGGCAGCCGGTGCGGAGCAGCCCGGATCTGGCGCACCGCTGACGGCCGGATCTCCCGGCACCTCCCAGCCAGGCAACCCCGCCGGATCCGGCTCGCCCACTGCCGGCGTCTCAGGATCGGGCGGCGGCTCGGGTGCCGGCGGGCCGGGCGTGGCTGTGGGTTCGCCTGGCGGCGCAAAATCTGTTCCCAACCCGGTCACACCGATCAAGGGCGGCATTCCTGGTGCTGCGGCCGCCTCATCGGGCGGCACCAGCGGTCGTGGCACTGCGGGAATGCACGGCATGTCCGGCATGGGTGCGCCCGGCGCCGCACGTCAAAAGGGCGACGATGACGAACACAAGGGTCGCCCCGAACTGCGGATCCATCCTCGTAATCGAGCCGATCTGGTCGGTCCACCGCAGGGCACGACCCCGCCCGTCATCGGCGGCAGCCCACCCGAACGTCGGCCACGACCTGAACAGGAGTCTCAGTAGTGCGGTGGGAATTCACCCCGGACGAGTTCCTGTACGCATGGGGCGAGACCGGTAGCGATCGAATTCCCGCGCCGCTCACCGTGGTTCCATCCGTTGGCTGGCGTCACGAATGGGAAGCCATCGAAGCAGACCTTCGCCAGCGTCTGCCGGTCCGCGATGACCCCGATCTGTCGGCGGTACTCGGACTGGCCGCGGACCCGGACACCGCGATCACTGTGATCGGTACCAGCAACAAGCCCATCCGCCTGTATTGTGCTGTGACACAACAGTCTTCGGTGGCGCTGGCACAAATGCCCGGTGCCACGGTCGAATCGGGCGGCAACGTCGTTGTTCGCACGGGGACACCCGAGTCGATCGCGTCATGGGTGGCGCGTTTTGCCGGCGAGCGACCCGCTGGTGCCACACGGTCGATGACGGAGTCGGTGGACGCTCTCGAGACTCCCTCGCAAACTGTGAATCTCGACTATGGCGAGGTCGCGGTTTCCGACCTGATCCACGACCTCCTGGCCGCTCCCAGGTCCGGCAACGGCCATGTGGAGATCGTGCGAGGCCGTCACGATCAGGACGGCCCGGTGCACCGATACCTGAGCTGGTTCGACGTCATCGGCGACGGCCGTTACGTCTATCGGTACTCCCGAAACGAGCTGACGATCGAGCCGTGCTCCCCCACTCGGTTTCACAAGATCCTGTCGCGCATGAGCGGCGCGCGTACTTAGTACCGACCAGTCCGGAGGCGGTGATTGCGCGGTGCGGCGGGGCCCGTGATCGTTGCGTCTGATCCAATCGTGGAGTGCGTGCTGATCTGATCGTCTGTGGGCTCGGTCCTGCGGGGCGGGCGGTGGCTCATCGGGCTGTCGGGCAGGGGCTGTCGGTGATTGCGATCGATCCGAATCCGGATCGGGTGTGGACGCCTACCTATGCGGCTTGGGCTGATGAGTTACCTGCGTGGGTTGGTGACGGGGTGGTGGCGGCGACGGTTGCGGGGCCGTTGGCATGGGGGACTCGGGAGCATCGGGTCGAGCGGGTGTATCAGGTATTCTGTACGGCGGGGTTGCAGGCTTCGTTGTCGCTGGAGGGGGCGACTGTTGTTGCGGAACGGGCGGTGGAGGTCGATGCGCGGCTTGGAGTGGTGCGGACCGCTGGTGGGGTGACCTGCACTGGACGGGTGGTTGATGCGCGGGGGTTGGGGAGGTCGCCGGGGCGTGCTGAGCAGACTGCCTACGGGGTTGTTCTCCCGCTCGAAGAAGGTGAGCAGACCCTCTTCATGGACTGGCGGCGCGATAACGGTGCTGCTCTGGATGAGGTGCCGTCGTTCCTTTACGTTGTGCCGCTCGGTGCGGACACCGTGCTGTACGAGGAAACCTGTTTGGCCGGTCGACCCGCGCTCGCGCCAGATGTGTTGCGGCACAGGCTGGAACACAGATTGCACGCTCGGGGAATCACACTGTCAGGCACCGAACCTGTTGAACGAGTTCGGTTTCCAGTACAGGGTGGCAAACGGGGGCACGGACGGTTCGGTGCGGCCGGAGGACTCACGCATCCGGCCACCGGTTACAGCGTCGCCGCCGCGCTCGCCGCCGCTGACACCATCGCTGCGGGCGGCACAGTCTGGACCCCGCAAGCTCGCGCCGTCGCAGTCCTACGTCGCGCGGGATTGCGTGCGCTGCTTGCCCTTCCACCGCGCGAAGTCCCGGTCTTCTTCGACACGTTCTTCGGTTTGCCTGCCGCACTGCAACATTCCTACCTGTCGGGCCACGACGACCTCCGCGGCACCCTCGCCGCGATGCGCGCATTGTTCGCCGACCTGCCGCCCACGCTGCGCCGCACCCTCGCCACCTCGGTAATCGGCCTCAGCTGAACAGTAACCGGCAAACCCTTACCCAAACGCACAACTTCCCAAACATGCGCTCCCGCAACACCCTTGCTAGGATTTCGCTGTCCGGTACCGTCGCCGGACATGCCACCTGCCGGCGCCGTCGCGCGGACCGGTTCGGGGCACGGGGGCTGACGTCGGGGCGGTCACCGGTTTCCGCTGCTGCTCTTCGTCGAAATCCGGGTGATCATCATGCATGTCGAAGCGCCACCCCCACGTACGCGCGCAACACACCTCACCCACGGTGAGAACAGTCGCAAAGTCTCACGAAAAACCATGCTGGGCTTGCTCTTCGGTGCCGTCGCAGTGGTGGCCATGGGCCTGTGGCTGTCCGACGATCTACGAATTTTCCTGATCGTGGCCGGGCTGACCTTCTCGGTGTTCGCCATGGTGATGAGCTGCTCGTTCCTGATCTCGCTGGTCTACATGCACCGCGAATCCGGACTGGAAGGCCAACTGCTGCTCGCCGAACCCGACGGCCCCGCTCGCGAGGCCATCGCGGTGCTCATCCCGGCCAGGCACGAAACCGATGTGCTCGCCCACACGCTGCTCAACACCGCGTGGACGCAACGCGACCACCCCGCGCACCGCGTCGTGACGGTGATCAACGACGACGATCCCGAAACCTGTGCTGTGGCAGCGACAACCGCGCACATCGTCAACGAAGGCTTCGCCCGCGGACACGGCTACGACCGGATCCGCCGCGACCTCGACCAGGCCCTGCGTTTCGCGCCCGCAGGCCTGGCGGAACCGTCGCCCGGCCCCGTCCAGTTGCTGGTCTACCCGCTGCGCGATCGCCCGCCGAACAAACCGCAACAGCTCAACTACGCGTTCTGGCAGCTGCGCGACCAGTTCACCGTGTTCACCATCCTCGACGCCGAATCGCTGGCCGCGCCGGGCCTGCTGTGCGCGGTCGACCAGGCCTTCCAAGACCACCCCGGCGTCGAGATCATCCAGGGCGGCATCCAGCTGATGGATCCCCAGATCACCGGCGGTTTTCTGCGCCGCGTCGGCCAGCGCCTGCACCGCTGGTACGCCTGGCACAACCTGCTGGAATACACCCGCTGGTTCTCCTCACAGATGCGCTACCAATCCGACCGTGGCTTCATGCCACTGGGCGGCAACACCGTGTTCCTGCGCGCGGGCCTGCTCGAAAAGTCGGGTGGCTGGCCGATGTCGCTGACCGAGGACTGCGAACTCGGCATCCGCGCCACCGCCGTGCACCGCGCCCGCACCTTGACCTTCTACGACCCGCGCCTGACCACCCGCGAGGAAACCCCGCCCAGCCTGCTGACCCTGGTGAAACAGCGGCGCCGCTGGAACATCGGCTTCCTGCAGAGCCTGGTCGCGGGCAACTGGCGGTCGCTGCCGACCGTGCGCAGTCGGATTGTCGCGGTGTGGATTCTGTCGATGAGCCTGTTCCAGACGATCTCCCTGGCGATCCTGCCGCTGACGCTGATCACCCTGTTCTGGATCAAATCCCCTGCGCCACTGGCCGTTGCGGTGTGCCTGCCGACTATTCCGATCGTGCTCGGAATCGCGTTGCAGCTGTTGCAGATTCGCGAATACGGGCGGATCTACGCACGACGGGTGCCCTGGCATGTGTATCCGCTGTTCGTGCTGACGTTCTACCCGTATCAGCTGGTGCTGTCGTTCGCCGCACTGCAGGCGGTGCTCTGGTACGCGCTCGGGCGGCTGGGCTGGGACAAGACCGCGCACGTCGGCGACCACTTCGACGCGCAGGTCGCGGCGCCGGCCCTGGTGCGCACGGCATGAGCGCACCCACGACCGAGCGGCCACTGGCCACCGTCACCGAAATAGCGCCCGCGCCAACGCGATTCACCGCCCGACGCAAGACTCAGTTGCTGGTCGCGGTACTCACGCTGTGTTCCGGCGTGGTCACCGCGATCGGAATCACCGGATACCCCATCCGTTTCGGTGACGAGGGCGTGTATATCGCTCAGGCGTGGGCGATTCCGAATCTGCACGCGCTGGCGCACTACACCTATTGGTACGACCATCCGCCGATGGGCTGGGTGCAGATGTCGATCTGGTTCGAACTCACCCGCAGCCTGCAACGCTGGTCGGACAACACGGTGATGGCCGGACGCGAGTTCATGGTCGTTGTCCGAATGGCTACGGCTGCACTGCTGTTCGTGCTCGCGCGCCGACTGGGGATGCGCAACGGTTGGGCCGCGCTGGCTGTGATGCTGTTCGTGTTCAGTCCGCTGGCGGTGCACTACGGCCGAATGGTGTTGCTGGACAACATCGCCCTGGCCTGGCTGCTGGCTTCCTTCGCGCTCGCGCTGTCACCGCGACGTCGCTGGGGCGCGGCAGTCGGTGCGGCAGTGTGCTTTACGGTCGCCGTCACCACGAAGGAGACCCTGGCCATCGCCGCACCTGCGCTGGCCTACGCGCTGTGGCGGCACTATCGCGGCGCGGGCAACCGGGAGTATGTGGTTGTCTCGTTCGCGGTGGTGTTCGTGATGTCGGTATCGCTGTACCCGCTGTTCGCGGCCATCAAGAACGAACTGTTGCCCGGTCCGGGGCACGTCAGCCTGTGGGAAGCCATCGAATGGCAGCTGTCCGCGCGTGCCGGTAGCGGCTCGATACTGGATGCCGGTAGCGACGTGCGAATGCTCATCGACACCTGGCTCGCGTTGGACCTGCTGCTACCCGTCGGCGGCGTGATCGCCACGGCCACACTGATATTCGTGCCGCGATGGCGACCGGTGGCAGTGCTCGTGGCATTCCAGTTGGCGATGCTCGTGCGCGGCGGATACGTGCCGGCGATGTACGTGGTGACCCTGCTGCCCTTCCTGGCACTGGCGCTGGCCGCGGTCGCCGATCTCGGCCACTCGCGCCTGGCCGCCTGGTCCCGCACGGAGCCCGTCCCCCGCTTCGCCGTACTCGCCCTGGTGGCCGCCTTGATCGCGTACCCGATCGCCGCAACCACCCTGGCCCACACCTGGCCCGACACCCTGCACCGACAATTCACCCTCGACGAAGACCGCCCCGAACGCGAAGCCGTCGCCTGGATCGCCGCCAACATCCCCCGCGACGCGCTGCTGGTCACCGAAAGCGAACTCTGGCTGGACCTGCTCAACGCGGGCTTCGACGCCCGACACAACGTCTGGGTCTACAAGGTCGACAGCGACCCCGGTGTGGCCACCGAGATCGGCAACTGGACCGCCATCGACTACCTGGCCCTGTCCGCCGCCACCATCTCGGCCCAATCACCCGCCACGATGCCCTGGGTTTTCACCGCCCTCGACTACGGCCGCGTGCTGGCCACCTTCGGCGAAGGAGCCAACACCGTCACCGTGCTGAAGGTGGACAAGACCGATAGCTGACAGCTGGCCCGCGCGCCGGATGCCTCACACAACCAATCGTCCCCGCCCTACGGCGACGTTCGAGCCGAAATCGTCGCGACCCCGAGGACAGCCAACGCACCCGAACTCAGATTGCCCAACGTCCGAGCCACCCGCGGCCTGCGCAACCACCGCACCGCGCGGGCCGCGACAACCGACACCAACACCAACCACACGAACGCCACGACACCGTCGATCGCGCCCAACACCATCGTCACACTCGCTGCCGAAGAATCCGCGGGCGCGAACTGGGGAACAACCGCCAGGAAGAACAGCCCAACCTTCGGGTTCAGCAGGCACGGAACGATCCCGTCCCGGAATGCGGCCACAAGGCTGCGCCCAGCTTCCCGCTCGTCCGCCGCAGCCGGCCCCATCGTGTCGCGGCGCAGGAACCCACTGACGCCCAAATAGATCAAATAGACACCGCCGACAATCTTGAGAACCTGCAACGCCGTCGGATATGCAGTGAGCAGCGCAGCCAACCCCACCGCAACCGCCCCCGCCCACACCATCGATCCGAGACCCGAACCAGCGGCGACAGCAACGCCCAGCCGCGAATCCGACAACGAATGTCGCAGCACGAGAAAAGTATCCGGTCCAGGTGTGATCGCCAGCAGCAGGCAAAGTCCCGCGAACGCGAACAGCGTCGGGACTGACAATTCGGCCATGCGCTTGTCTATCAACCCCGGCGCGCGGGCGCTACTTATTTTCGGTCAGGCGCAGAAGGGTCCCGATTTCAAGCACCGAAACATCACGGACCAGCGCCGATTCGGTGCTGCTTGCTCGCACCGGCGCAACATATCGACCATGATGGGAGCATGAGGTCGATCTGGAAGGGCTCGATCGCTTTCGGGCTGGTCAATGTCCCGGTCAAGGTTTATACCGCGACCGAGGATCATGACATCAGGTTTCATCAGGTCCACGGCAAGGACGGGGGCCGGATCAAATATGACCGGGTGTGTCAGGTGTGCGGGAATTCGGTGCAGTTCGCCGATATCGATAAGGCTTACACCTCGCCTGATGGGGAGCAGGTGGTGTTGACCGACGAGGATTTCTCGAAGTTGCCCGCGGCGGAAAAGCACGAGATTCCGGTGTTGGAGTTCGTGCCGTCGGATCAGATCGACCCGGTGCTGTTCGACAAGAGTTACTACCTCGAACCCGATTCGGCGACGCCGAAGGCGTATCAGTTGCTGGCGGCGACGCTGGAACGCATCGACAAGACCGCGCTGGTGCACTTCACGCTGCGGCAGAAGACCAGGTTGGCCGCGTTGCGGGTGCGCGACGGGGTGCTCGTGCTGCAGACGTTGCTGTGGCCCGACGAGGTGCGCGCGGTGGAGTTCCCGTCGCTCGAGGACGCGCCCGCCCCGCGCCCGCAGGAATTGAAGATGGCGGAGACGCTGGTGGAGTCGATGTCGGGCGATTTCGATCCGTCCGAGTACACCGACGAATACCAGATCGAACTGCAGAAGCTCCTGGATGAGGCGATCGCCAGCGGGACCGGCAAGGTCGAGCCCGCCGCGGAAACCGAACCGGCCGAACAGGCCGATGCCGAGGTGGTGGATCTTGTCGCGGCCCTGCAGCGCAGCCTCGAGGCCAGCGGTCGCCGGGATGCCGCCCCGGAGAAGCCGGCGAAGAAGGCCGCCAAGAAAGCCGCACCGCGCAAGGCCGCGAGCAAAACCGCCGAGCCCAAGACCGCTACCCGCAAGGGTGCGTAGGAGCCCATGGACACCGTTGTCGTGCCGATGGGACTCGGACATCTGCGTCAGGTCCTCGACCTGGGCCATCAGGTTTTCGATACCACCATCAAGCCGTACACGTCATGGTCGCTCACCGCCGTCGCCCAGCATCTGGACAGTCCGGACAATGCGTGCTGGGTGGCCCTGGATTCGGACCGGGTGGTCGGGTTCGTGCTCGGTTCGATGGAGTTCGAGAATCGTGACGACTGGGCCTACCTGGAGTGGATCGCGGTCGCGCCCGACATGCAGGGCCACGGGATCGCCAGGCGGCTGGTGAACGTGTGCTCGGAGGCGTTGTTCGCGCGCGGGGCCCGGCATATCGTCACCGATGTCGAGGATCGCAACAGCGCCTCGGCCGCGCTGATGACCAGCAGCGGGTTCGTGCCCGCGGCGACCGTCACGTTGCTCGTTCGCCCCAACCCCGCCGCCCCCGACGACGACGCCGCGCTGCCGCCGATCACCAAACGCGACCTCGTCCGACGCGGTCGCCTGTCGATCGAACACCCGCTGCGCTGAGCTGCCGACGGAGCGCCTCGAACGCAAAACCGCAGGTCCGGCCTATCCTCGACGGGTGGCTCATACTCCGAGGGACGAGCACGATCTGACCGTCGTCGCCGACATGTGGTCGCCCGCGTGCACCGCGATCCGCACCTTCCTGGCACGCAACGAAATCGCTTGCCGCT
The DNA here is from genome assembly GCF_042714895.1 of Nocardia sp. NPDC058666. Taxonomy (NCBI): domain Bacteria; kingdom Bacillati; phylum Actinomycetota; class Actinomycetes; order Mycobacteriales; family Nocardiaceae; genus Nocardia; species Nocardia sp. NPDC058666. The sequence goes on from NZ_JBHXRY010000004.1 coordinate 197,426, forward strand.
GGCTGCAACCCACCGAGTCGACCGGTCGACAACTGCTCGAGCAGCACGGTTTCACCGCCGACGACACTCCCGTGCTGTTCAAGGCGGACGGCAGCAGCTTGAAGCCCGCCGACGAGGAACAACTGGCCCAGTGGGTGGGCTTGCACGCGAAACCCAGCTCCGACAACTACGACCTGCTCATCGTCGGCGGCGGACCCGCGGGCATGGCGGCCGCGCTCTACGGCGCGTCGGAAGGCCTGCACACAGTCCTGCTCGAACGGTGGGCCATCGGCGGTCAAGCAGGTTTGAGCTCGAGCATCCAGAACTACCTGGGCTTCCCCGACGGCATCTCCGGCTCCGACCTCACCGACCGCGCCCGCAAACAGGCCTGCAAATTCGGCGCCGAACTGGTGATCAGCCTGCAAGCCGACCACCTTCGCCCCACCGACCACGGCTTCGCGGTGCACTGCACCGACGACATCACCGTGCACGCCCGATCGGTGATCATCGCGACCGGGGCCACCTTCCGCACCCTCGACATCCCCAGCGTCGACAAGTTCAACGGCCGCGGCGTGTTCTACTTCTCCGCGCTCACCGAGGCACCGTTGTGCGCGGGCTCGGACGTGTACATCGTGGGCGGTGCGAACTCCGCGGGCCAGGCGGCGGTGTACTTCGCGTCGTGCGCGCGCAAGGTGATCATGCTGGTGCGCGCGGATTCGCTGGCCGTGGAGATGTCGACGTACTTGATCAAGCAGATCGAGGGGATTCCGGCGATCGAAGTTCGCACCGACGTCGAGGTGGTCGACGCGTCCGGCGGCACCCACCTCGAACACCTCACCCTGCGCGACCGCACCACCGGCGCCGTCGAAGAAGTCCCCGCCAACTGGCTGTTCGCCTTCATCGGCGCCGAACCCGCCACCGACTGGCTGGACCCCTCCTTCGCCCGCGACAGTCACGGTTACCTGCTGACCGGCCCTGACATCACCACCGTCGAAGGCTCCCACTCCCCCTGGCCCCTCGACCGCCCACCCCTACACCTGGAAACCACCGTCCCCGGCGTTTTCGCCGCAGGAGACGTGCGCGCCTTCAACGGCCACCGAGTAGCCGCCGCCGTGGGCGAGGGTTCGATGGCAGTAATGCTCGTCCACAAGTTCCTCCACGATTGACGTGCTGACGCTCACTCACCTGCCCAAACGTACGTCTCAATGCAAGGTCCGGCCGCTCGAAGCACGGTAGCCTGGTGTCCAGGGCGGTGTGGCGAGTGCGCAACGCGAGATGTCACCGACACCGAGAGGATGCGATGAACGACAAGGACGCGGACCGTGCAGTCGAAGCTGTGGTGGCGGGAAACAAAATGGCAGGTCACAAGACACCTGAGCGCGTCCAGCGCCAAATGCGTCGCATTCTGAAGGGTGAGATCGCCGTCGACGAAGCAGTGGCCGCCGCAATCCGCGGACACCGCAGTCGGCACCGCGCAGCCTCCTGACCAGCAGTGACGGAGGATCCGTACGCCTACCCCGGCACCAACGTCCTGCGTAACCTGCTCGATGAGCGCGACCCTGTCATGGCCGCGGAGCTAGAGGTCGAGCTCGCATCGTTGCGTGCGGCGCAGCTGCAGGCGCATCCCATCAGCGGCGGATTCGACTTCGACCACCTGTGCGGGATCCATCGCTATCTTTTCGGCGATTTCTACGATTGGACGGGGCGGATCCGCACAGTACAGACCAGTAAGGGAATCCCTTTCTGCCCGCCGGCCAACATCGAGACTCAAAGCCGCTTCGTTGCCGCGACGACGGGTTGAAGTCTTCTGACGTGGACACCTTCGTCGATCGGCTTGCCTACCATTGGGGCGAAGTCAACGCCGTCCACGCCTTCCGCGAGGGCAACACTCGCACGCAGCGCGCCTTCTTCAACCAGCTGCTGCTAGAACGGGGCTGGTACATGGATTTTCAGGCGCTCGACTACTCCGCTTTCAAGGCTGCCCGGCATCACGCAATCGTCGCCGACCACCGCAAGCTGGCTGCGGAGTTGGTGCCGACGATCCGCCGACGTTGATGCGCAACTGCTCGAGGTTCAGGGCCGTCCGCGCAGGATTCACATTGTCCACAAGCTAGACGCTCGTCCCACTGTTCGCGAGGGTTTCGCTCACCGCAAGCTAAACCATTGTCGAGGGTTGGTGGTGGCGGCTTGGATGACCGAGTTCATCTTCTGCGAGTCATTCGGGAGTACAAGTGAAATTCCGTCGAGCGCTGGCGATCCCAGTGCTGATTGCCACCGCTGCCATCACCCTCACGGCGTGCGGTGCCGACGATGCGGCGTCGGGGACGGTGGTGCGGATCGGGACCACCGACAAGGACAAGGCTTTCGAGGTTTTCGAGCAGAAGGCCAAGGAGCAGGGGATCACGCTGAAGGTCACCAACTTCTCTGATTACAAGCAGCCCAATGTGGCGTTGTCGCAGAAGCAGATCGACCTGAATCTGTTCCAGCATCTGCAGTTCCTCGGCCAGTACAACGTGGCCAGCTCGGACACGCTGACGCCGATCGGGTCGACTTACATTGTGCCGCTGGGTCTTTACTCCAAGAAGCACAAGGCGTTGGCCGATATTCCAGCCGGTGGTGAGATCGCGATTCCCAACGATCCGACCAACCAGGCGCGCGCACTGTTCGTGCTGCAGGCGGCCGGGCTGCTGAAGCTCACCGGCACGTCGGTGCAGCCGACTCCCGCCGACATCGACAAGGCCGCGTCCAAGGTGAAGGTGACGCCGGTCGATGCCGCGCAGACCGCGCTGTCGCTGCCCTCGGTCGACGGTTCGGTGATCAACAACACCTTCCTCGAACGGTCGGGCGTCGACCCGAAATCCGCGCTGTACAAGGATGATCCGAAGAACCCGGCTGCCGAGCCGTACATCAATGTGATCGTCAGCCGCGCCGAGGACAAGACGAATCCGACCTATCTGAAGCTGACGGAGATCTGGAAGGATCAGGCCGTGGCCACCGCGCACGCCGAGGTCACCAAGGACACCGCGGTGGCCGTGAATCGGCCAGGTCCCGAGCTGGAAAAGATCCTGGATCGGGTGCAGCAGGGCATCCGCACGACCAAGTGAGCACCGAAGCGGCGGTCGAATTTCGTTCCGTCACCAAGGTTTTCGGCACCGGCGCGGACCAGCACACCGCGCTCGACAACATCGATCTACGGATCGAGCCGGGTGAGATCTTCGGCGTGATCGGCTATTCCGGGGCGGGCAAATCCACCCTGGTGCGGCTGATCAACGCCCTGGACAAGCCGACCTCGGGCACTGTCACGATCTCCGGCACTCCCATCACCGGGGTGCCGGAGTCGGCGGTGCGCACGTTGCGGCGCGATATCGGCATGGTGTTCCAGCAGTTCAACCTGTTCCGATCACGTACTGCCGCAGGCAATGTCGAGTATCCACTGAAAGTGGCGGGGTGGAAGCGGGCCGAACGCAAAGCCCGCGTGGCCGAACTGCTCGAGTTCGTCGGGCTCACCGACAAGGCACGCGCCTACCCGGATCAGCTCTCGGGTGGGCAGAAGCAGCGGGTCGGGATCGCCAGGGCTTTGGCGACCTCGCCCTCGCTGTTGCTCGCCGACGAGGCCACTTCCGCGCTCGACCCGGAAACCACGGGTGAGGTGCTGCGGCTGTTGAAGAAGATCAATGCCGAGCTCGGGGTGACCATTGTGGTGATCACTCATGAGATGGATGTGATCCGGGCGGTCGCCGATCGTGTCGCGGTGCTGGCCGAAGGTCGGATCGTCGAATTGGCTTCCACCTTCGAGGTTTTCGCTGCACCGCAGGCCGCGCCTACGCGTTCGTTCGTGGCGACGGTGCTGCACAATCGGCCCGACGCGACGGAGCTGGATCGACTGCAGCAGTTGCACGGTGGCCGGTTGGTCACGATCGATATCGATGACGACAGCGGTCTCGGCACGGCTTTGGCTGCCGCGGCGGCTGCCGAGGTGCGGTTCGAGATCGTCTACGGCGGGGTGAGTACGTTGCAGGACAAGACATTCGGCAGCGTGACCCTGGCCTTGCACGGGCCCGATGCCGCGGTGGATCGTGTTGTCGCCGACCTGCAACAGAAGGTGGGCTGATGGAAACGAACTGGGAGAAGTTGCGGCCCACACTGTTCGAGGCGATCGGGACCACTGTTTACCTGGTCGGCGTGACATTCGTGGTGGCCGGGGTGATCGGGCTGGCGCTGGGCACCGCGCTCTACACCACGCGCAAGGGTGGGCTGCTGGCGAACGCGCCGATCTACTTCGTGCTCAATGTGTTCGTCAATGTGGTGCGGCCGATTCCGTTCATCATCCTGCTGGCCGCGCTGGGCCCGGTCACCCTGGAAGTGGTCGGGACGACGATCGGATCCGAGGCGGCGCTGTTCGTGATGATCGTGGCGGCCTCGTTCGGGATCGCGCGGATCGTGGAACAGAACCTGGTCACGGTCGATCCGGGCGTGATCGAGGCGGCGCGCGCTGTGGGCGCGGGACCGTTGCGGATCATTGTCACGCTGCTCATTCCAGAAGCGTTGGGGCCGTTGATCCTCGGCTACACGTTCGTGGTGATCTCGATCGTTGATATCTCCGCGATGGCCGGCACCGTCGGTGGTGGTGGCCTGGGTGATTTCGCGATCGTCTACGGGTATCAGCAGTTCCAGTGGCAGGTGACGCTGGTGGCGGTACTGATCATCATCGTCGGCGTGCAGGGTGTGCAGTTCTTCGGGAACTGGCTCGCACGCAAAGTGTTGCGACGCTGAATACGGCAGGGGCACACGGTAATCGGGTGCCCCTGCCGGTTCATCAGACGTTCGCCGTGCAGGCCGACAGCACAACCCACGCCGCACGCGGCGACGCCGAACCCAGGTCGGGGAACGGCGGGGCGCTGAACCCGAGCACGTCCACCGCGGAACGTTCGGCCGCGGCCAGGGAGCGATCCCACGACCAACCGAACCGGTAGTCCGCACCCTGCGCCACCGCACCGCACGCGTTACGGAAGTCGACCACGATCTGGCAGTCCCGCACTCCGCACTCATCCAACGCGGCATTGCGCGCCGCCGTCCAGCTGCCGTAATTGACCGCCGACGCGACCACGGCCTGCCCCGGCGACAACGCCATCGCCCCATACAGGTCCCCGGCCGCGGCCTGGAACCCACCATCACGTGACACCGCGGTGAACCCCGGCACCTCAGCGATCGCCACACCGCTGGCACCCGCGGCAGCAGGCCCCGCGGTGGCCACGGTCGCCGCCGCCACCGCGGACATCACAGCCACACCCAGCGCGTACTTGCCCAGAACAGACATCAGAGATTCTCCCCATCGAAATGTCGACTTCACGGTCGAAGCCGAACCAATCATGAACAGCCTTCGGCCACACCGGAAATAGATTTCCGACATCACCGCGACCATTCCCGCGAAACCCGCCATAGCGTCGACACATCATCGCCCACAACAGCTTTCACGATCCCGACGCCCGTTCCTCCCGAACCGTTCGTCCCCCACAGAGTAACAACGACCTCCGACAAGTTCCGATCAGCCGACAACGGCCGTCGCCCCCACCGACAGGAAAAGCCTGCGCGCTAACGCATTTCGCCCACCTCTCGTGAGAGGTGGGCGAGTCAGCGGAAGGGCTCTAGGCCGAGCGGATGTCCTCGAAGTCGGGGGCGGAGTAGGGGGTGCGGCGGGGGGTGCCGGTTTCCAGGGTGGTGGCGGTGCCGGTGTGGAAGCTGCGGGCGATCATCGAGGAGCGCAGTTGCCACAGGCCCGAGGATTGGGCTGGGTCGAGGCCGGTGAGTTGGGCTACTCGGCGGAGGCGGTAGTCGACGGTGTTGGTGTGGATGTGGAGTAGGCGGGCGGTGCGTTGGCGGTTCATGTTGTTGGCGATGTGCACGCGCAGGGTTTCGTAGAGTTCGGGGTGGTTGTCCAGGGGGGCGAGGAGTTCGCCCAGGCGGGCGCGGCCGGGGCCGGGGCGGGTGAGCTGGTATTCCAGGGCCAGGTCGCCGAAACGGTAGAGGCCGGGGGCGCTGTCGAGGCGTTCGACCATGTCCAGGAGTTCGTGGGCACGCTGGGCGGCGTCGGGGATCTCCTCGGTGGCGGCGGGGACCAGCGCGCCGGTGATGTCCACGCGGGCGGCACGCGACAACGCTTCGACCAGCGCGTCGAGCTGCTCGCCCATCAGCAGGTCCGAGGGAATCAGCAGGGTGCCACCGTCGACCGACAGCAGTGCCAGCACCTGCTCACCGCAGCGATGCGCCAGCGCGGTCTGCACTCGGCGCAGCTTGCGGCGGGCCACCACGGCACCGTCCACGCGCGGGTTGTGCTCGTCGGGATGCTTGCCGATCGACAGGGCCAGCACCGAATACGCTTGCGCGACAGTGATTCCGACCTCGCGTGCCATCGTCACGGTCGACTGACCGGCCAGCAGCGCCGACGTGAGCGTGTGCACGGCCGAGTGGTGTTCGCCGACCGCTTCGCGATGCTCGCGGATGTAGGCGCGAGTCACGGTGGTACACAACAGGTCCGAGATCTCGGTGGTGCGGCGGAAGCCGTGGATCAGGCTCGCGCGGTCGGCGTCGGCTACCTCGTCGTAGACCGCGTCGAACGCCAGGCGGAAACCCTCGTGGAAGGCGTGCAGGATCGTGTCGATCGGCACCCCTTCGCGCGCCCAGCCCGCCGCGGCGACCGCCAAGCGGTTCAGCTTGGCTTCCTCGTCGCGGCCGTCGAGCATCCCGCCGACGATTTCCAGACACATCCGGGTGACCGTGGTGACGTCACCGGAGATCACGTCGCCGGGCAACGTTCGGCAGGGCGCGACATTGTCGACGAAATGGCCGACCAGTTTCCCGGTCATCGCCCGCACGTCACGCAAGGGCTGCCACATGGTCGGCCCTTCCATTGGGATCGTCATCGTCGACTCCTCCTTCTACACCCCGGCACCGCTGGTGGTGGTTGTGCTTGCCGTGGTGTGGCCCGATGTGATGGCCTACACTGCGGTTTCTCAGTGATCATGACTCTAGAGTGAGCAACCGCTCACCTTCTACTCCTCTTTCCACCGAGGTCGATTGATGCCCACGCAGGCCGATAAGCAGCGCAAACGCCCCAAGCAGGACCGGGCGAAGGAAACCCGAACACGCATTCTCACGGTGGCCGCTCACCTTTTCGGCACCCGCGGAATCGGCAATACCTCCACCAACCGGATCGCCACCGAAGCGGGCATGAGCATCGGCACGCTGTACCGGTATTTCACCGACCGCGACGAGATCGTCAAGGAACTCACCGACGGCCTGTTCCTGCAGGTCGAGGAGCGATACAGCAGGCTGCTCAGCACCGGCGCGGACAAGACCCCGCGCGACGCGGTCGCCGAGGTGATCAGGATCGCGGTGGAAATCCTCATCGCCAACGGGCCGCTGGTGCGCGCGCTCGTGGCGGACCTGCAGTTCTACGGCAGCGGCATCCCGGAGTTCGAGCCGCGCCTGCGCATGATCCTCAAGCTGTACCTGATCCAGATGCTGGGCCCGACCCGCGGCATCGACATCGACACGATGTCGTTCGTGGTGCTCAACGCCGGTTTCGCCACGGCGCTGCGTTCGGTGGAGATGGAGAACGAGGGGCTGGACCGCGACACGGTCATCGACCAGACCGCCGACATGATCGGCGCCTGGATCGCCCAGGTGTCCGACGCCCAAAAAGTGTAGCGCACAAACACTTCGGGCCCGGATCCTGCGAAAGGATCCGGGCCCGAATGCTAGTGGTGGATCAGCGTGCGTTCGCGGTGCAGATCACGTCGATGATCTTGGCACCGCTCAGGTTCGCCGAACCCGTGTTGGCCAGGATCGCAGTGGGAGTGCGCGTCGACAACTGCTCGTACGCGACACGCTCTGCCTCGGCCCGGTTGGCGCCGACCGCCCACGCGAAGGCGTCCTTGCTCTGCACGAGGGCGGCGCAACCGTTGGCCCAGCTCACCAGGACCTCGCAGCTGGCGTAGTGGCAATCGGCCAGCGCGATGGCTTCGGCCGACGCGACATCACCTTCGTTGGCGCTGGTGCCGTAGATCAGCTCGGCGTGGCTCACCGCGATCGACGCCCACTGATTGCCCGCCGCACTCGCCGAACCGGCACCCAACACCGAACCGGCCGCAAGGCCCATCGCCGCGACGGCGAAGCCGGCCTTACCCATGAAACTCATTCGAAAGATCTCCTCTGGAAAGCTGTTCCGGAACTCCGGAACCTCCAAGATCATCACCGAATGCCCGGTGATAGCCAACCTCGCGGTAAGAGGTCACAATCGAACCTGTCAGTGCAATACCGGCAGAACATGAAAAGGCCCGGATCCACCAAGGATCCGGGCCCATCAAATGCCTTGTTACACCGTGAAGCCGAGGGCGCGCAGCTGTTCGCGGCCGTCGTCGGTGATCTTGTCCGGGCCCCACGGCGGAATCCAGACCCAGTTGATCTTCAAGTCCTCGACCAGGCCGCTGCGGACCAGGGCGTTGCGGGACTGGTCTTCGATGACGTCGGTCAGCGGGCAGGCCGCCGACGTGAGCGTCATGTCCAGGGTGCAGATGTTCTCCGCGTCCACGGACAGGCCGTAGACCAGGCCAAGATCCACGACGTTGATGCCGAGTTCGGGGTCCACGACGTCGCGCATCGCTTCCTCGAGGTCCTCGATCTGCTGCGCCTGTTCGGCCGTCAACTCGACGGTTTCGGCGACGACCTCGGCGGCCTCCGGTGCCTGGGCGGCCTCCGGGGTCTGTGCGGTATCGGTGCTCTCACTCATGTGGCAGACTCCCCATTTCCCATCGGTGCCTTGGATTCTTCGGCCGAACTGATCTGCACGACAGCGTCTTTGAACGCCATCCAGCCCAGCAGCGCGCACTTGACGCGCGCCGGGTACTTGCTCACGCCGGCGAGGGCGATGCCGTCGCCGATCATGTCCTCGTCGCCTTCGACGGTGCCGCGGCTGGAGATCATCTCGCTGAACGAGTCGACCACCTTCAGCGCCTGCTGCACCGGCAGGCCGATCACCTGATCGGTGAGGATCGAGGTGGCGGCCTGGCTGATCGAGCAGCCCTGACCGTCGTAGGACACGTCGGCGATCTCGCCCGCGTCGTCGACGTGCACGCGCATGGTCACCTCGTCACCGCAGGTCGGGTTGACGTGGTGCACCTGGGCGCCGAACGGTTCCCGCAGCCCGCGGTGGTGCGGGTGCTTGTAGTGGTCCAGGATCACTTCCTGGTACATCTGCTCCATACGCATGACTTACGCGACTCCGAAGAAGCTCTTGGCCTTGCGCACGGCGGCAACCAGCGCGTCGACCTCGTCGAGGGTGTTGTAGACCGCGAACGAAGCACGCGCGGTGGCTGCGACACCGAACTTGCGGTGCAGCGGCCAGGCGCAGTGGTGACCGACGCGGATGGCGACGCCCTGGTCGTCGAGGATCTGACCCACGTCGTGGGCGTGGATCCCGTCGACCACGAACGACACCGCGCCACCGCGATCGATGTTCTCGGTGGGTCCGATGATCCGCACCCCGTCGATCCCGGACAGGCCGTCCAGTGCCGCACCGGTGAGCGAATGCTCGTGCGCGGCAACGGCATCCATGCCGAGGTTCTCGAGGTAGCGCACCGCGGCGGCCAGCCCGACCACCTGCGACGTCATCGGAGTACCCGCCTCGAAGCGCTGCGGGGGCGGCGCGTAGGTGGTCTTCTCCATGGTGACGGTTTCGATCATCGAGCCACCGGTGATGAACGGCGGGGTCTCCTCGAGCAGCGCACGCCGACCGTACAGTCCGCCCACGCCCATCGGGCCCAGCATCTTGTGGCCGGAGAACGCGGCGAAGTCGACACCGAGCTCGTGGAAGTCCACCGCCATGTGCGGCACCGACTGGCAGGCGTCGAGCACGACGAACGCGCCGACTTGCTTTGCCCGGCGGACCAATTCGTCCACCGGAGCGACCGCGCCGGTCACGTTCGACTGGTGGCTGAACGCGACAATCTTTGTCGCGGACGACAATTGCAGCGAATCCAGGTCGATGCGGCCGTCGTCGGTGATCCCGTACCACTTGAGGGTGGCACCGGTGCGGCGCGCGAGCTCCTGCCACGGAACGAGATTCGCGTGATGTTCGAGCTCGGTGATGACGATCTCGTCACCGGGGCCGACCTTGTACGGGAACCGGTCGTCACCGAAAGCGTTGGCCACCAGGTTCAGTGACTCGGTCGCGTTCTTGGTGAACACGATCTCGCCGGCGTCGGCACCGACGAAGCGGGCGATATCGGCGCGCGCCTCCTCGTAGGAGTCGGTCGCCTCCTCCGCCAGCTGATGCGCACCACGGTGCACCGCGGAGTTGCGGGTGAGCAGGAAGTCGCGCTCGGCGTCCAGCACCTGCAGCGGACGCTGCGAGGTCGCACCGGAATCCAGGTACACCAACGGTTTCCCGTCCCGCACCGTGCGGTGCAGGATCGGGAAGTCGGCCCGGATGCGGGCTACGTCGAGAGCTGGGACCGTCGCGGTCATGTCAGGCTCCAGTGGTCGCGGACGTGAAGCGCTCGTAGCCGTTCGCGTCGAGTTCGTCGGCCAGCTCGGAGCCGCCTTCGGCGACGATCTTGCCGTTGACGAACACGTGCACGAAGTCGGGCTTGATGTAGCGCAGGATGCGGGTGTAGTGCGTGATCAGCAGCACGCCGCCGTCGGTGCGCTCCTTGTAGCGGTTCACCCCGTCGGAGACGATGCGCAGCGCGTCGACGTCCAGGCCGGAGTCGGTCTCGTCCAGGATCGCGATCTTGGGCGCGAGCAGACCCAGCTGCAGCACCTCGTGACGCTTCTTCTCGCCACCGGAGAAGCCCTCGTTCACCGAGCGGTCGGCGAAGGCCGAGTCGATCTCGAGCTCCTTCATCGACTCCTTGACTTCCTTGACCCAGGTGCGCAGCTTGGGGGCCTCGCCGCGCACGGCGGTGGCGGCGGTGCGCAGGAAGTTCGACATCGACACGCCGGGGACCTCGACCGGGTACTGCATGGCCAGGAACAGGCCCGCGCGGGCGCGCTCGTCGACCGACATCGCGAGGACGTCTTCGCCGTCGAGGGTGATGGTGCCCTGGGTGACGGTGTACTTGGGGTGGCCCGCGATCACGTAGGACAGCGTGGACTTGCCCGAGCCGTTGGGGCCCATGATGGCGTGCGTCTCGCCGGACTTCACGGTGAGGTTCACGCCGTTGAGGATCTGCTTGGACTCACCCTCGGGGGTGGTGATCTCCGCGTGCAGGTCCTTGATTTCCAAGGTGGTCATCGAATCAAAATCCTTTGGGAAGTAGTGGGTGTCAGATACCGACAGTGGCGAGTTCGGCCTCGATGGCCGCCTCGAGCCGCTCTCGGACCTCGGGGACCGTGACCTTCTGGATGATCTCGAAGAAGAAGCCACGCACGACCAAGCGGCGGGCGACGTCTTCGGGAATGCCGCGAGCGCGCAGGTAGAACAGCTGCTCGTCGTCGAAACGGCCGGTGGCACTCGCGTGTCCGGCACCGGCGATCTCGCCGGTCTCGATCTCCAGGTTCGGCACCGAATCGGCGCGCGCGCCGTCGGTGAGCACCAGGTTGCGGTTCGCCTCGTAGGTGTCGGTGCCCTCGGCGGCCGCGCGGATCAGCACATCGCCGATCCAGACCGTGCGAGCGTCACCCTTCGGGGACTTCGGATCGCCCTGCAGCGCACCCTTGTACAGCACGTTCGACTTGCAGTTCGGCTCGGCGTGATCGACCAGCAGACGCTGCTCGAAATGCTGACCGGCGTCGGCGAAGTACAGGCCGAACAGCTCGGCTTCACCGCCGGGACCGGCGTAGCGCACGGTGCCCGACAGGCGAACCAGGTCGCCGCCGAGGGTGGCCGACACGTGGCGCAGGTTCGCGTCACGGCCCAGCTTCAGGTGATGCGCGGTGACGTGCACGGCGTCTTCGTTCCATTCCTGGACCGCGACGACGGTGAGCTTGGCGCTGTCACCGAGCACGAATTCGACGTTCTCGGCGTAGGTTCCGCTGCCGCGCTGGTCGATGACCACGGTCGCGACGGCGAAGTTGTCCAGGCGGATCTGCAGGTGACCGTAGGCGGTCTTGCCCTCACCGGGACCGGTGATGGTCACCGTAACCGGATCCGTCACTTCGGTTTCCGGGCCGACCGTGATCACGGTCGCCTCGGAGAAGCCCGAATAGGCCTGGGCGGCAACACGATCGGCGGGGGTACCGGCCTGGCCGAGGCGAGAGTCGGTGCGGCCCACCGTTTCCACGGTGACACCGGCGACTTCACTCACCTCGACTCCTGCGACACCGTCGGCGACGGCGGTGCCGTCGTGCAGGCCGCGCAGGCGGCGCAGCGGGGTGAACCGCCACGCCTCGTCGCGACCCGACGGGATCTCGAACTGATCCACATCGAACGAGGTGAAGACCTCGCCCTTGTTGACCGCGGCGCCCGCGCCAGGGTTCTGGATCGGCGTCTCGAGCGTCGACATCAGCCCACGGCCCCTTCCATCTGCAGCTCGATGAGCCGGTTCAGTTCCAATGCGTATTCCATCGGCAGTTCCTTGGCGATCGGCTCCACGAAGCCGCGCACGATCATCGCCATCGCCTCGTCCTCGGAGAGGCCGCGGCTCATCAGGTAGAACAGCTGCTCCTCGGAGACCTTGGAGACGGTCGCCTCGTGACCCATCGTCACGTCGTCCTCGCGGATGTCGACGTAGGGGTAGGTGTCGGAGCGGCTGATGGTGTCGACCAGCAGCGCGTCACACTTCACGGTCGACTTGGAACCGTTGGCGCCCTTGTTGATCTGGACCAGACCGCGGTACGACGCCCGACCGCCACCACGCGCCACCGACTTCGACACGATGGTCGAGGAGGTGTGCGGGGCCAGGTGCAGCATCTTGGCGCCGGTGTCCTGGTGCTGGCCGGGGCCCGCGAACGCGACCGAGAGGACCTCGCCGTGCGCGTGCTCGCCGGTCATCCAGACCGCCGGGTACTTCATGGTCACCTTGGAGCCGATGTTGCCGTCGACCCACTCCATGGTCGCGCCCGCCTCGGCCTTGGCCCGCTTGGTGACCAGGTTGTACACGTTGTTCGACCAGTTCTGGATGGTCGTGTAGCGGCAGCGGCCGCCCTTCTTCACGATGATCTCCACGACCGCGGAGTGCAGCGAATCCGACTTGTAGATCGGGGCGGTACAACCCTCGACGTAGTGGACGTAGGCGTCCTCGTCGACGATGATCAGCGTCCGCTCGAACTGGCCCATGTTCTCGGTGTTGATCCGGAAGTAGGCCTGCAGCGGGATGTCGACGTGCACGCCCGGCGGCACGTAGATGAACGAGCCGCCCGACCACACGGCGGTGTTGAGCGCGGAGAACTTGTTGTCACCGGCGGGGATGACCGAGCCGAAGTACTTCTGGAAGATCTCCGGGTGCTCCTTCAACGCCGTATCGGTGTCGAGGAAGATCACGCCCTGCTGCTCCAGATCCTCACGGATGGAGTGGTAGACGACCTCGGACTCGTACTGCGCGGCGACACCGGAGACCAGACGCTGCTTCTCCGCTTCCGGGATGCCCAGCTTGTCGTAGGTGTTCTTGATGTCCTCGGGCAGGTCTTCCCAGCTCTCGGCCTGCTTCTCCGACGAACGCACGAAGTACTTGATGTTGTCGAAGTCGATGCCGTCGAGGTTGGAGCCCCAGTTCGGCATGGGCTTGCGATCGAAGATGCGCAGCGCCTTGAGGCGCACGTCGAGCATCCACTCGGGTTCGCTCTTCTTCGCCGAGATATCGCGGACGACGGCCTCCGACAGGCCACGTTGCGCGCTGGCACCGGCCACATCGGAGTCGGACCAGCCGTAACCGTAGGTGCCCAGCGAGGCGATGGTTTCGTCCTGGGTGAGCGGTTGCACCTGGTCGGTAGGGGTCGTCATTCGGCACTCCTTCCGGAGTCGTTCGTACGTCCCGCCGCGGGCTGTGCGGCGGATGGGATCTTCGGCACCGCAACCAGCGGCACGTGGGTGGTGCAGGCGCAATCGCCGTTGGCGATCGTCGCAAGTCGCTGCACGTGGGTGCCGAGCAGGTCGCGGAAAGCGTCCAATTCGGCGGCGCACAACTGGGGAAACTCTTCGGCCACGTGCGCGACCGGGCAGTGATGCTGACAGATCTGCACACCAGCGCCGACCTGACGGGTGGTGGCGGCGAAACCGGCCTCGGCGAACGCTTCCGCGATCTCCTCGACTTTGGCTTCGATCACCGGCGCGGTGTGGTCGGCGACGGGCTCGATGCCCTCGACGATCACCCGAACCCGTTTGCGGGCGAATTCCGCGATCGCGGCGTCGCCACCGATCTCACCGAGCTGACGGATCGCCGCCCCGGCCAGATCGTCGTAGGCGTGACCGAGATTCCCTCGTCCCGCCGCGGTGAGCTGGTACTGCTTGGCCGGTCGACCGCGGCCCTTCTGCTGCCACGGCGCCGAGCGGCTCGCCCGAGCCTGACCTGCGTCGATGAGCGCGTCGAGGTGCCTGCGCACTCCGGCGGGCGCGAGACCGAGTTCGGTCCCGATCGCGGTCGCGGTGATCGGACCCTGCTCGAGAAGCAACTGGACGATGGCCGCCCGAGTCTGCCCTTCCTGCGCGGCGGCCGCGGGCACAGCAGACGACCGAGCGCCGGTCGCCTTACGACCGTCACTTTCCACGTCTGTCCGCAAACCCACGGTTTTCACAACACCAGTGTGGCGGAATTACTTCCCTAAATCTAATAAGGGTCACCTTCCCAAGGCTGCCCTGACCTGCGAAGTCACCCTCCCCACCGCCCCCAACCTCCACAAAACCCCAGGTCCCGCCCCCACCCAACACCCGATCCCGCACCCCGAGGTGACCCATCGCACACGCACCCTCCGGTGCGACCCCGACCTGGTCGATTGATCACCACGCTCTGGTGGAGGAAATTTTGGCGAAATCACACCATGAGAGCGTGGTGATCAATGGTCCAGCTCTACGGGGTGCGGTCTGGCACGATGGGAGGGTGTCCAATCCGCCTGTCGTGACTTGTGTTCGCCATCCTGATCGGTTTACCGGGCTCGCTTGTACGCGGTGCGGGCGGCCTGCTTGTACTGAGTGTTTGCGGCCTGCTGCGGTGGGGCAGCACTGTGTGGATTGTGTGCAGCGGGGGCAGCAGGATGTGCGGAAGGTGCGCCCGGTGGGGACGGGTGGGCCGGTTCCCTTTGTGACGTACGGGCTGATCGCGATCAATGTGCTCGTGTACGTCATCACCGCCGCGCAGGCGGGTAGTGCGATGGACAACTATCGCGGGTCTTCGGTGTTCCGGGAGTTCGTGTTGGTGCCGCGGTTGGTGGCCGACGGCGAGTGGTGGCGGGTGATCGGGTCGGGGTTCCTGCATTACGGGGCCATCCACCTGCTGGTGAACATGTTCGCGCTGTATGTGGTGGGGCGGGACCTGGAACAGGCGTTGGGGCGGGCGCGGTTCGGGTGCGTGTACCTGGTTTCTCTGCTGGGTGGGTCGGCGGCGGTGATGGTGCTGTCGGATTCGATCACCGCGACCGCCGGTGCGTCGGGCGCGGTGTACGGGTTGTTCGGCGCGGTCACGGTGGCACTGATTCGGAACCGGCAGAGTCCGACACCGATGCTGGTGGTCATCGGTGTGAATGTGCTGATCAGTTTTTCGATTCCGGGGATCTCGCTGTGGGGACACCTGGGTGGGCTGGCCGCGGGCACGTTGAGCGCGCTCGGGATTCTGTTCGTGCCCACGTGGATGTCGGCCCGTGATGAACAGTCCGTGAAGCGCATCGGATGGGTGGCGTTGGGCGCGGTGACGGTGTTCTGCCTGGCGGTGATCGGCTTTGCCGCGATGTCGCTGCGGTCGGAAACGCCGGTGGTGATGATCGGCGCGGGCACTGCCGCGGCGGAACGAACGCTGTCAGCCCACTAGGCTCTGACCCCGTGGCGGTACTGGAGGGCGCGGCGCGCAAAACACTGGCGTTCGGGCGGCGAGCTCTCGGGCTCGACGTCAGCACGCCCGATCACACCGTCGCGGTGCTGCATCGCGACGAGACCGAACTCCCCGGACTGGACAAGCGCGAACGCGCCCAACTGGACCGGATCCGGTTGATGGGCGCGACCGGCGCGGTGCTGATGGCGATCGCGGCGCTGGGCATCGGTGCGCAACCCGTGCACCAGAATCCGGTGTCGGGTGTGCGGGTGCTGGGCATTTTCGCGCGGGCCCACACCGGGTCGCTGGCGATGTGCATGTTCGGCACCGCCCTGGTGATCGGGGCGTGGTTGTTGTTGGGGCGCTTCGCCGTTGGTGGTCTGGCGGGTTCGCCGCTGCACCGGCTGAGCCGCTCGCAACTGGATCGCACGCTGCTGCTGTGGATCATTCCGCTGTCGGTGGCGCCGCCGATGTTCAGCAACGACGTGTATTCCTATCTGGCACAGAGCGAGATCGCCGCGCGTGGCATCGACCCGTATTCCGAAGGTCCCGTCGCGGGGCTCGGGATCGACAATGTGCTCACCAACAATGTGCCCACGATCTGGCGGGATACGCCCGCGCCGTACGGGCCGCTGTTCCTGTGGATCGGGCGCGGCATCGCGGAGCTGACCGGGGACAACATCATCGCCGGGGTGTGGGTGCACCGGTTGCTCGCTCTCGCGGGTGTGGCGTTGATCGTCTGGGCGCTGCCGCGACTGTCGGTGCGCTGCGGGGTGGCGCCGGTGAGCGCGTTGTGGCTCGGTGCGGCCAACCCGCTGGTGCTGTTCCACCTGGTCGGCGGGGTGCACAACGACGCGTTGATGCTGGGCCTGATGTTGGCCGGGGTGGAGTTGATGCTGCGCGCGATCTACGGCGAAGGCGGCAAACCCGACCGGCTCACGGCCACGAATCTGCCACCGTTCGATGCCCGCGCGTACGCCTTCTTGATCGGTGGTGCGGTGGTGATCACGCTGTCGTCGTCGATCAAACTCACCTCCATCATCGCGCTCGGTTTCGTCGGGATGGCACTGGCCAGACGGTGGGGCGGCACGTTCACCGCCGTGGTCAAAGCCGCCGCCCTGCTCGGTGTAATCGCCGGGGTGACAACACTTTTCATCGGAATCGCCAGTGGACTGGGCTTCGGCTGGATCCACACGCTCAGCGTCGCCAACGCCGTGCGCAGTTGGATGTCGCTGCCCACCATCATCGGGATCGTCACCGGATTCGGTGGCGTACTCCTCGGTCTCGGCGACCACACGACCGCGCTGCTGTCGATCACCCGGCCGATCGCGGGAGCCGTGGCGGCGTTCATCACCGTGCGGATGCTCGTGGCCACCGGCATGGGTCGACTGCATCCGGTCGGCGCGCTCGGGGTTTCGCTGGCCGCGATCGTGCTGCTGTTCCCCGTCGTCCAGCCCTGGTACCTGCTGTGGGCCATCGTGCCGCTGGCCGCGTGGGCCACCCAGCCGGTGTTCCGGGTGCCCGCCGTGGCGTTCTCGGCGGTGGTGTCGATGCTGGTGATGCCGCGCGGTGCGGAATTCCAGGTCTTCCAGATCATCGGCGCCGCACTGGCCGCGGTGATCTGCTTCGCACTGTTCTTCGCGCTCACCCGGCACACGCTGCCCTGGCGGGCGCAGCCGGGGGTGTCGGCTCCGTCACACGGGGGCAGCGCTTACCGTGTGACACCGTGACAAGTCGCCCAGGACCGGCCGTTAGCGTCGACGGCGTGGTCAAGCGCTATGGCGAGACCACCGCGGTGGATGGTCTGCGTTTCGACGTCGAGCCCGCCCAGGTCTTCGCATTGTTGGGTCCCAACGGTGCAGGCAAGACCACCACGGTCGAAATGTGCGAGGGGTTCGTACGGCCCGAGGCGGGCACCGTCCGCGTGCTGGGTCTGGACCCGATCGCCGATTCCGAACAGTTGCGGCCGCGTATCGGCGTGATGCTGCAGGGTGGCGGCGCCTATCCGGGTGCGCGCGCGGGCGAGATGCTCGACCTGGTCGCCGCCTATTCCGCCGACCCGATCGACCCCGACTGGCTGCTGTCCACGCTGGGCCTGCAGGACAGCCGACGTACCCCGTACCGACGCCTGTCCGGCGGGCAGCAGCAGCGCCTGGCACTGGCGTGTGCGATGGTGGGCAGGCCCGAAATCGTTTTCCTCGACGAACCCACCGCGGGCCTGGACGCGCAAGCTCGGCTGATCGTCTGGGAACTCATCGACGCCCTGCGCCGCGACGGCGTGACCGTGGTGCTGACCACCCACATGATGGACGAGGCCGAACAGTTGGCCGACCACCTGGTGATCATCGACCACGGCCGGATCGTCGCCCAGGGCACGCCCGCACAGGTCACCGCCCACGGGGCCGCGGGCCAGCTCCGGTTCTGCGCCCCACCCAAACTCGACCTCGACCTGTTGAAATCGGCTCTGCCGGAAGGTTTTTCGCCGCACGAAACCACACCGGGCACCTACCTGGTCGAAGGCGAGATCACCCCGCAGGTGCTGGCCACCGTCACCGCCTGGTGCGCCAGGATGGACGTGCTGGCCACCGATATCCGCATCGAACAACGTCGCTTGGAAGACGTCTTCCTCGAACTGACCGGACGGGAACTGCGCGGATGAGCGACACCATGAGCCGTTTCCTGCCCGGCACCTTCGCCCCCGACCCACGCCCGGCCTCGCGCGCGCAGATGCTCACCGCGCAGACCCGGCTCGAGCTGAAACTGTTGCTGCGCAACGGCGAACAGCTGCTGCTGACCATGTTCATCCCGATCACCCTGCTGATCGGCCTGACCCTGCTGCCGTTCGGCGACCTCGGCGAACACCGGGTGGACCGGATCGTGCCGATGGTGATGATGACCGCGGTGATGTCGACCGCGTTCACCGGACAGGCCATCGCCGTGGGCTTCGACCGGCGCTACGGCGCGCTCAAACGACTCGGCGCGACACCGCTGCCACGGTGGGGTGTGATCGCGGGTAAGAGCGCGGCGGTGTTGATCGTGGTCGTGCTGCAGGCCATGTTGCTCGGGGCGATCGGTCTCGCGCTCGGTTGGCGACCCGGTCTGGGCGGCCTCGCGCTGGGCGCGCTGGTCATCGCACTGGGCACCGCGACCTTCGCCGCGATGGGGCTGCTGCTGGGCGGGACGCTCAAGGCCGAGGTCGTGCTCGCGCTGGCGAACATCGCGTGGTTCATCATGCTCGGCATCGCCAGCCTGGTGCTGGTGGACAGCCTGCCCGCCGCGCTCACCGTCGTCGCCCGACTCATTCCGTCCGGTGCGCTGGCGTTCGCGCTGGACAGCGCGTTGACCGGGTCGATCGACTGGCTCGGCGTGGCCGTGCTCGCGGCCTGGGGCCTGGTGTGCGGATGGCTCGCGACCCGACTGTTCCGGTTCCACTGACGTGACCAACGACGCACTGTAGTAGCCCTGGTATCAGCGCCGAATTTCCGGCCGGTACCATTCCTGACGTGCTGTATCGCGCCTTCGTTGCCCTCGTCGACCGGCTGCCGCTGCCCTCCCTTCGGGTGCAGCGGCTCATCGCCATCGCGGTGATCCTGAGCCAGGCCGGAATCTCGGTGACCGGCGCCATCGTGCGCGTCACCGCATCGGGCCTCGGCTGCCCGACCTGGCCGCAGTGCTTCCCCGGCAGCTTCACCCCGGTGGGCGTCTCGGAAGTGCCGGTCATCCACCAGACCGTGGAATTCGGCAACCGCCTGCTCACCTTCGCGGTGACGCTGTGCGCGGCACTGATCGTGCTCGCCGTCGTGCGCGCGCGGCGACGCAAGGAAGTCCTCGTCTACGCCTGGCTGATGCCCGGTGGCACGGTCGTGCAGGCGATCATCGGCGGCATCACCGTGCGCACCGGACTGCTGTGGTGGACCGTGGCCGTGCACCTGCTGGTGTCGATGGTGATGGTGTGGCTGGCCGTGGTGCTGTACGCCAAGATCTGCGAACCCGATGACGGCATCGCCACCGTTCAGGTGCCCGCTCCCCTGCGCTGGCTGACCGCGCTCAGCGGTGTCGCGCTGGCCGGGGTGTTGATCGCGGGCACGCTGGTGACCGCGGCCGGTCCGCACGCCGGCGACAAGAGCATCGAGCGGCCGGTCGAACGGCTGCAGGTCGAGATCGTCACGCTGGTGCACCTGCACTCGCAGTTGCTGATCGGGTACCTGGCGCTGCTGATCGGCCTGGCGTTCGGGCTGTTCGCGGTCGGGATCACGCCTGCGATTCGTCAGCGGTTGTTCGTGCTGCTGGGGCTGGTGGTCGCGCAGGGCATGGTGGGTGTGGTCCAGTACTTCACCGACGTGCCCGCGGCACTGGTCGCGATCCACGTCGGCGGGGCCGCCGCCTGCACCGCAGCGACCGCCGCACTGTGGGCGTCGCTACGCACCCGCGAGAACATCGACGCACCAGCCTTGTCGCAGACTTCAGTGCACTAGGCCTGTCGCAGACCTCGAGGCACTGAGCGCCGTCACGTTCGCCGACCAGATCCCGGCGGCAACCGTACCGGCTCGTCGTCGCCGAACCCCGCAACGAACACGAAAAGGCCCGCGTCGCACTGCGATTCGCGGGCCTGATTCGTCGATAAGGCCTTTACGCCCCGGCGAACAACCTCCAGTTACGCGCCTTCGGGAACTTGGTCTGATGCGCGACCCACGCCGCCATCTTGTCCCAGTGCTTCGCGGTCGGGGTGACGATCGAGCCCAGCTCACGGCTCCACTCGTCGGTCTCGGCCAACCCGTCCACGCGCTCGACGATCGCCTTCGCGGTCGCCATGTCGCGCACCACCCGGTCACCGAGGATGCCGTCGGCGCCCACGAGAGTGATGCGCACGCCCTGCTTGCCCACGTACTGCAGCACGGCCGTACCCGAACCACCGTGCTGCGCAACGAACTTCACGATGGACTTCTCGACCTCGGCCGGCACCTTCACGGCCTCGGGGGCGGCGGTTGTACTCATACGCCGTAGTTTACCGGCCGGTAGTTTTTCGTCCACCCCCGAGTGACCGCGAACACGAGGTGTAGAAAGTTAACTCATGCGCGCGATTGAAGTTTCCGAGCACGGTGGTCCCGAGGTTCTGCGATATGTGGAGGTACCCGACCCGTCGGCCGAGCCGGGGCAGCTGCTGGTGCGGACCCAGGGTGTGGGCGTGAACTACATCGACATCTACTTCCGCACCGGCCAATACCCGCAGCCCACGCCCTATATCCCCGGGATGGAAGGCACCGGCATCGTGGTGGCGATCGGCTCCGACGTCACCGAGTTCGCGATCGGCGACCGGGTCGCGTGGGCGGCGGCGCCCGCCAGTTACGCGGAGCTGGTCGCGGTCGACGAGGCCGTCGCGGTGAAGGTCCCCGACGACGTCGACATCGCCGTCGCGGCCGCCGCACTGCTGCAGGGCATGACCGCGCACTACCTCACCGAATCGGTGTTCACCCCCGAACCCGGCGACCCGGTCCTGATCCACGCGGGCGCGGGCGGTGTGGGCCTGCTGCTGACCCAGATGGCCGTCGCGAAGGGCGCCAGGGTGATCACCACGGTCTCCACCGACGCCAAGGAAAAACTGTCCCGCGAAGCAGGCGCCACCGATGTCCTGCGCTACGGCGACGACCTCGCTGCCCGCGTTCGCGACCTCACCGACGGCATCGGCGTGGCCGCGGTCTACGACGGCGTGGGCGCGAGCACCTTCGAAGCCGGCTTGGCCTCCCTGCGCGTGCGCGGCACCCTCGCACTGTTCGGCGCGGCCAGCGGCCCGGTCCCCCCGTTCGACCCGCAGCGCCTCAACCCCGCCGGATCCGTGTGGCTGACCCGCCCGTCGCTGGGCGCCTACACCCGGGACCGCACCGAATTCCTGTGGCGCGCAACCGATGTCTTCGACTGGATCGCCGCGGGCACCCTGAACCTGCGCATCGGCGCCACCTACCCCCTCGCCGACGCCGCCCAGGCCCAGCGCGACCTGGCCGCCCGCAAGACCACCGGCTCGATCGTCCTGCTGCCCTGACCAGTCGCGGCAGCCGGATCCGGAAACGACGATGGCCGGGCATCACTGCCCGGCCATCGTCGCGAGACAGGCTCTACAGCCCGACGAAGCTACCGATCGTGTCCCACCCGAGCACCGAGTCCACGGCCAGACCGCAGAACACCACCGCGAGGTAGTTGTTCGACTGCAGGAACAGCTTCAGCGGCTTCACCGGCTCTCCGCGGCGCACCCCGGCGTAGAGCTGGTGGGCCATCAGCAGGAACCAGGCGCCGGCCACCAGCGCGACCGCGGCGTAGATGACACCGGTCGCGGGGACAAGGGCCATGGTCGCGAGCACGGTCAGCCAGGTGTAGATCACGATCTGCTTGGTGACGACCTGCTCGGTGGCCACCACCGGCAGCATCGGCACGCCGGCCGCGCGGTAGTCCTCCTTGTAGCGCATGGCCAGCGCCCAGGTGTGCGGCGGTGTCCAGAAGAAGATGACCGCGAACAGCACGATCGCGGGCCAGCCCACGGTGCCGGTGACCGCGGACCAACCGACCAGCGCGGGCATACACCCGGCCGCGCCACCCCACACCACGTTCTGCGAGGTCCGACGCTTGAGGCCCTTGGTGTAGACGAACACGTAGAACAGGATCGTGGCGACCACGAGCACGCCGCTGAGCAGGTTGGCCTGCCACCACAGCCAGGAGAACGAGATCGCGCCGAGCACGACGCCGAACACCAGCGCGTGCTGGGTGGGCACCGCGTCGCGGGCCAGTGGGCGACGCGCGGTCCGCTTCATCACCTTGTCGATGTCGGCGTCGACCACACAGTTGAGGGTGTTGGCGCTGGCCGCGCCCATCCAGCCACCGAACAGGGTGACCAGGATCAGCCGGATGTCGACGTTGCCGCGATCGGCCAGCAGCATCGTCGGAATCGTGGCCACGAGCAACAGCTCGATGACGCGGGGCTTGGTGAGGGCGATGTAGGCCAGCGGCTTGCGCACGATTCGCGCGCCCAGGCTGTCGCCCGCGAGGCGGTCGGCCAGTGCCGTCGACGAAGTTCCGTGCGCACCGCTGTTACCCGGCTCGTGACCGATCCGCACTGTATCTCCTCGCACGCTGTGCTTCGCTTCGCATCCGGTAATGGAATGCAGCAGCGCGCGGCTGCGGCGCGGCCACTACTACAGAGGATGGTAGACCCACTCACCTGCCGCTCCGCGCCAGACCCCCGCCACCGTGGGCGCCGTCACTACGTTGCGCGGGTTCCGAACTAGACTCGCACCCAGGGTTCGCGCCGATCCGATGAACCAGCACCACTAGGGTATTCATGAACATCGGTACGCATCCCGGCCGCGTGCGATCCGTACGTCATCATCGCCGCTGCCACGCTATCGCCGTCGACGAAACCTAGGTCAGGAGAACCACGGTCGTGCCAGTCACCAGCGACATTCGCGCCCTCACTCAGCGGAACTACCCCAGCGACTGGACGGACCTCGACACCAAGGCCGTGGACACGGCCCGCGTGCTGGCCGCCGACGCTGTGCAGAAGGCGGGCAACGGGCATCCCGGCACCGCGATGAGCCTCGCACCGGTCGCCTACACCCTGTTCCAGCGCACGATGCGGCAGAACCCCGCCGATCCGTGGTGGACCGGTCGCGACCGCTTCGTGCTGTCGTGTGGGCATTCCAGCCTCACCCTGTACATCCAGCTCTACTTCGCCGGTTTCGGCTTGGAGCTCGAGGATCTGGAATCGCTGCGCCAGTGGGGTTCGCTGTGCCCCGGCCACCCCGAGTACCGCCACACCAACGGCGTGGAGATGACCACCGGCCCGCTGGGTCAGGGTCTGGCGTCCGCGGTCGGTATGGCGATGGCGGCGCGTCGTGAGCGTGGTCTGTACGACCCGTCCGCTGCCGAGG
Source organism: Nocardia sp. NPDC058666 (assembly GCF_042714895.1). Lineage (NCBI taxonomy): Bacteria > Bacillati > Actinomycetota > Actinomycetes > Mycobacteriales > Nocardiaceae > Nocardia > Nocardia sp. NPDC058666. Next base: position 221,277 of record NZ_JBHXRY010000004.1, read on the forward strand.
GCGAGAGCCTGTTCGACCACTTCATCTACACCATCGCCTCCGACGGTGACCTCGAAGAGGGCGTCACCTCGGAAGCCTCGTCGATCGCGGGCACCCAGCAGCTGGGCAACCTCGTGGTGATCTACGACGACAACGACATCTCCATCGAAGACGACACGCTGATCGCGTTCAACGAGAACGTCGGCGCGCGTTACGAGGCCTACGGCTGGCACGTGCAGACCGTGGAGGGCGGCGAGGACATCGTCGCGATCGAGGCGGCGTTGGCCCAGGCCAAGGCCGTGCGCGACAAGCCGTCGCTGATCATCTTGCGCACCATCATCGGCTTCCCCGCGCCGACCAAGATGAACACCGGTGCCGCGCACGGTGCCGCGCTGGGTGCCGACGAGGTCGCCGCGATCAAGAAGGAGCTGGGCTTCGACCCCGACGCGTCCTTCGAGGTCGCCCCCGACGTCATCGCGCACACCCGCAAGGCCGTGATCCGCGGCCTGGCCGAGCAGGCGAAGTGGGATCTCGAGTTCGCGGCGTGGGCGTTGAAGAACCCCGACAACCACGACCTCTACAAGCGTCTGCAGGCCCGGGCGCTGCCCGAGGGCTGGGAGAAGTCGCTGCCCGAGTTCGAGCCCAGCGCGTCGGGCATGGCCACTCGCAAGGCGTCGGGCGCGGTGCTCGCGGCGCTGGCCGACGTGCTGCCCGAGCTGTGGGGCGGGTCGGCCGACCTGGCCGAGTCCAACAACACCACGATGCCCGGCCAGCCCAGCTTCGGTCCCAAGGACATCTCCACCGCTCATTGGAAGGCCGAGCCGTACGGTCGCACGCTGCACTTCGGTGTGCGCGAGCACGCGATGGGTTCGATCCTCAACGGCATCGCTCTGCACGGCCCGACCCGCCCGTACGGTGGCACCTTCCTGGTGTTCAGCGACTACATGCGTCCGCCGGTGCGCCTGGCCGCGATGATGCGCACCACGGTCACCTACGTGTGGACCCACGACTCCATCGGTCTGGGCGAAGACGGCCCGACCCACCAGCCGATCGAGCACCTGGCATCGCTGCGGGCCATCCCGGGCCTGAACGTGATCCGCCCTGCCGATGCCAACGAGACCACCTACGTGTGGCGTTCGCTGCTCGAGCGTGGTTCCGACGAGCACCACTCGCACTACCCGGTGTTCGAGCCCGCCAAGACCGACGGCCCGTCGGCGCTGGCGCTGACCCGCCAGAACGTGCCCACGCTGGAAGGCACCAGCTACGAAGGCGCGTCGAAGGGCGGCTACGTGCTGGCCGACGCCGCGAACGGCACCCCGCAGGTGGTGCTGATGGCCACCGGTTCCGAGGTCCACCTCGCCCTCGAAGCGCGCACTACCCTGGAAGGCAAGGGCATCGCCACCCGCGTGGTCTCGCTGCCGTGTGTGGAGTGGTTCGACGCGCAGGACAAGTCCTACCGCGAGCAGGTGCTGCCCCCGTCGGTGCGCGCTCGCGTGTCGGTGGAGGCCGGTATCGCGATGCCGTGGCACCGGTTCCTCGGCGACGCCGGCGAGCACGTGGGCATCGACCACTTCGGTGCGTCGGCGCCGTACCAGAAGCTGTACAAGGAATTCGGTATCACCGCCGATGCCGTGGTCGCCGCCGCACAGCGTTCGCTCGACAATGTGAAGGGGTAGAAACCATGACACAGAACGCGAATCTGGCCGCCCTGTCGGCCGCGGGTGTCTCGGTGTGGCTCGACGATCTCTCGCGTGATCGCATCCAGTCCGGCAACCTCGCCGAGCTGATCGCGACCCGCAGTGTCGTCGGTGTCACCACCAATCCGAGCATCTTCCAGGCTGCGTTGAGCGTGGGGCATTCCTACGACAAACAGCTGAAAGACCTTGCGGCGCAAGGGGCGGACGCCGACGCGGCGATCCGCACGATGACCACCGACGATGTGCGCGCCGCCTGCGACGTGCTCGCGCCGGTGTTCGAGGCCACCGGCGGCGTGGACGGGCGGGTGTCGATCGAGGTCGACCCGCGCTTCGCCTTCGACGCCGACAAGACCGTGGCCCAGGCGATCGAGCTGTGGAAGATCGTCGACCGCAAGAACCTGTTCATCAAGATCCCGGCCACCGAAGCGGGCCTGCCCGCGATCACCTCGGTGATCGGCGAGGGCATCAGCGTGAACGTGACGCTGATCTTCTCGGTGCCGCGCTACCGTGCGGTGATGGGCGCGTACCTCGACGGTCTGCGCAACGCCAAGATCGGCGGGCACGACCTGGCCAAGATCCATTCCGTCGCTTCGTTTTTCGTGTCCCGCGTGGACACCGAGATCGACAAGCGGCTGGAAGCGATCGGCACGCCCGAGGCACTGTCGCTGCGCGGCAAGGCGGGCGTGGCCAACGCTCGACTGGCGTACGCGGAGTACCAGGACGTGTTCGACGGTGGCGCGCACACCTCCACCTACAACCACCTGGCCTCGCAGGGTGGCAACCGGCAGCGGCCGCTGTGGGCGTCGACCGGGGTGAAGAACCCCGAGTACTCCGACACCCTCTACGTCACCGAGCTGGTGGGCCCGAACACGGTCAACACCCTGCCGGAGAAGACGCTGCAGGCCTTCGCCGATCACGGTGAGGTCCTGGGCGACACGCTCAGCGGACGCGGCGCCGAGGGTGCCGCGGTGTTCGCCGAGCTGGCGGCGGTCGGTGTCGATCTCGACGACGTGTTCGCGCTGCTCGAGCGCGAAGGGGTCGACAAGTTCGAGGCCGCGTGGGGTGAGCTGATCGAGGCCACCACCGGTCAATTGGATATCGCGGCGGCGGAAGGCAACTAACACGATGGCCGGCACAGCAACGACGGATCAGGCGGGGCTGTGGCACAACCCGCTGCGCGACGAACGCGACAAACGGGTTCCCTTCATCGCGGGCCCGTGCTGCCTGGTGATCTTCGGTGTCACCGGAGACCTGTCCCGCAAGAAGCTGATGCCGGCCATCTATGACCTGGCGAACCAGGGGTTGCTGCCCCCTGGTTTCGCCCTGGTCGGCTTCGCACGGCGCAACTACGCCGACGAGGACTTCGCCTCGGTGGTACTCGAGGCGGTGAAGAAACACGCGCGCACCCCCTTCCGGCAGGAGGTCTGGGATCACCTGGCCGAGGGGCTGCGGTTCGTGCAGGGCAGTTTCGACGACGACAAGGCCTTCGCCACCCTGGCCGAAACCTTGAAGCATCTCGACGAAACCCGCGGCACCGGCGGCAATTACGCCTTCTACCTGTCGATTCCGCCGAACATGTTCCCGGTGGTGTTGGACCAGCTGTGCGAGCACGACCTGGCACAGGCCACCCCCGAACCCGACGGGTACGTCCCGTGGCGGCGCGTGGTGATCGAGAAGCCGTTCGGCCACGACCTGGCCAGCGCCAAGGAACTCAACGCCCTGGTCAACCGGGTGTTCCCCGAGGAGCAGGTCTTCCGGATCGACCACTACCTGGGCAAGGAAACCGTTCAGAACATTCTGGCGCTGCGCTTCGCCAACGAGCTGTTCGAGCCGATCTGGAACGCCAACTATGTCGACAGCGTGCAGATCACCATGGCCGAGGACATCGGATTGGGCGGTCGCGCAGGGTATTACGACGGGATCGGCGCCGCGCGCGACGTCATCCAGAACCACCTGTTGCAGCTGCTGGCGCTGACCGCGATGGAGGAGCCAACCTCCTTCGAACCGATGCAGCTGACCACCGAGAAGATCAAGGCGCTGTCGGCCACCAAACTCGTTGCGCCACTGGATGAAACCACCGCGCGCGGGCAGTACACCGAGGGCTGGCAGGGCAGCGAGCACGTGGTCGGCCTGCATCAGGAAGAGGGCTTCGATCCGCAGTCGCGCACCGAAACCTATGCGGCACTGACCCTGCACGTGGAGAACCGCCGCTGGGCGGGTGTGCCGTTCTACCTGCGCACCGGAAAACGCTTGGGGCGCAGGGTGACCGAGATCGCGGTGGTGTTCAAACGCGCACCGCACCTACCCTTCGATCAGACCATGACCGAGGAACTGGGCCAGAACGCCCTGGTCATCCGGGTGCAGCCCGACGAGGGCATCACCTTGCGCTTCGGCTCCAAAGTCCCCGGTTCGGGCATGGAAGTGCGCGACGTGAACATGGACTTCAGCTACGGCGAAGCCTTCACCGAGTCCTCCCCCGAAGCCTACGAACGCCTGATCCTCGACGTGCTGCTCGGCGTGCCGTCACTGTTCCCCGTCAACGCGGAGGTCGAATTGTCCTGGCGCATCCTCGATCCCGTGCTCGCGCACTGGGCCGCGGGCGGCAAACCCGAACCCTACGAAGCGGGCACCTGGGGTCCCACTTCGGCCGATGAGATGCTCGCGCGCAGCGGGCGGGAATGGCGGCGCCCGTGATCGTCGACATGCCCGACACCACCACCGTCGACGTCGGCAAGCGGATGGTGCAGTTGCGCGAGACCAACGGCGTGATCACCCAGGGTCGCGTGCTCACCCTGGTGGTGTGCACCCTGGATTCCTCCGAAGCCGAGGACGCGATCGACGCCGCCAACGATGCCAGCCGCGAACACCCTTGCCGGGTCATCGTGCTGGCGCGCGGTGACCGCGACGCCGACACCCGCCTGGACGCGCAGATCCGCGTCGGCGGCGACGCCGGGGCGGCCGAGGTGATCGTGCTGCGACTGCAAGGTGCGCTGGTGAACCACGAGAGCAGCGTGGTGACCCCGTTCCTGCTGCCCGACACCCCGGTGGTGGCGTGGTGGCCGCGTGGCGCGCCGGAGTTCCCGTCGATGGACTCGGTGGGCAAGCTGGCCAAACGCCGCATCACCGACGCCACCTTCGCACCCGATCCGCTGGCCACGATCAAGAACCGGGTGCGCACCTACGCGTCCGGCGACACCGACCTGGCGTGGAGCCGCATCACCTACTGGCGGGCGCTGCTGGCCGCGGCGCTGGACGAACCGCCGTTCGAACCGGTCACCAAGGTGATCGTGTCGGGGCTGGCGTCCGAACCCGCACTGGACACCCTGGCCGGTTGGTTGGCCTCCCGTCTGCACTGCCCGGTGATCCGCAAGACCGGGGAGTTGAAGGTGGAGATCCAGCGCACCACCGATTCGATCGCCATCGAACGCCCTCAACTAGGAAGGACCGCCACGCTGACCCGCACCGGCGAACCCGACCAGCGAATTGCGTTGGCCCGCCGGGAAACTCGCGATTGCCTCGCCGAAGAACTGCGCCGGCTCGACGCCGACGAGATCTACGCCGAAGCGCTCGCCGGAATCGAGAAGGTGACCTATGAGTGATCTCGACAGTTCAGACGACCTCGGTGCCGAATTCCCCGCCAACACCATCGAGATCCACGACGACCCCGAGTTGCTGGCCGACGCCGCGGCCGAACGCTTCGTCGACGTGATCGTGGCCGCCCAAGCCGAACGCGGCCAGGCTTCGGTGTCGCTGACCGGCGGCAGCGACGGCATCCGCCTGCTCGAGAAGGTCCGCCAGTCCCCCGGCGACATCGACTGGGCCAACCTGTTCGTCTACTGGGGCGACGAACGTTTCGTGCCTGTGGCCGACCCCGACCGCAATGCCCTGCAAGCGGCCGAGGCCCTGCTGGCCCATGTGCCGCTCAACCCGGCGCACATCTTCCCGATCGCCCCCTCCGACGGCCCCTACTCCACCCCCGAGGAAGCCGCCTTCGCCTACGCCAGGGTCATCCACGACCAGCTCGACAAGCGCGGCGACGTCGACCTCACCATCCTGGGCATGGGCCCCGAAGGTCACATCGACTCCCTGTTCCCGCACTCCCCCGCGGTCCGCGAAACAACGGAATACGTTGTCGCCGTCCACGATTGCCCCAAGCCCCCGCCGACCAGGGTCACCTTGACCCTGCCCGCGGTCCACCGCTCCAAGCACGTGATGCTCGTGGTCAGTGGTCAAGGCAAAGCCGCCGCGGTGGCCGCCGCGGTCAACGGCGCCTCCCCCGACGACGTCCCCGCAGCGGGCGCCGTCGGCATCGAGTCGACCACGTGGGTCATCGACGAGCCCGCCGCCTCGGATCTGCTGCTCGACGACGAATAGCGCACAGCTGCTCCCGAAGCCGGACCGCGCTATTCGCGGTCCGGCTTCGTCGTCTAAACATTTTTCTGGCAGTTCATGATCATTCGCACAGCGCGTGGTCGTATCCCCTGTACGCGCGCGCTGTTCGGTTCCCGACCTGGTCGGAGCGGGTAAAATGTCGGGCGATCGGTGTGGCGGGGGACGTGAGTTCGCCGAGCCGGGACGTCGCGGGTTGTCTACCTGTGGTGCTGTCGTGCCCCGTGCGCGCAGTGTGCGCTCGAGCCGGGTGCGAGGTGCCGGCGTGGGAAGGGAAAGGGTGATGGGTGGGTTCCTCAGGACCATGGGAGGACGAGAGTTCGGGGTCACCGTTCGGTCCGCCCCTGGACGACCTCGGGCCCGATCCCGCCGCCGTGGCGGGGTTGCACGAGCAGGCGCCGACTGCGTGGCGACCGGCTGATCCGGAGCCTGCTCCGGACGCGATGATCCCGGCGCCGCCGCCGCAGTTCCGGGCGCCCGCGGGCAATGAGCCGATGCGTGCCGCCGAGGGGTTGCCCGACTGGTCGGCGCCCGCACGGCCGATTCAGCAGGCTCGGCGCGAACCTCCGCCGCCGATGCAGGCTCGCCCGCCTTTGCCGCAGGAACCGCATCGCGAATCTCCATCGCCCAGTCGCGATGATCGGCTGGGTGAACCGCCGCCGTCGTGGGATGACGACCCGATGGCCGAGATCTTCGGTCTCGGTAAGTCGGCCGGTCGGCCGCGGCAACAGTCCTCGTGGGACGAGGACGATCTGTTCGATGAGCTGCACAGCGCGAGCACGCCTGCCACCGGCGCTGCGAAGTCCGGTCGTCGCGGGATCGGCCTGATCGCCCTCGGCGCGGTGGCCACGGTGGCGATCGGCGTCGCGGCGGGGATGACCTATGTGGTGGTGACGGGTCAGGACAGCGAACCCGAGACGGTCGTCGTCGCCGCGACGACCCCGCCGACGACGACCAGGACGGCAGGACCACTGCCCTGCGTCGAAGAACAGCGCGGCAATCTGACCGTCGGCCGCGGCCCCGGTGACATCCACTCCGGTCCCGGCGTGATCCTGGGGTTCGAGTACGCGTTCTACACCGACCGCAACGGGGAGAAGGCGCGGTCTTTCGTGGCACCCGAGGCCGACACGGTGGGTTCGGCGCCGACCATCCAGGGCGGCATCGACAAGTACATTCCGGTCGGCACCACCTACTGCGCCCAGATCAGCCAAATCGGGCCCGACAGTTACGAACTCGACCTGACCGAACGTCGGCCCGGTGGTTCGGCGGCCGACGATCTGCTGTATACCCAGCTCATCACCACGACGGTGCGTGACGGGCGAACGTTGATCGCGTCGATTGCCGAACGGGGACAGTGAGATTCGTCTCGAGCACGCTGTCTCGCACTAGGGTCCGCATACTGAACGACGTTGACTCATCACCACGACCGTGGCCGACGACCGAGCGTTGATCGCGTCCATTGCCAAAGGGGACAGCGAGATTCACCGTGAGCACGCTGACCGCGCTAGGTCCATGTACCGAAAAACGTTGCCCTCCAGCCGAATCGGCGTGGAGGGCAACGTGTTCAGATCACAGTGTGCGCAGCGGCCGCGTCAGACCACGCTTCCTACCGCTCCGCCGATAACGCCGCCGACCACTGCTGCGGGTACACCGCAGGCGACCGCGCCGACTGCCGAACCCGCGGCGACCGTGGCCGCGTACGCAGCGCCTGCCGCAGGGGCGGCCATCACCCCGGCCGTCGCGGCGCCCGCAGCGGCACCGGCCGCGACCGCGGCGGCGGGGGCGAGCGTGACAGAGGTGATCAACCCACCGGCCACGCCACACGCGACCGCTGTCGGCACGCCGGCCACCGCCGCGCCGGCCAAGGCGCCCGCGGCGATCTTGTCCGAACGACTCGGGTCGATGCCGATCGACTTACCACCCGTGGCGATCGCCGCTTCGGTGTTGGCGGCGGCCGAGTTCACCCCGTCGAGAAGGTCCTCGGGCACCGCGTCGGGCACCGGCGAGGTGAAGTCGCCCAACCGCAGCGTGCGGTCCGGCGGGGCGATCGGCGCGACCGGCTCCACCGCTTGCGGTGCGTGCAGCGCACCCAGGTTCACCGGCGGCGCACCCTCGTTGCTGGGCACCGTCCGATGGCCCGGCGGCACAACATATTCTCCGAACGGACCCGGCTTGGCCTCGCGCGGCACGGTCACCCCCGGCTGACGCGGAGTCGTGCGCGGCCCGAACGCGGCGTTGGGATCATCGCCCGGCGCGGTGACACCCGGCTGCACCGTGGTGGTGCGCCCCGGCCCGACCACCGGCGTGGCACCCCGATCACCGGGCGGCGGCGGGGTGGCGGTTCCCGGTTCGGGTTTCGGTGTCGCCGGATTCGGCGTCGCCGTCGTAGTTTTCGGCGTCTGCGTGTCGCCGGGCGCCTGGCTGGTGGATGTCGAACTCGCGACATCGGTGCCGGTGTCGGTGCAGGCGACAGCGAACATCACGGGAAGGATCCCCAATGCCGGTGCCGCGCGTCGCGCGATTACTCCTGCTTTGACTCTTCGGTGCTTGCCGGCCATCTCGAACTCCCCGCTTCTTGATCATGTCGACATACGGCACCGTCACGGTGCCGGACGCGCCACTGTAAACATGACCAATGCGCCCCCGTCAAAACCTGCGTGCGGATTGATAGTCATCACGCACTACTCGCTGTCGCATCCCACAATGCCGTCCCACCAGGGGAATTGACGCGGTCGCGCTCGTCCGACATGCAGCCGAATGTGTGATCACTCACTCCCGAATCGGAGCCACGGATTTCAGGCCCAGCGCCGTGCGGGCCTCGCGGTCGAGTAACACAAGTTGCGCGCGTCTACGGGAATTGCCCCGTGCTGCCCGCGCCATGACAGTAGTTTTCTTGGCAGATGCCGACGGTTCGGACGTCGACTCGACTGCGGGCGAGGAGTTGCGGTGGCGCTGGGTTCGCTTGACCTGGATGAGGCTTTTCGGGGCGCGATGGGGCGGATCGCTGTGCCCGATCGGATCGACTCCGTGGGGGCCATCGATGCCGCGTTCGGGATCGAATTGTTCGAATCTCAGGTTGCCAGTAGGCATCTCGATCTGACGGCGCGACGGCTGGGGGCTGCTCGGCAGGGGTTCTACAGCATCGGGTCTTCGGGGCACGAGGGCAATGCGGCGGTGGCGGCCGCGTTGCGGGTGGACGATCCGGCGCTGCTGCACTATCGGTCGGCGGCGTTCTTTGTGCAGCGGTGCAAACAGATTGGCGGGTTGGATCCGATTCGGGATGTGCTGCTCGGGGTGGTCGCGGCGGCGGCGGATCCGATTTCGGGTGGGCGGCACAAAGTGATCGGCAGTGCGGCGGCGTCGATCATTCCGCAGACTTCGACCATCGCTTCGCATCTGCCACGCGCGGTGGGGTTGGCGTTCGCGTTGGATCGGGCTGCCAAGCAAGGGGTTTCGTGTTCGTGGCCTGCCGATGCGGTGGTGGTGTGCAGTTTCGGTGATGCGTCGGCGAATCATTCGACGGCCGTCGGGGCCATCAACGCCGCACTGCACGCAGCCCATCAGAGGGTGCCGATGCCGTTGGTTTTCGTGTGTGAGGACAACGGTCTGGGCATCAGCGTGCCCACCGCGCCGGACTGGATCGAGCGGGCTTACGGTCCACGACCGGGCCTGACCTACCTCGCCGCCGACGGGTGCGACCTGCCCGATGCGCTCGGTGCCGCGCAGGACGCGGTGCATCTGGCGCGGACCTGGCGGGTGCCGGTGTTCCTGCATCTGCGCACGGTCCGACTCGGGGGGCACGCAGGCTCCGATGTCGAGTCGGCCTACCGCAGCCCCGCTGACATCGCCGCCGACCTGGCTCGCGACCCGCTCCTCGGCACCGCCCGCTACCTGATCTCAGCGGGTGTCACCGACGCCGACGACCTCCTCGATCGCTACGAGCGCATCGGTGCGCGCGTGCGCGAGACCGCGGACGAGGTGGTGCGAGAGGCCCGACTCGATTCCGCGGCCGCGGTGATCGCACCCCTGGCTCCGACCCATCCCGATGCCATCCGTGAAGACGTGACCCGGCCCCACCCTGAATCCGCGACAACGGAACTCCCCGCTCCGATGACACTGGCACAGTCGATCAACCACACCCTCGGCGAACTCCTCGCCGAGAACCGTGACGTGCTCGTATTCGGCGAGGACGTCGGCCGAAAAGGAGGCGTCTACGGCGTCACCAAAGGCCTGAGAAAACGCTTCGGAGCCCGCCGAGTCTTCGACACCCTCCTCGACGAACAGTCCATCCTCGGCACCGCCCTCGGCACCGCCCTGGCCGGTTTCATCCCCATCCCCGAGGTCCAATACCTGGCCTACGTCCACAACGCCGCCGACCAGCTCCGCGGCGAAGCAGCCACCCTCCAATTCTTCTCGAACGGCCAGTACCGCAACCCGATGGTCCTACGCATCGCAGGCCTGGCCTACCAAAAAGGCTTCGGCGGCCACTTCCACAACGACAATTCCCTTGCGGCACTGCGTGATATACCGGGCGTGGTGGTGGCGGTACCGTCGCGCGCCGATGATGCGGCGGCAATGCTGCGCACTTGCGTCTCGGCGGCCAGAGTCGACGGCCGCGTGTGCGTGTTCGTCGAACCGATCGCGCTGTATCACACCAAAGACCTGCATCCCGGCGACGAAGCGTGGCTGGCCTGCCCCACTGCCGAGCACGTCCCGCTCGGCAGCGCCCGCGCGTACGGCGACGGCACGGATCTCACCATCGTCACCTTCGGCAACGGGCTGGCGATGAGCTTGCGCACAGCAGACCGCCTCGCGGCCAACGGAATTCACACGCGAGTACTCGACCTACGCTGGCTCAATCCCCTGCCGGTCGCCGACCTACTTCGCCATGCCGAAGCCACCGGCCGGGTGCTGGTAGCCGACGAAACCCGTGGCAGCGGAGGCGTTTCCGAGTCGGTGTATGCCGCGCTGATCGATGCCGGGTACCGCGGCGCACTCGCCAGGGTCACCAGCGCGGACAGCTTCATCCCGCTGGGCCCGGCCGCGGACACAGTCCTGCTGAGCGAAGCAACGATCGAAGCCGCGGCCCGACGCGTCATGCTGTCGGGCTAGCGGATCAGGCGAACTTGATCTCGAGGCCGATGCCCAGGATCGCGATGAACCAGACGATGCCCACGAAGATGGTGATGCGGGTGAGGTTCTTCTCGACGACGGTGGAGCCGGACAGGCTCGACTGCATGCCGCCACCGAAGAGGCTGGACAGGCCGCCGCCCTTGGCGCGGTGCAACAGCACCAGCAGCACCAACAGCAAGCTGGTGACAACAAGGAGGATATCGAGGAACAGCGACATGCCGACCATCCTAGGTGGTCGAGGACCGAAGGGTCTAACCAGGCTCCACCGCGACCAGGTGCGAGACGGTCTGGGGGCCTGCGGAGTACTGGGCGACGGTCTGTTCGATCTCTAGATCGCGGGCGGTCAGGCGCACTTGGTGCTGGTGCATGTGCTCGGCCCAGGAGCGTACGACGAAGGCTTCGACGAAGCGGTCGACGGTGCCGACGTCGCGGTACAGGCGCCATTCCATCGCGCCGGTGCGCTGCCGGGAGCGGCCGACCAGCGCCATCGAGTCGGTGAACACCGCGACATCGGCGGGCGGCACGTCGTAGCCGCGCATCACCAGCACGGGACCGTCCTCGGGTTCGGGTTCCACGACCAGTTGCGGTTCGGGCCAGAACGCCGCCGGGGACAGGTCGATCTCCTCGACGTTGTGGCGGATCGGCCACCACACCGTGCTCACCGCACACCCCGCCAGCAGGCCCGCGGCGATCAGCAGCGCCGTCACGGCACCGTACGCACCGGCGACCAGGCCCCACAGCAGCGAACCGATGGCCTGCCCGCCCATGAACACCAGCATGTACACCGACAGTCCGCGCGCCCGCACCCACGCGGGCAGCAGCAACTGCATGGTCGAGTTCAGCGTCGACATCGCCAGCAACCACGCCAGCCCGGCCCCCACCAGCAACACCAGCACCACGGCCACGTTGTGCACCAGCGCGGTCGCCACGGCCCCCATGCCGAACAGCACCGCGGCCAGCGCCAAACGCTGCGTGGGCGTGAACAGGATCCGCAGTCGCGACAACCCCAGCGCACCACACACCGCGCCGAGTCCGAGCGCGCCCAGCAGCAGCCCGTACCCGTCCGACGACAGCCCGAGCCGATCGTGCGCGATCACCGGCAGCAGCGACCACACCGCGCTCGCGGGGGCGATGAACAGGATCGCGCGCAGCAGCACCCGCCGGATCGCGGGCGCGGCACGGATGAACCGGGTACCTGCCTGCAGCGCGGCCAGCGGCCGTTCGCTGGGCAGCGGACTGCTTCGCGTGGGCCATTTGGAGACGAGCAGCACCGCGACGATCCCGACGAACGACACCGTGTTGAACCCGAACACCACCGTCGGCCCGGCCAGCGACACGATCACTCCCGCCACCGCGGGCCCCACAGCGCGGCCGATGTTCACGCTCATACTGCCCAGCGCCGCCGCCGAGGTGATCTGATCGCGCGGCACCAACTCCGACTGCACCGCCTGCCAGGCCGGAGCAGTGAGCGCCTGCCCGCAACCGAGCAGGAACAACAGACTGAGCAGGACCGCGGGCGTGGTATGGCCGGTGGCGGTGGACACCGTGAGGCACAGCGAGACCACCGCCATGCCGGACTGCGCGACCAACAGCAGCCTGCGCCGGTCCACCAGGTCCGCGAGCACCCCCGACGGGATCGACAGCAACATCACCGGCAGGGTCAGCGCGGTCTGCACGAACGCCACCAGCGCGGCCGCGTTCGGCTGGTCGACCACCAACCATTGCGCGCCGACCGTCTGCATCCACGTGCCCAGATTCGACACCAACTGCGCGATCCACAACGCCCGGAACAGCGGCGACCGCAACGGCGCCCAGGTCGACATCCGTTCCGCCGCGACAATGCTCACCCACCGACCTTATCCCCGGCCCCCGACATCCCGCGTGACGCGACCTCGCCACCCGGCCCCCGCGCGCCCGCTACGACAGTTCCCCGCGAACTCTCAGATACCTTGTGGCCCACGACAATAGAAGGCGAAACACCGAGCGTGATGGGCGGATCGGGGAAGTTCACCTCGCTGGCGTCGACGGGGGCACGGTCTCGTGCAAGGTGACCGTCGACGGCAAGGTGATCGCCGAAGATCAGGCTTCCGGTGTGGCCGGCACCGCCACCTGCCAGGACACCGCGGTCGGTTAGAACCCGACAACCCGCCTCGAACATTGCCGGTCGGCGTTCGGGGTGGGCCGTACGATCGGCTTCATGCGGATCACTGTTCGACGTCTCGCCGCCCTCGCCGTTCTCACCGCGGCGGTGGCCGGGTGCGGGTCGGCGGAGAAGGAACCGGCCGACGAGGCCGCCACGCCGATGGGCCACACCTATATCTCCACCGAGGTCGAAGGCGGCTCGATCCCCGGCGGCGGCCCGTTGACGCTCACGTTCGCCGACGGTCGGATCTCGGCGAACTCCGGCTGCAACACCAGCAGCGGCACCGTCGACCTCAGCGATCGCATCCTGCGCACGTCCGCGCTGGCGAGCACCCTGATGGGGTGTCCGGGCGAGGGCGCCAAGGCCGACGGCTGGCAGAACACTTTCCTGGAGTCCGCGCCGGGCTGGCGCCTCGACGGTGGCAAGCTCACGCTCACCGGCGCAGGCACCACCGTGTACCTCACCGACAAGAAGATCGCGTCCCCCGACAAGCCGCTGATCGGCACTACGTGGGCGGCCGGCACCATGCTCACCCCCGACGCGCAGGTCCGCTCGACCGCGCTCGACGAGGCGGCCCCGACCCTGCTCATCAGCGACGGCGGCGCCGTCAGCGGCAACGCCGGGTGCAACCGGATGACCGGCACCGCGGCTGTCGACGGCGCGACGGTCACGTTCGCGGTGGCCACCACCAGGATGATGTGCCCGCCCGACGTGATGGACGTCGAGCAGCACGTGCTGCGCGCACTGGACGGCAAAACCACCGCCACCATCGACGCCGACACCCTCACTCTGCGCAACGACAACGGCTTCGGCTTGATCCTGCACGCACAGCAGTAGCCACGAAAAGCGAAGGGCCGCAAACCAATCGGTTTGCGGCCCTCAGCGTTGTTCCTACCCGATCAGGGCAGCGGACCACCCGCGGCGATCGCCGACAGCGTGGCGAACTCGTCACCCTTGAGCGACGCACCACCCACCAGCGCACCGTCGACATCGGGCTGACGGATCAGCTCGCCGATGTTCTTGGCGTTCACCGACCCGCCGTACAGCACCCGCACACCCGCGGCGACCTCCGGCGAAGCCAGCTTCTCCAGCTCGCCACGGATCGCGCCGCACACTTCCTGCGCGTCGGCCGCCGAGGCGACCTTGCCCGTGCCGATGGCCCACACGGGCTCGTAGGCGATGACGACCTGCGAAATCTGTTCCGCCGTCAGACCTTTGAGCGAACCACGCAACTGCTCGAGGTTGTACTCGACATGCGTGCCCGCCTCGCGGACCCCGAGCCCCTCACCGATGCACACGATCGGGGTGAGGTCGTACTTCAGCGCCTGCTTGGCCTTGGCCAGCACGGTCGCGTCGTCCTCGTGGTGGTACTGCCGACGCTCCGAATGCCCGACCACCACGTAGGTGCAGCCGAGCTTGGCCAGCATCGCGCCGCTGATCTCGCCGGTGTAGGCACCGGAGTCGTGCGCCGAGACGTCCTGCGCACCGTAGGTGATCAGCAGCTTGTCGCCGTCCACGATCGACTGCACGCTGCGCAGGTCGGTGAACGGCGGGATGACCGCCACGTCGACCTTCGCGAAGTACTTCTCCGGCAGCGCGAACGCCACCTTCTGCACCAGCGAGATGGCCTCGAGGTGGTTGAGGTTCATCTTCCAGTTGCCCGCGATGAGCGGTTTACGCGCTGCCATCGCTCAACCCTCCAATACCGAAATACCGGGCAGCTCTTTGCCTTCCAGGTATTCCAGGGACGCGCCACCACCGGTGGAGATGTGCGAGAACCCGTCATCGGGCAGGCCCAGCGTGCGCACCGCGGCCGCGGAGTCACCGCCGCCGACGACCGTGAACGCACCCTTGGCGGTGGCGGTCACGATGGCTTCGGCGACGCCACGGGTGCCCGCGGCGAACTTCTCGAACTCGAACACGCCCATCGGGCCGTTCCAGAACACCGTCTTGGCTTCGGTGAGCAGCGCGGAGAACCGGGCCACCGACTCGGGGCCGATGTCCAGGCCCAGCCAGCCGTCGGGGATCTCGGTGGACGCGACGGTCTTGGAGTCCGCGTCGGGCGCGAACTTGTCGGCCACCACGATGTCGACCGGCAGGTGCAGCACGTCGCCGAAGCGCTCGAGCAGGTCCTTGCAGGTGTCGATCATCTCGGCCTGCAGCAGCGAGCCACCGACCGGAAGCCCTTGCGCGGCAAGGAAGGTGAAGCACATGCCGCCGCCGATCACCAGGGTGTCGACCTTGGGGGCCAGCGCCTCGATGACGGCGAGCTTGTCCGAGACCTTCGAACCGCCCAACACGACCGCGTACGGGCGGGCCGGATCCTGGGTGAGCTTCTGCAGCACCTCGACCTCGGCGGCGACCAGCGTGCCCGCGTAATGCGGCAGCACCTTCGCCACGTCGTAGACCGACGCCTGCTTGCGGTGCACCACACCGAAACCGTCGGACACGAACGCGCCGTCGTCGCCGACCAGCTCGACGAACGCCGCGGCCAACTTCGCCCGCTCCGCTTCGTCCTTGCTGGTCTCGCGCGGGTCGAAGCGCACGTTCTCGAGCAGCAGCACGTCGCCGTCGGTGAGGCCTTCCGAGCGCGACAGCGCGTCGTAGCCCACCACGTCACCGGCCAGCTGGACGTTGCGGCCCAGCAGCTCGGCCAGCTTCGCCGCCACGGGGGCGAGCGAGAACTTGGCGTCGGGCTCGCCCTTGGGGCGGCCCAGGTGTGCCATCACGACCACCTTGGCGCCGGCGTCGACCAGTGCCTTGATGGTCGGGACCGAGGCGATGATGCGGCCCGGGTCGGTGATCTGACCGTTGTCGTCGAGGGGGACGTTCAGGTCGGAGCGCACGAGCACGCCCCGACCTTCGACACCCTCGGCCAGCAGGTCCTGCAGTGTCTGAACTGTCATGACGGTCAGAGCGACTTGCCGACGAGATCGACCAGGTTGGCCAAACGGTTGGAGTAGCCCCACTCGTTGTCGTACCAGGACACGACCTTGACCTGGTTGTCGATGACCTTGGTCAGCGGCGCGTCGTAGATCGACGAGTGCGGGTCGGTGACGATGTCACTCGACACGATCGGGTCCTCGTTGTACTTGAGGATGCCCTTCATCGGACCTTCGGCGGCGGCCTTCATCGCGGCGTTGATCTCCTCGACGGTGGCCGTCTTGGCCAGGGTCGCGGTGAGGTCGACGACCGAGCCGGTCGGGACCGGAACGCGCAGCGCGTAGCCGTCGAGCTTGCCCTGCAGTTCGGGCAGCACCAGGCCGATGGCCTTGGCCGCACCGGTGCCGGTGGGCACGATGTTCAGGGCCGCGGCGCGGGCGCGACGCAGGTCCTTGTGCGGCGCGTCCTGCAGGTTCTGGTCCTGGGTGTACGCGTGCACGGTGGTCATCAGACCGTTCACGATGCCGAACGAGTCGTTGAGCACCTTGGCCACGGGGCCCAGGCAGTTCGTGGTGCACGACGCGTTGGAGATGATGTTCTGGCTGCCGTCGTACTTGTCATCGTTGACGCCCATCACGATGGTGATGTCGTCGCCGGTGGCAGGCGCGGAGATGATGACCTTCTTGGCACCCGCGGACAGGTGGCCCTTGGCCTTCTCGGCGGCGGTGAAGATGCCGGTGGACTCGACGACGACGTCGACACCCAGCTCGGCCCACGGCAGTGCCGAAGGGCCTTCCTTGATCGCGAGCGCCTTGATGCGCTGCTCGCCGACCACGATGGTGTCGCCCTCGACCGAGACGTTCTGCGGCAGACGACCCAGGATCGAGTCGTACTTCAGCAGGGTGGCGAGAGTGTTGATGTCGGTGAGGTCGTTGACCGCGACGATCTCGATATCGGTCTCGCCGACAGCCTTCAAGGCCTCCACCGCACGGAAGAAATTACGTCCGATACGACCGAAGCCGTTGATACCTACCCGGACAGTCACGTTATCGCTCCTCAGCTTTCAAGCGGATTCAATTCCGACCTCAACCACAGTAGTGGCCGCCGGTACCCCACCGACAGCCACCTGCGATTTATGACGACCCGGGCCCCACGCTTCCGGGAAAACCCAGAATAGAGGGCAGAGCGGTCACGTATGACCGCTCTGCCCCAATAGTGACGATTCGTCACTCGAATCGTCTGATCGGCCGCACCTTTCGGTGCGGCACCCGCTTACGCGTCGTCGAGCAGTTCCGCGGTGACCGCGGACTCGGTGTCGGGAATGCCGAGGTCCTTGGCGCGTCGGTCGGCCATCGACAACAAGCGTCGAATCCGGCCTGCCACAGCGTCTTTGGTCATCGGCGGCTCGGCCAGCTGACCCAGCTCCTCGAGCGAGGCCTGCCGGTGCTGCACCCGTAACCGGCCCGCCGCGGCCAGATGTTCGGGCACGTCGTCGGCGAGGATCTCCAACGCCCGTTCCACCCTGGCCGCCGCCGCCACGGCCGCGCGCGCGGAACGACGCAGATTCGCGTCGTCGAAGTTGGCCAGGCGGTTGGCGGTGGCACGCACCTCGCGGCGCATCCGCCGTTCTTCCCAGGTGAGCCGGGTGTCCTGCGCGCCCATGCGGGTCAGCAGGGCGCCGATGGCCTCACCGTCGCGCACGACCACACGGTCGGTGCCGCGCACCTCGCGTGCCTTGGCGGTGATGCCGAGTCTGCGCGCCGCGCCGACCAGTGCCAGCGCCGCCTCAGGACCCGGGCAGCTCACCTCGAGCGCGGAGGAACGACCCGGCTCGGTGAGCGAGCCGTGCGCGAGAAACGCACCGCGCCAGGCCGCTTCGGCGTCACCGATGCTGCCGCCGACCACCTGCGCGGGCAGGCCGCGCACGGGGCGTCCGCGCACATCGAGCAACCCGGTCTGCCGGGCCAGCGCCTCGCCCTCCTTGGACACCCGCACCACGTAACGGGAGGTCTTGCGCAACCCACCCGCCCCGAGTACGTGCACGTCGGAGCCGTATCCGTACAGCTCGAAAATCTCTCTGCGCAGGCGGCGGGCGATGGACCCCATGTCCACCTCGGCTTCCACGATCACCCTGCCCCCCACGATGTGCAGACCGCCCGCAAACCGCAGCAGGGCCGACAGCTCCGCTTTCCGCGAACTGACCTGCGACACCACGAGCCTGCTCAGCTCGTCCTTGACCTCGGCTGTCATCGCCACGAGACGCGCTCCTTTCCCACCGACCCCGAACGCTGTTCTGCAACACTGTGCGCATCTGAGGCACTGTGCCGTCCATCGACTCGAAGCCCAGCCAGTTGCGACCGCGGCGACCGGATCAGTTGATCCAGCGCGGCGGCAAGCTTTCCCCGATGGTGCCGATCCGTTCCCGTTTCGGCGACATCGCAGAACGTTACCCGTGCACGCAACTGTTCGGCGGCTCTTGCCACATGTTCCCGTTGCCGCCCCTGCGGCACCGACGCCGAATCGACCAGTACGTCGTCGACCGCGAAATCCGGTGCGTGCTGGGACAATACATGCAGATGACGCTCCGCGGAAAAGCCGGCCGTCTCCCCCGGCTCCGCGGCGAGATTCAACACCAGCACTTTCCGGGCGTGCGTGCGCACCAGCGCCTCGTGCAATTGCGGCACCAGCACATGCGGAATGACACTGGTGAACCACGAACCCGGGCCCAGCACAACAACATCCGCGCGTTCGATGGCCGCGGTCGCGTCGGGGCTGGCGGGCGGATCGGACGGAATCAGCCGCACCCGCCGGACATTACCCGGCGTGGTCGCCACCGCAACCTGACCGCGCACACACCGGCCGATCCGCGGATCCGATTCCAGCCCTGACACTTCCGCTTCGATGTCCAACGGAATCGGTGACATCGGCAGCACCCGACCGGTGATCCGCAGCAGGCGGCCCACTTCGTCCAGCGCCGCCACCGGGTCACCCAGCACATCGGTGAGCCCGGCCAGGATCAGATTGCCCACCGAGTGCCCGGCCAGCGCGCCGGTGCCGCCGAAGCGGTGTTGCACAGTGGTGGTCCAGATGCCGTCGGCGTCGTCGGACAGCGCCGCCAGCGCCATCCGTAGATCGCCGGGCGGCAGCATGCCCAGTTCGGCGCGTAGTCGGCCCGACGACCCGCCGTCGTCGGCGACGGTGACCACGGCGGTGATCCGCGTGGTCAGCCTGCGCAGCGCCGTCAGTGTCGCGTACAGCCCGTGTCCGCCGCCCAGCGCTACTACGGCCGGTTCGGTGTCGCTGCCGTTCATTCGCGCCCCAGATCCCGGTGCACAACGCGCACGACGTCCACCGCGGTGTGCTCGGTGTCGGCGCCGATGCGCGTGCCAAGTGCCTCGGCGATGGCGACGCTGCGATGCTTGCCGCCGGTGCACCCCACTGCCACGGTCATGTATCGCTTCCCCTCTTGCCGGTATCCGGTCGTGGTCAGGTCGACCAGGTGTGTGCCGGTGCGCAGGTAGTCCTGGGCGCCCGGCCTGGACAGCACGTAGTCGCTGACCACCGACTCCTGCCCGGTGTGTTCCCGCAGTTCCGGAATCCAATGCGGGTTGGGCAGGAATCGCACGTCCAACACCATGTCGGCGTCGAGGGGAACACCGTACTTGAAGCCGAACGACTGCACGGTCAGCTGCAGTGCGGCGGGCGCGCCCGCACCGTAGGCCTCTTCCAGTTTGCGGTGCAACTGGTGGATCGACAGCGCGGTGGTGTCGATGACCAGGTCGGCGGCGCCTTTGACCGGGGCGAGCCTGGCTCGTTCGGCGGTCAGACCGGCCGACAGGGTGCCGTCGGGGCTGTCGCTCTGCAGCGGATGACGGCGCCGCGCGAAACCGAATCGCCGGATCAGCACGTCGTCGGAGGCTTCAAGGAACAGCACTCTGGTGCGAATGCCCGCGGCGCGCAGCTGCTCGGTGACACCGGACAGCTCGCCGGTGAAGAACCGGCTGCGCACGTCCATGACCAGGGCGAGTCGCCGGATCGGCGGGTCGGCCGCGGCGCCGAGTTCGATCATGCGCCCGATCAGTTCGGGGGGCAGGTTGTCGGTGACGTACCAGCCCAGATCCTCGAGCACGCGCGCGGCAGTGCCGCGGCCCGCGCCGGACAAGCCGGTGACGATGACCACTTCTACGGGTTGCTGTGTGTCGGTTGCCGTCCCGGACTTGCCGGGTGCCGCCCCCGCCTTGTTATTCGATTCGACGCGTGTCATTTCCTACCGGATCCGTTTCTGGGTGCCTTTCGATCATCCCGCACCGGTTCGGGTATCGGGCGCAGACACACAACGTACGGCACACGCAATGTTGCGTCCTGCGATCCGCGCAGCTCGCGGTTATGAGGTGTTCGGCTCCGGCTCCGGACTGTTCGGCGCAGGCTCTGCGCTGTTCAGCCCCGGCTCTGCGCTGTTCGGCGTCAGCTCTGCACTGTTCAGCTCCGGCTCTGGGCTGTTCGGCACCGGCTGCGAGCCGTTCAGTGCTGCGAGTACTGCTTTCGCGGTCGAGACGCCGATTCCGGGCACCGTGGTGATTTCCTCGACGGTCGCGTTCTTGATCTTGGCCACCGATCCGAAGTGGGTGACCAGCGCGGTGCGTCGGGTTTCGCCCAGGCCCGGCACCGAGTCCAGTGCCGACGCGGTCATCCGGCGTGAGCGTTTGCTTCGGTGGAAGGTGATGGCGAAGCGGTGGGCCTCGTCGCGCACGCGTTGCAGCAGGAACAGGGCCTCGCTGTTGCGCGGCATGATCACCGGGTCGGGCTCGCCGGGGACCCAGACCTCTTCCAGGCGTTTGGCCAGGCCGATGACCGCGACATCGGTGATGCCCAGTTCGTCGAGCACGCCCGCGGCCGCGGCCACCTGGGGTGCGCCGCCGTCGACGACGTAGAGGTTGGGCGGGTAGGCGAAGCGGCGCGGGCGGCCGGTGGTGGGGTCGATGCCGGGGCGCGAGGTGGGTTCGTCGCCCTCGTCGGGTTCGATCTCGACCGGCTGTTCGCGGTCACGAGCCAGGCGCGCGAAGCGGCGGCGGGTGACTTCGGCGATGCTGCCCACGTCGTCGGAGCGGCCGTCGCCGGCGGCTTCCTTGATGGCGTAGTGGCGGTAGTCGGACTTGCGGGCCAGCCCGTCTTCGAACACCACCAGCGAGGCGACCACGTCGGTGCCCTGGACGTGGCTGATGTCGACGCATTCGATGCGCAACGGGGCGCTGTCGAGTTCGAGTGCTTCCTGAATATCTTGCAGCGCTTGCGATCTCGAGGTGAGGTCACCGGCGCGACGCAGTTTGTGTTGGGCCAGTGCCTCGGCGGCGTTGCGCTGGACCGTCTCGGCCAAGGCCTTCTTGTCGCCGCGCTGCGGGATGCGCAGCGAGACCGCGGAGCCGCGCATGTCGCTGAGCCACTGGCCGATCTCCTCGGCGTCGGCGGGCAGTTCCGGGACCAGCACTTCGCGCGGGACCACGATGGCGGCGTCGCCGTTCTGGTCGGCCATGGCGGACTGTTCGCCGTAGAACTGGGTGAGGAACTGTTCGACCAATGCCGCCAGTTCGGTGCCCGATTCGGCGACGTCGAGGGCGTCGCCGGATTTGTCCACGACCCAGCCGCGCTGGCCGCGCACGCGCCCGTCGCGCACATGGAAGATCTGGACCGCGGCCTCGAGCTCGTCGGTGGCGAAGGCGATCACATCGGCGTCGGTGCCCGAGCCGAGGACCACGGCCTGTTTCTCGAGTGCGCGGCGCAGCGCCCCGGCGTCGTCGCGCAGGCGGGCGGCGTTCTCGAAGTCGAGCTCTTCAGCGGCGGCGTGCATGCGACGTTCCAGCGCGCGCACCATCTTGTCGGTCTTGCCCGACAGGAAGTCACAGAACTCGTCGACGATCCGGCGGTGCTCGTCGGCACTGACCCGCCCCACGCACGGCGCGGAACACTTGTCGATGTAGCCGAGCAGGCACGGGCGCCCGATCTGGTTGTGCCGCTTGAACACTCCGTTGGAGCAGGTGCGCGCCGGGAACACCCGCAGCAGCAGATCCAAGGTCTCGCGGATCGCCCACGCATGGGCATAGGGACCGAAGTACCGCACACCCTTCTTGCGAGCGCCCCGATAGACGAACAGCCGCGGATACTCCTCGTTGAGAGTCACCGCGAGCACCGGATAGGTCTTGTCGTCGCGGTACCGCACATTGAACCGCGGATCGAATTCCTTGATCCAGTTGTACTCGAGCTGCAGCGCCTCCACCTCGGTGGACACCACCGTCCACTCCACCGAGGCGGCAGTGGTCACCATCTGCGCGGTGCGCTGATGCAACGAGGTCAGATCCGCGAAGTAGGAGTTCAACCGACTCCGCAGACTCTTGGCCTTCCCGACATAGATGACCCGCCCGTGCACGTCCCGGAACTTGTACACACCGGGTTCGACGGGAATCGTGCCCGGCGCCGGCCGGTACGTCGCGGGATCTGCCACCTGTCCAGACTAGCGAGGGGGGCCGACAGGTTCGCACCGCTGAGCGGGTCGGCCACGATGACGGGACGTCGGTCACCTGCGGTGCGGGCGACCGCTGACCGAACCGAGACCGGCGAGCTCGCCTGTGTAGCGTGAGTGCTCGGATTCTGTGCCCGAAAGGACGTGCGATGACCGACGCTGCAGCCCTGCCGCGAACAGGTGATGACCTGTACGACGACGAGGCCACCCCGCAGGGCGTCATGCCCGCGGCCGTACGCGGCGCGCGATTGATCGCCGCCGTCGCTGCCGCCGTCGGGGTCGTGCTGATCGTGATCACCGTCGCGCTCGGCGGCTCATTGGGCGCACTGATCGCCGGCTATCTACCGTCATTCGCCCTGATCCCGCTGGTGCTGCTGTTCGGGCGCGGCACCGATACGGTGCGCCAGGTGACGATCGCTGTCGCGGTGCTGGCGTGCGTGGTGTCGTCGACCGGCATTCTCACCGGTCTGCCGCCTGGCGTGGTCGGGGTCGTGGCCAATGGTGCGGTCGCCGGGATGCTGCTTCGCCCATCTGCGAAGGTCTGGTTCACCCGCACTCGCTGACCCCGCACGTCGATGAGCCCCCACGGTGATCTTGAATATCGTCGGGGGTACGGAATCGTCCGTGTTGTCACCCCCGATGATTCATTCGGAGAGGACAGCCGTGACCGGCCCCGAACACCACCCCGCCGTACCGATTTCCGCGTCGATCGAACCCTCGGTGCCGCCGTTCGGTCGGCCCGCCGCACCGTACTCCGCCACTCGGCGGACGCACGATGGCAGCTATCTCACGTACCCCGGCGATCCCGGATATCCCGAGGCCGCGGCGCAGTATCTCGGCGGAGCTGCCCACAACCCAAGGTACGCCGCAGTCTCTAGCGGACACGACGATGTCGCGGGACTGCACCGTGCACGGATGCCCGGCAATGTCCGTGCCGCACAGGTGATCTGCTGGATCGGCGGCGGTCTCGGCATCGTGCTGGTCACCGCGCTTATCGTCACCGACCGGCCAGAAACTGCCGGAGCCGCGATTGCGGGGTTCCTACCATTCCTGTTCCTGGCGATTCTCGCGTTCGGGTTCACCAGCGGGGCGAATGGAGTTCGCGGCTGCACCATCGGCGTCGCGTGTCTGGAGGCGCTGTGCGGGGCCGGATCGATCGCGATGCCCGCCCCGCCCGGACCGCTCGGCATGGTGGCAGGAGCCGCCATCGCCGTTCTTTTGGCGAGGAAGTCTGCGCAGGAGTGGTTCACGCGTGCGCGCTGATCGAGCGCGTCGATCGACGGTCCGAGGGGCTGGACATCAGGTCAGCGGGACGTATCGATGCCGTATTCGGCGAGGGCGTCGATGAGGGCTCGGGGGCGTTCGGTGGTCGGGAGGGCGTGGACCAGGGCGAAGCGGGCGCCCAGAGTTGTTGCGCCGCCGTCGGCTTCGAGGCTGTCGCCGATCATGAGGACTCGTTCGGGGTCTACGCCGAGGCGGTCGGTGGCGTCGCGGAAGATGTCGGGGTTGGGTTTGATGGCGCCTACTTCGTAGGACAGGGTCATGGCGCCGATCAGGTCGGTCCAGCCGTGCTTGTCGAAGGCGGGGCGGATGTCGAAGGCGATATTGCTGACGATGCCGATGGGAATGCCTTGGGCGGCAAGGGATTCCAGGACCGCGCCGGTGTCGGGGTACGGGGTCCAGTTGAGTGGGTCGATGAGGCGTTCGTAGAGGCGCGCGGCCTGGGTGTCGGGCAGGCCCGAGCCGCGCAGCACCTCGAGGTAGGCGTGGCGGTGCAGGGCGGGGTCGAGATCGCGGTTGTCCCACGCGTGTTGGCCTGCCGCGTCGAAGGTCATGAACTGTTCCACCGGCGCCGTCATCCGGCGCATCACCTCGGCTTTGGCCGCCACGTCGAACTCGGCACCGTCGTCGCCGACGAGTTCGTCGGCCCAGGCCGTGTCGTCCTCCAGTCGGAAGACCGTGCCGGAGTAGTCGAAAAGCACCGCGTCGATATCCATGTCAGCCAGGGTAACCAGCTGGGTGGGGTGCGCCTGGCGGAAATCGGTCGTGGGACCCAAGATTCGCGTGCCCGCCATCGAGGCGTCGATCGCTGCACATAATGTTCGCTTCGCGAAAAGGATCGGACTGTGTCATACCCGCGCGTTACGCTGCTGAGATGACGCCAAGGCGACGGACGTGGATCGGGGCCACGACGGCCGCAGTGCTCGCGGTGGGGGTACTGACCGGCTGTTCTTCCGATGAGAAGACCGCATCGGAATGCACGAGCACGCCAAACGGCACCCCGGTGTCCGCGGCGCCCGCGACCGGTGGGAGTGCGCCGACTTCGCAGAATCTCAGTACCAATCCCGAGATCGCCTCGGGCTACCGCTCGGATATGACCGCGGTGCGCACCAGCACCTACGCGGTGTCCACGGCCAATCCGATCGCCACCGAGGCCGCGTGCCGGGTGCTGCGCGCGGGCGGAACTGCCACGGACGCGCTGGTCACCGCGCAGGCGGTGCTCGGCCTGGTCGAACCGCAGGCGTCGGGAATCGGCGGCGGTGCGTTCCTGGTGCACTACGACGCGGCGTCGCGCACCGTCGACACCTACGACGGCCGCGAGACCGCGCCTGCCGCGGCGACCGAGAACTACCTGCGCTGGGTCAGCGACACCGACCGCACCGAGCCCGCGCCCAACACCCGGGCCAGCGGACGCTCGATCGGCGTGCCGGGTGTGCTGCGGATGCTGGAGCTGGCGCATCAGGAGCATGGGCGCAGCGCGTGGAAGGAACTGTTCGATCCCGCGATCAGCTTGTCCGACACCGGTTTCCAGATCAGCCCGCGCCTGGCCGGGCAGATCGCGGAATCGGCGAAGAGTTTGGCCGCCGATGAGGCCGCGCGTGCCTATTTCCTGGAGGCCGATGGCTCGCCCAAGAAGTCGGGCACGGTGCTCACCAATCCCGGTCTGGCGAAAACACTGTCGGCGATCGCGACCGACGGCGCCAACGCCTTCTACAGCGGCGCCATCGCCCAGGACATCGTCGAAGCGGCAGGCAGTACCGCGGGTGGGCGTACTCCGAGCCAGCTGACCACCACCGACCTCGCGAATTACCAGGCCAAGAAGCGCAGCGCGCTGTGCACCGGGTATCGCAAGTTCGAGCTGTGCGGGATGCCGGCGCCGTCATCGGGTGGCAGTACCGTGGCCGCGACACTGGGTATTCTGGCCAACTTCGACCTCCCCGCGCTACGCCCCCAGGAACTGGACCCCAACGGTGGGCGCCCCGACGCGCAGGCGGTGCACCTGATCTCCGAGGCGGAGCGGTTGGCCTATGCCGATCGCAACAAGTACGTCGCGGACCCGGATTTCGTTCCGCTGCCGGGCAATTCGGCGCTCTCGCTGGTCCACCCCCAGTACCTGAAGGAACGTTCCACGCTGATCGACCCGCAGCGCAGCATGGGCACCGCCCAGCCGGGCAACCTCGGCCCGGTTCCGCTGGGCAACGGTCCGCAGCCGCCCGAGCACGGCACCAGCCACATCTCCGTGGTCGACAAGTACGGCAATGCCGCGGCGATGACCACGACCGTCGAATCGGCGTTCGGTTCGTTCCACCTGGTCGACGGTTTCGTGCTCAACAACCAGCTCACCGACTTCGCCGCCGACCCGCTCGATCCCGACGGCACCCCGGTCGCCAACCGCCTGCAGCCCAACAAACGGCCGCGCAGTTCGATGGCCCCGACACTGGTGTTCGACCGTGACGACAAGGGCGACCGCGGGGACCTGAAGCTGGTCACCGGTTCGCCGGGCGGTTCGGTGATCATCCAGTTCGTGGTGAAAACCCTTGTCAATGTGCTGGATTGGGGCCTCGACCCACAGCAGGCGGTATCGGGAGTGTCGTTCGGCGCCGGAAATACACCGGTCACCGGAGTGGGCGGCGAGCATCCCGACATCGATGCCACCGACAACGGCGACCACGATCCGCTCGTGCAGAAATTACGCGCGATGGGACACCAGGTATCGGTGGCACCACAGTCCAGTGGGCTCAGCGCATTACAACGCGAGGGTAAGGACGGCTGGGTCGGCGGTGCCGATCCGCGCCGCGAAGGAGCGGTCCTCGGCGATACCCGCTGAACGTTGCCGCGCCGGGCTCACTCCGTCGGGCGCCCGGTCGAGTTCGGCAGGCGGCCGGATTCAGTCCGCCTGACGAACCAGCTCAGTCCGCCCGACGCCCGAACTCAGCTCTGCGGGGCGTAGTGGGCACCCAGTCCGCGAACGCGTTCGATCGCGTCGGCGGCGTGCGCCTTGTCGTTGGCGCGGATCGCCAGCATCGGGACGTAGTCGTCGTCGGCCAGTTCCAGGCGGGCCCAGGACTTGCCGTCGGGGAAGGACGCGCCGCGGATGTAGTCCCACGGGTACACGTGCTCGCCCAGGATGTTGCGCACCGCCACACCACGACTACCCGCGCGCACCCGCGGACGGGTCAACATCAGCACCGCGCAGGCACCGACCACGCCGATCAGGATCATCGCGACCTGGTCGGCGACCCGGAAGTTCACCCCGGTCGACCCGGTCCGCAACACCAATCCGCCCGCGGTGAACGCGAGGGCAATGACCACCGCGACCACGATGGCGGTGCGGGTCGAGCGACGCGCACGTACCTCGAATTCCCAGCCCGGATCGGGCTCGGGTGCCCCGCGACGCCACGTGCGCACCACCGGCACGGTCACACCGATCGCAGCGCGCGCAAGGTGAGCGCGGCGTCCAGCGCGGCGGCACAGGCCTGCTCGCCCTTGTCCTCCGCCGAACCGGGCAGTCCGGCCCGATCGCGCGCCTGCTCTTCGTCGTTGGTGGTGAGCACACCGTTGGTGACCGGCGTGGCCGCATCCAGCGACACCCGGGTCAGCCCGGCCGTCACCGCATCACACACATACTCGAAATGCGGTGTGCCACCACGGATTACCACACCCAGCGCGACAACGGCATCATGCGTTCGGGCCAGCTCCTGAGCCACCACCGGCAACTCCATCGCACCGGCACAGCGCACGACGGTCACGTGCTCGACGCCGGCTTCCTTGGCCACCCGCTCGGCATTGGCCACCAGCGTGTCGCAGATCTCGGTGTGCCAGCGCGAGGCGACGATGCCGAGTTTGACGTCTTTGGCCTGCGCCAGGGCGAAGGTGGGAACACCGGTGCCGCTCATCGTTGCCGCCTTTCGAAAGTAGTGATCACTGCGCGGTTTCGCCCAGGTCCAGATCGTCCAGGCCCACCAACACGTGCCCCATCCGATCCCGCTTGGTGCGCAGGTAGTGCAGGTTCTCGGCGTTGGCGCGCAACGGCATCGGCACCCGCTCGGTGATCGCGAGACCGTACCCGTCCAGACCCACCCGCTTGGCCGGGTTGTTGGTCAGCAGTCGCATCGAACGGATCCCGAGGTCGACCAGGATCTGCGCCCCGGTGCCGTAATCGCGGGCATCGGCGGGCAGGCCGAGGTCGAGATTGGCGTCGACGGTGTCGCGGCCGCTGTCCTGCAGCTGGTAGGCCTGCAGCTTGTGCATCAGGCCGATGCCGCGACCTTCGTGTCCGCGCATGTAGAGCACCACCCCGCGACCCTCCTGGTCGACCATGTCCAGGGCGGCGTCGAGCTGGGGGCCGCAGTCGCAGCGCAGTGAACCGAACACGTCGCCGGTCAGGCACTCCGAGTGCACGCGCACCAACACGTCCTCGCCGTCGCCGATGTCACCGCGCACCAGCGCGACATGCTCGGCCTCGTCGAAGATGCTCTGGTAGCCCACGGCCTTGAAGTCGCCGTGCGCGGTCGGGATGCGCGCCTCGGCCACCCGCACGACATGCTTCTCGTGCTTGCGCCGCCAGGCGATCATGTCCGCGATCGAGATCATCGCCAGGTCGTGCTCGTCGGCGAACACGCGCAGCTCGTCGGTGCGGGCCATGTGCCCGTCGTCCTTCTGGCTCACGATCTCGCAGATCACGCCCGCCGGACGCAACCCCGCCATCCGCGCCAGGTCCACCGCAGCCTCGGTGTGGCCGGGGCGACGCAGCACGCCGCCGTCCTTGGCGCGCAACGGCACCACGTGGCCGGGGCGGGTGAACTCGTCGGCCTTGGCCTGCGCGCTGGCCAGCAGGCGCATGGTCACGGCCCGGTCGGCGCCGGAGATGCCGGTGGTGATGCCCTCGCGCGCGTCCACCGACACCGTGTAGGCGGTGCCGTGCTTGTCCTGGTTCATCGCGTACGCGGGCGGCAGGCCAAGGCGATCGCAGTCGTCGGCGGTCAACGGCACGCAGATGTAGCCGGAGGTGTACCGGATCATGAACGCGACCAGCTCCGGCGTGGCCTTCTCGGCGGCGAAGATGAGGTCGCCCTCGTTTTCGCGGTCCTCGTCATCGATGACGACAACAGCCTTGCCGGCCGCGATATCGGCGACCGCGCGCTCGATGCTGTCCAACCTGGTCACGTCTGCTTGCTCCGTATTCTTGG
Source organism: Nocardia sp. NPDC058666 (assembly GCF_042714895.1). Classification (NCBI taxonomy): domain Bacteria; kingdom Bacillati; phylum Actinomycetota; class Actinomycetes; order Mycobacteriales; family Nocardiaceae; genus Nocardia; species Nocardia sp. NPDC058666. The sequence goes on from NZ_JBHXRY010000004.1 coordinate 250,485, forward strand.
CGGCTGGTGCCGCGGGTTTCTCGGCCTGGAAGCCTCGATCTTCCCTCCCGGCGGGTGCTCCTTCGTCACACCCTCTGGTCAGTCCAGATCAAGGCGGCCGAGAAACTGCCAGGGGGATGGCAATGACTTCCTACATTAGCGTCGGGCGGTGTCAGCCTCGTTGGGCGAGGCGTTCTACGTACTTCGCGATGACGTCTACCTCGAGGTTGACCGTGGCGCCGACGGGGGCGGTGCCCAACACGGTCAGGGCCAAGGTGGTGGGGATCAGGGAGACTTCGAACCAGTCGCGTGAACCGTCGAGGGCGGGTTCGTCGTCGATGCCCAGCGCCGAGACGGTCAGCGACACGCCGTCGACGGTGATCGAGCCCTTCTCCACGACGTAGCGGGCGATGGCGTCGGGCAGGGAGATGCGCACGATCTCCCAGTTCTCCGACGGCGTGCGGCGCAACACGGTGCCGGTGCCGTCGACGTGACCCTGCACCAGGTGTCCACCCAGGCGACTGTTCAGCGCGGCCGCGCGTTCGAGGTTGACCGGCGAACCGGCCACCAGCGCGCCGATGCTGGAGCGCTTCAACGTCTCGTCCATGACGTCGACGGTGAAGCTGTCGCCGTCGACGACATCCACCACGGTCAGGCACACGCCGTTGACCGCGATCGAATCACCGTGTCCGGCATCGGAAGTCACCAGCTTGCCGCGGATGGTCAACCGGGCGGCGTCGGCCAGCGCTTCGGTGGCCACGATCTCGCCGAGCTCCTCGACGATCCCTGTGAACATGCCTGACTCCCTTGTCGCGTCATTTCCGTGCCCGCTTGTCGTACACCGGGCCCAACAGCAGGTGCGCGGCCGCTATTCCCACGCGGTCGCCCAGCTCGTCGCACAGCCTAGTAGCGCGGTCGGTGAGCACAGGGCGGGGGCCGAACCAGACCGCGGGCAGCAGTGGGTCACCGGAAGCGAACGGTCGCGCATCGATGCGGGCACAAAGGTGTGTCGACATGACGCAGCCCCGCCGTTAATCAATTCGGCGGTTGTGGATTATCCCCATTTTCACGAACCGGTCCCCGGTATTCATCGGGCAGTCTTAACCTTGTATTACCCGGCATTACGAACTGGAAACACGGTGAGTGGAATGCTTGCGCCTGCCACACCATTGACGCAATATTGTTACGTCGACGATTCCTGCCGTTCAACCAGATGTCAGGGCCTGGAACAGCAGGTTGTCACGACCATCGCCCGGGGCAGTGCGGCCACCGGGAGTAAGCCCCAGGGATAGTCACCACAACAGGGAAGACAACACTGTGGGTAACACCGAGTTCGCCAGATGCGGGGGTGCCGCGTGAGCACATTGATCAATACGACGCTGGAAATGCGGTGCGTGCGCTATCGGCGCGAATTACATCTACCGGCCAAGATCGATGTCGATTCCCGCCGCATTCTGCTGCAGATCGGCACCACGTACGGCGCGGTGACCATGCCCAGCGATCTGGGTGAACGGGTGCAGGACCGGTTGCGCGAGGCCGCGATCGCGGGCCCGGTCGTCGACCATCCCCGCGCCCGGCGCTGGACATTTCTTACCGGCCCGTGCCGACCCGATTCGGTCACCGCCGCCGCCTCGGCCGAACTGTTCCGGCTCTACGCCACCGTGGCGTGCGCGGGCAGCCAGATCGTGCTGCCCTCACCCGAGGACGAGCGCACCGGCTACCGCACCTGGGTGCAGGCACCCGACGCCGGCGACCATCGGCCGCCGGTGCAGGCCGTCATCGAGGCGGCGCGGGCGCTGGGCACCCGCAAACTCCGCACCCTGTAACCGAATTCGCGAACTACGGCAGCCAGGCCGCGGTGGCCAGATTGCGCAATGTCTGCACGGCGGCACCGGGATCGGCGGTGTTGTAGACCGCCGAGCCCGCCACGAAGCAATCGATACCGGCCGCCGCGGCCTGCTCGATGGTGTCGTCGTTGATGCCGCCGTCGATTTCCACCACCAGCCGCAGTTCGCCCGAGTCGACCAGGCGACGCACGATCCGCGCCTTCTCCAGCACGCCGGGAATGAACGACTGCCCGCCGAAGCCTGGCTCCACGCTCATCACCAGCAGGGTGTCGAACTCGCGCAGGATTTCCAGGTACGGCTCGATCGGGGTGTTGGGCTTCACCGACAGTCCGGCGCGGCCGCCCGCGGCGCGGATATCGCGCGCCACCGCGATCGGATCGTCGGTGGCCTCGGCGTGGATGGTGACGTTGTAGGCACCGGCCTCGGCGTAGCTGGGGGCCCAACGGCCCGGGTCGTCGATCATCAGGTGGCAGTCGAAGGGGATGTCGGTGTGCTTCAGCAAGCTCTGCACGATCGGTAGACCCAGTGTGAGGTTGGGCACGAAGTGGCCGTCCATGACGTCGACATGGAGCCAATCGCATCCTTCGACCGCGGCAGCTTCAGCGGCCAGGTAGGCGAAGTCCGCGGACAGGATGGACGGGGCGATCATCGGCTTTGCCGGACGGGAGAACGTCGGAGTGGACACAGCAGGGCAGTGTAGCCACCGAATGGTGATTGCCCTGCCCGGATGTGGGTAGCCTTGCGCAGGTGACCAATTTTTCGGCGGAACAAGGGCCGTTCGGCGCCCCGGTGGAGATTCGTGTGGCAGCTGCGCTGACGCAGCTGCCGATCGTGCGCGGACTGGCCGAAACACTGGTGCTACTGAGCGATTTCACCCTCGACGAGGTGGCCGACGTGCGGCTGGCCGTGGACGAGGTGTGCTCGACGATCATCGCGATCGCCGCACCTGACACGTTGCTCACCTGCGAATTCCTCGTGGGTGACTTCGAATTACAGGTGCGCGTGGACGGTGTCGCCGCCTCGCAGGGTATGCCCGATCAACGCAGCTTCGGCTGGCACGTGCTGCGCACGCTGTGCGACGAAGTGATCGCCGACCAGCGCGATTTCGACCCGACCGTGTCCGGTTTTCCGACGACGGTCCGATTCCGTCGGGTCCGGGGGAAGGCGTAGTGCACGGCGAGGACAACCAGACCGACCAGGACGATCTCGTCGAACACGACAAAACGGACTCCCCTGTCGCCGAGCCGGAGAAGGCCACCGACGCTGTCGAGCAGGAAACCGCCGAGGAGGAGTTGGAGACTCCCGAACCGGTTTCCGGCTATGACGACGTCAGCGCCCTGTTCGAACGGCTGGCGGAGACCGAGCCTGGCAGTGTGGCGCACGCGGTCGCGCGTGACGCGCTGATCAACCGGTGCATTCCCTTGGCCGATCACATCGCGCGCAAGTTCAGCGGGCGCGGTGAGCCGTTCGACGATCTGTCGCAGGTGGCCCGGGTCGGCCTCGTCCACGCGGTGGACCGGTTCGATCTCAGCCGTGGCTCGAACTTCCTGTCGTTCGCGGTGCCCACGATCATGGGCGAGGTGCGGCGGTACTTCCGCGACAACACCTGGGCCATGCGAGTTCCGCGGCGGGTCAAGGAGACTCACCTGCGCATCGGCGCGGCGGTGGATCAGTTGTCGCAGCGGCTGGGGCGCTCCCCCACCGCCAAGGAGATCGCGGCCGAGCTCGATGTGGATCCCGACGAGGTGACCCAGGCGGTGATCGCGGGCAACGCGTATCAGCCGACCTCGATCGACGCCGCGTCGATCGGGCGCGACAGCGACGCGTCGCTGCTGGACACGCTCGGCGAAGAGGAATCGCAGTTCGACCGGGTCGAGGAGTACATCGCGGTGCGGCCGCTGCTGGCGGGCCTGCCCGAACGCGAACGGCGCATCCTCACGATGCGGTTCTTCGAGTCGATGACCCAGACCCAGATCGCCACCCAGCTGGGGATCTCCCAGATGCACGTCTCGCGTATTCTCGCGAAAACCCTTGCGCGCCTGCGCGAGTTGTCCGAACGGGACTGACCATCGCGGACGGGACAACGACGTCCTAACCGCCCTGCCTGGCACGCCGCAGTTTCGCGGGTGCGCGCAACCACCACGCGGCATCGATGAGTTCGGTGAGCTGTTTCGGGTCGACTACATCGAGGTCGATGAGAATGTACGGGTGCCCGTCGTAGTGCGGGGTCGTATAGAAACTCGGATCGCCCGAGGCCAGCAGCGCCTCCTTCTCCGCGGGCTCACACAGCAGCACCAGACCACCTTCGGCCTCGTCACGTAACCGGGCGAAACTCTTGCCGCCGACGTTCAGGCCCGGACTGCGCCACCAGGTGCCTTCCTCCACACCCGGCAGCGCCGTCGCCACGGCCACTACCTGCTTCCACGTCAATGCCATACCCCCGATTCTCCCCTTCGAAGAACCCGCTTGCTTGGACGAATGGAACGGCGCCGCCCCCGAATACGGGAGCGGCGCCGTCGTTTGTCGCGGGCTACTTCTTGCGGAACGTCGCCAGGAACATGGCGTCGGTGCCGTGGCGGTGCGGCCACAGCTGCGCCGACGGGCCGTCGCCCACATCGGTGACACCGGGCAGGAAGTCGCGGCTGTCGAGTTCTTCGGCGCCGGTGCGGCGCACGAAATCGGCGACCACCGAGGTGGTTTCGGCCAGGTGCGGTGAACAGGTCGAATACACCACGACACCGCCGGGACGCACGAGATCCCATGCGGCGGCGAGCAGTTCGCGCTGCAGGGTGACCAGTTCGGCCACGTCGGCCGGGGTGCGACGCCAGCGCGCCTCGGGGCGACGACGCAGCGCGCCGAGGCCCGTGCAGGGCGCGTCGACCAGGACGCGGTCGTAGCCGGGGGTCAGTCCGCTGTCGCGACCGTCGGCCACGTGCACGGTGACCGGCAGGTTGCGGGTCGATTTGCGGACCAGTTCGGCGCGATGTTCGGCCGGTTCGACCGCGTCGACGGTGAACAGGTCGATCGCGGCCAGGGCACCGAGCAGGGCCGCTTTGCCGCCGGGACCGGCGCACAGATCCAGCCAACGGCCCTGGTCGGGGCCTTCCAGGGGTGCGCGGGTCAGTGCGAGGGCGACCAGCTGACTGCCTTCGTCCTGGACCGCGGCGATGCCGTCGCGGACCGGCTCGAGCAGGCCGGGATCGCCACCGTCGAGGTACACCGCGTACGGCGACCAGCGGCCTTCCTCACCGCCGGTGACCAGGGCCAGTTCCTCGGAGGTGATCTCGCCGGGACGCGCGACCAGGTGCACGACCGGGCGCTCGTCATCGGCGGCTAGGAGTTCGTCCAGCTCGCCCGCCTGCGCGCCGAGCGCGTCGGCGAAGGACTGGGCGATCCACTTCGGATGCGCGTGTTCGAAGGCGAGCTTGCCGACCGGGTCGGCGGGGGCCAACTCGGCGATCCACTCCTCGGAGGTCTTCTCCCCCGCCCTGCGCAGCACCGCGTTGACGAATCCCGCACGGCCCTGGCCGAATTCGGCGCTGGCCAGGTCGACGGAGGTGTCGACGGCGGCATGGGCGCTGGTGCGGGTGCGCAGCAGCTGGTAGACGCCGAGGCGCAGGATATCGAGGATGGGGCCGTCGATCTCCTCGATCGGGCGGCCCGCGCACGCGGCGATCACCGCGTCGAGCTGCCCCTGCGAACGGCTGGCACCGTAGGTGAGCTCGGTCGCGTAAGCGGCATCGCGCCCGCTGATCTTGCGCTCGCGCAACAACTTCGGCAGCGCGAGGTTGGCGTAGGCGTCGCGTTCACGCACCGCGCGCAGCACGTCGAGGGCGACCTCACGCGCCGGATCCACGGGCTCGCCGCGCCGCTTCCGCGGGCTGGGCACGCTGGGATCGGGGCGTTCGGGGCGACGCTGCACCGGCGCCTTGCTCGCCGGACCCGCACCGCGAGCCCCGCCGTCGCGACTGCGGCCACGCGAATCTCCTTCGCGCGCACCACGATCGGAACCTGCGGCGCCACGATCAGAACGGGCGGGACCCGAGCTCGCCGCGCCGGAGCGTCCTGCCGAACCACGATCATCGCGCTGACTACCGGCGTCGCGACCCTGCGCACGGTCGTTCGAGGCGCCACCGAAACCGGGGCGGTCGTCTACGCGGCGCGGGGTGTCGGCGCGCTGGTTGCCCGCGTCACGACCCTGCTCGCGATCGCGGCTGAAACCGGGGCGGTCATCCGTGCGACGGGGGGCGTCGGCGCGTTGGTTGCCCGCGTCGCGTCCCTGCGCGCCGCGGCCGAAACCGGGGCGGTCGTCCGGGCGACGGGGTGTGCCGGATCGGGGACGATTGTCGGTGGAGCGGGGGCGACCGTCGCGCCCGGTCCCGCGGTCCTCGTCGGTGCGGGGCGTGGTGGTGCCCTTCGCGGCGCGCGCGGCCCAGCCACCGTCGACGTTCTTGCTGGTGATCTTGCGCTCGGGGTTACCCCCACGCGGCTCGCCCTTACCCGCGGGCTTGCGGTCGTCGCGGGGTGCGACACCCTTCGCGGCGTCGGCTTCGCGGCGACGACGGCGGTCGGACGCACTCATCCGATCACCGTGCCTGCCGCCAGGCGCGCACCGCGGGCCCAGTCCAGCGCGTTCATCATCTTCTTGCCGGGCGGTTGTACCTGCCCCAGGCGGACCGCTGTGGTCGATGTTCCGACGAAGACGCCGGATTTGCGCACCTCGATCTCGCGTTCGGGCAAGGTTTCCTCCACCATTTCCACCGGGCCGAGTTTGAGGCGCAGCCCGTTCACCTCGGTCCACGCACCGGGCGCCGGGGTGACGGCGCGGATGTGCCGGTGGATGGCCAGTGCGGGTTCGTCGAAACCGATCCGCCCCGCCTCGACCGACACCTTGGGTGCGTAGGACACGCCGTCATGTGATTGCGGAATCGCTTGCAGCGACCCGTCTTCCACCCCGTCCAGGGTTTTCTCGAGCAGTACCGCGCCCGCGTCGGCCAGCCGGGACAGCAGTTCGCCCGCGGTATCGGTGAGACCGATCTTCTCGGTCATCACCCCGTACACCGGGCCGGTGTCCAGGCCCGCTTCGATCAGGAAGGTCGACGCGCCGGTCATATCGTCGCCCGCGTCGATGGCCGCCTGCACCGGCGCCGCGCCGCGCCAGGCGGGCAGCAGCGAGAAGTGCAGGTTGATCCACCCGTGCGCGGGAATGTCGAGGACCTGCTGCGGCAGCAGCGCACCGTAGGCGACCACCGGACAGCAGTCCGGGGCGAGTTCGGTCAGCGCGGCGATGAAGTCGGGCTCGGACGGCTTGCGCGGGGTGAACACCGGAATGCCGTGGTCATCGGCGAGCTGCCCCACCGGCGAGCGCATGATCTTGCGTCCCCGACCGGCGACCGCGTCGGGCCGGGTGACCACCGCGACGACCTCGTGGCCCGCGCTTTCGATCAGTCGGCGCAGCGACGGCACGGCCGGTTCCGGCGTGCCCGCGAAAACGAGGCGCATCAGCGGCCACCGCCCACACCGCTGGATTCGCGCACGGTGACACCGGCGCGGAACCAGTCGGATTCGCGGATGGTGCGCATCGCGTCCTTGCGGTCCGCGGGTTCGAGGCGGTTGATGAACAGCACGCCGTCGAGGTGGTCGTGTTCGTGTTGCACGCACCGCGCCAGCAGTCCGTCGGCCTCGAATTCGACAGGGGCACCGGTGGAATCGAACCCGGTGACCCGCACGCGCGCGGCCCGGCGCACGTCGTAGCGCACGCCGGGAATCGACAGGCACCCTTCGGGTCCGACCTGTTCGTCGTCGCCGATCGCGGACCATTCCGGGTTCACCACGTGACCCGCCGCGTCGCCGGTGTCGTAGACGAACACCCGCAGCCCGACCCCGATCTGCGGCGCGGCCATGCCGACGCCGCCGTCATCGTGCATGGTCTCGATGAGATCGGCGACCAACGTGGCGACGTCGGGACCGAAGTCGGTGACCGCGTCGGCACGAGAACGCAGGATCGGGTCGCCGAACAGGCGAACGGGCTGAATGGTCAAGGCGGCTCCCGGGAGGACGAATTGCTGTCGTCCCAGTCTAGAGACCTCGCGGGGGCCCTCCAGCCAGCACGGCCGTCAGGAGTTGCCCGCGATGATCACCTCCGGGATCCCGGTGCCCAGCGGTACCGGCTTGCACACCGGTGTGGGCGCGCCGGCCGGGTCGAGAATGCGCTGCAGCAGCTGTTGCACGAACGGGTCGTAGACCAGGTGGAAGTGGCCGGTCATATCCTCGGCGCACAGGTCCTGCAGCACCAGGTTCTCCGCGCCCGCGCCGCGCAGCGCGATGTTGGAGAACGGCTGGATCATCTCGTCGACCCGACTGCCGACCGTGACGTAACGGACACCGGGCACGGTGTCGCCGCCCGCGTTGAGTTCGACCATCAGCGGTTCGCCCTGCGCCTGCTGGACCGCCGCGGTGGAGGTGACTTTCGCGAACACGTCCATCATGCCGGGAATGGCCTGACCCACCGGGACCAGTCCGTACATGACCCCGCCGTAGCTGGGCGAGGCCAGGCCCACCCAGGTGCCGACCTTCGGGGCGCCGCCGAGTTTGTTGACGTAGAACCGGCTCACGGTCGCGCCCTGCGAGAACCCGACCAGGTCGACCTTGGTGGCCTTGGTCGCGGCGAGCACGTCGTCGACGAAGGCCGACAGCTGCGCGAAACTGATCCGCATGTCCTCGGTGCCGTAGGTGTCGGCGCCGGGCGCCCCGCCGTAGTTCAACGCGAAAACGCAGTAGCCCGCCGCGACCAGTTGCGGGCCGATGCCAGCCCAGTCGGAGTACGCGCTCGAATCGGTGCCGTGCACCAGCACGATCGGCCGCGGATGCTGCGCGCTGGGCGTACAGCCGAAGTTGTTGAGCCCCACCGGAACCGAGTTCGGGTGGGTGTTGATGTAATGGGCGGCATCCAGGTGATCGGACTGTGCCGGACCCGCCTCCATCGGGATGACGGCGGGTCGAAAACCCGCCGGTTCAGCGGTGGCGATCGGCGCGAACGACACACCGATCACCGCCGTGCAGGCCAGTGCCGTGACCGCCACCGCCGCGCGCATTCGTGATGTTCCCCAACCCCACAACGTATCCAGTTGTTCCATATCCCAAACATTTACCCCATGGGTCTGACATCCGCACGTCGGGTAGGGCCTTCACCGCGCCATCATTTCTCGGGGGTTGCGTCGCCCTCGGAAACAACATCGTCTTCGGCGAGGATTCGATACAGCGCCCGACGGGTCTCGGCGAGCACGTCGGCCGCCTTTGCCGCCTGCTGCGCGGTGCCGACCTGGGCCACCTGACCGACCGCGCCCATCACCTGTCCGACCAGCTCGCGCAGGTCCAGCGCCTGGGCGCCGACGTCCTGTCGGACCTGTGCCCACGGGTCGCCCAGGTCCTCGCGATGGGTCTCGACGTAGGCCTTGCCCTCGTCGGTGAGCTGCGCGGTCTTGCGACCGGCGATCTTCTCGATGAGCACCAGCCCCTCATCCTCGAGCTGGGCCAATGCCGGGTAGATGGATCCCGGGCTGGGGCGCCAGACGTCGTCGCTGCGGTCGCGGATCTGCTGGATCAGCTCGTACCCGTGCATGGGTCGCTCGACCAGCAGCAGCAGCACCGCGGCGCGCACATCGCCACGCCTGCCCCGCCCGCCGCGGCCGCGTCCGCGACCGAATCCGGGGCCGAAACCCGGCCCGAATCCGGGACCGAAGCCCGGTCCGAACTCGGGGCCGTGCCCGTGTCGCCCGCCGTGCCGGAATTGCTGCCGGTCGTGACCGAACTCCCTGGGGCCCGGTCCGCGACCGCGCCGGAAGTGTCCGAATTCTCGTTGTTCCTGGTTCTGCATGACAGCCTCCTAAGGCTTCCTCGTTGTTCTTGACACTATCGACGATATATCGGCAATGCATCGAGCGCAAGGAGTATCTTTGATGCACCATGACCGAACTCGCCGCACCGCTGCGCCTGGCCGAACTCATCGCCTCGCTGTCGCTGGCCACCGACCTGGGTTTGGGTCAGCCGCAGGAACACGTCCTGCGGCAGACCGTTCTCGCGGTCCGGCTCGCGGAGGCGGCCGGCCTATCGGAGGCGGATCGTGCTGCGGCGTACTATGTTTCGCTGCTGGCGTGGGTCGGTTGCGTGTCCGACTCCCCCGAGATGGCCCGCTGGTTCGGCGACGATCTGCGCATCCGCGCCGACAGCTACGACATCGACAAGACCGGGTTGCCGATGATGGGTTTCCTGCTCGGTCACCTCGCGCCGGGCGCGTCACCGCTGCGCCGCCTGTCGATGACCGGCCGGTTTCTCGCGGGCGGCGTGCGCGACACGATGGACTCGTTTCTCACCCACTGCCGCACCGCCGCCGATATCGCCGAACGCCTCGACCTGCCCACTGCCGTGCAAACGGCGCTGCCGCAGGCGTTCGAACGGTGGGACGGCCACGGCGTGCCCGGCGGGTTGCGTGGCGACCAGATCACCGCGGTGATGCGCGTGGTCCATATCGCCGATGACGCGGAAGTCCATGCGCGCGTGGGCGGTATCGACGCGGCGGTGCGAATGTTGCAGTCGCGCAGCGGAACCGAGTTCGATCCCAATCTGGTCGCCTTGTGCGTCGATGGAGAACTGCTGGAAGGGCTGGACCAGGTCGATGCTTGGCAGCAGGTGATCGACGGCTGTGCGGCGCTGGACAGGCCGATTCCCGATGCCGAACTCACCGACGTGCTCACTGTGTTCGCCGACTACTCCGACTCGAAAGCGACCTGGTTCCTCGGTCATTCGCGCGCGGTCGCCGACCTGGCAGCCGCCGCGGCCCGCGAATACGGCCTGCCCGCCGACCAGGCAGAGACGGTGCGGCGGGCCGCGTTGGTGTGCCGGCTGGGCACGATCGGCGTGTCGACCGGCATCTGGAACAAGCCCGGACCTTTGACCGCGTCCGAACGCGAACGGGTTCGCATGGTCCCCTATCTCACCGAACGCGTGCTGGCCCGCAGCCCCCACCTGGCCGCACTCGCCGGACCCGCCTCGATGGTCTACGAACGCCTGGACGGATCCGGGTATCCGCGCGGGCTCACCGGCTCGATGCTGCCGCCCGCCGCGCGAATTCTGGCCGCCGCGCAGATGTTTCGCGCCCTCGGCGAGGACCGCCCGCACCGACCCGCCGTCGACGCCGACGAACGAGCCGCGATCCTGCGCGCCGAAGTGACAGCGGGCCGACTCGACGGCGACGCCGTGGCCGCGGTCCTCGCGGCAGCCCAGGGCCGTCGACCCCGCAAACGCGCCCAGATCGCCGGCCTCACCGCCCGCGAACTCGACGTGCTCGCCCTGCTGGTGCGCGGCCGCTCCACCCGCGAAATCGGCCAGACCCTGGGCATCAGCCCGCGCACCGCGGGCAGCCACGTCGAGCACATCTACACCAAGATCGGCGTCCACAGCCGAGGTTCGGCGGCGGTTTTCGCGATGCGCCACGGCCTACTCCCCGACGAGGATCAGCCCACAAAGATCGGGTGATCACCCGATGTTCCGCGCCCGCGAAACGCCGAGACTTTCCCCATGACTACTTCGACCCCCACCCCGCAGGCCACCACCACGGTGGCCGACCGCTTCCTCGCCGCACTGATCGACCGCGACTTCACCACCATGTCCACCTACCTCGCCCCCGACGTCACCCTGCGCGGCCTCATCCCACCCGGCCCCTTCACCGAAACCGGCCCCACCCCCACCATCGACCGCTTCCGCGGCTGGTTCGGCGGCCCCGACGACTTCGCCGTGGTCGACTCCGGCCGCGACCGCGTGGGCGACAAGCTCGCGATGCACTGGCGAGTCCGCATGCACCCGGCCAACGGCACCCCGCGCCTGGCCGAACAGCGCGCCTACCTGACCACCGACAACGACACGATCACCAGCATCGACCTGGTATGCACGGGCTGGCAGCCGGCCGAGTGAGCCGATGCCCGACCAACCCGGGGCGCTACTTCTGCGCCAGTTCGTCGATCCAACGCTGCAACCGCGCACCCTCGGTGACCATCAGTTCGGGATCGCGGAAGGTGTTGGCCAGCAAGGAGATTCCCTGGTAGGCGGCGACGAAGGCGATCGCGAGTTCGTCGGCGTCGTCGCGACCCAGTTCGGCGAACTGCTCCCGCGCCCACTCCACCAGTAGCCCGATCACCCGCGCCGGTTCGCCGCCGAAGGCATCCTCGCGCTTGTCGAGTTCGGCCGCGAGGGATCCGGTCGGGCAGCCGAATCGCGCAGCCATCTCTCGCTGTTCGACCCAGCTGCGCACCATCGCCTTCAGTTTGTCGGCGGGGCCCGGCAGGTCGGCGAGCTCGGCTACCGCGCCTGCCAGGACCTGGGCGTGCAGGTCGATGACCGCGGCGATGAACTGGTCCTTGGTTTTGAAGTAGTAGTAGACGTTGCCGACCGGCACGTCGGCTTCGCGGGCGATGTCCGCGATCGTGGTCTTCTCGATGCCCTGCTGGTAGAACACCCGCATCGCCGCCTGGACCAGCCGGTCCCGCTTCCCGATCGCTGGCCTGACCTGCGCATCCGATTCAGTCATGTAACTGACTATAGACGTGGGGCGACCCCGGTCGGTCGCCCATCACCCGATATCCACCGGATCGATCTGCACTCGCAACGGCGCGTCGGACCGATGTGAACTGCGCACCGCTTGCCCGGCGGCCAATGCCCGAGCCAGCGGTGCGCCACCCGACCGACCCACCCGCAGCAACATCCGCTCGACCTCGACGGGGGAATCCGCTCCCGAGAACGGTTTGCGGGCGGTGGGCGGCAACGGCACCGGGCCGAGCAGTTCGGTGCCCTCGGGAAGTGTTGTGGCATCGAGCAATTCGGCGATCGAGGCCGTTGTGCCGTCGACGGCGGCCAGGCGAACCGCGGGCGGGAAGCCGACTTCGGCGCGGGCTTCCAGTTCGGCGGCGGCGTGGTTGACGGGGTCCCAGCGCACCAACGCTTGCACGGTGGGCAGGGAGGGTTCGGCCATCACGATCACCTGTCCGCGCGGCCGGACCAGTGCGGCGGCACCCATCCAGCGCCGCAGGGTGTCCTCGCTCGCGCGCAGGTCGGCGCGTCCGAGCAGGGCCCACCCGTCCAGCAGCAGGGCGACGCCGTAGCCGCCGCGCACCAGCGGTTCCGCGCCGACGGTGGCGACAACGACCTGACCCCCTGGTTCGACGGTGTCGAGCATTTCCCCGCCCCCCGACGTGCGAATCGGCACCCCAGCGAACGCGCGACCGAGTTCTTCGGCAGTGCGCGCGGCCCCGATCACCGTGGCTCGAAGCGCGCGCGCACCACAGGCTTGGCAGCGGAAAGCGGCTTCGACGATCCCGCACCATTTGCAATGCGGGCTGGCCGCTTCACCGTTGGCAGACTGCGGCAATGCCAGGGGACCGTTGCAATGGCGGCAACGCGCGGGCGTGCGGCATTTCGCACAGGCCAGCGACGGCACGTACCCTCGCCGCGGCACCTGCACCAGCACCGCCGTGTTCTCCTTCAGGGCCGAACGCGCCGCCGCGAACGCGACACCGGGCATTCGCACCGACCGCGCCAGCGCATCACGTTCCAGCGCGAAGTCACTGTCACCGGGCGCGCTGATCCGCGGCGTCACCTCACGCAACAGCTGACGTTCCGCGAGAAGGTCACGCGCCCAACCGGATTCGACCACCGCCTGCACTTCCGCGGTCCGCGCGAAACCCGCGGCCACGAACGCCGCCCCGGTCTCGTGCGCGCGCAACATCGCCACTTCGCGCGCGTGCGGATACGGTGACCGCTGCTCGGCATAGGTGTCGTCCCCGTCGTCCCAGATCGCGATCAATCCGAGGTCCTGGGCAGGCGCGAACACCGCGGCCCGCGTGCCGACCACGATCCGCGCCTGGCCCCGCAACACCGCCAACCACCGCCGGTACCGCGCCGCGGGCCCCAGGCCGGCCGACAGTCCGACCGCCGAATCCCCTACCAGCGCAACACATTCAGCCAGCAATCTATCCAGATCCCGCTGATCCGGCACCATCAACACCGCACTGCGCCCGCTGGCCACCACCGTCGCCGCCAACTCGGCCAGCCGCGCCGCCCAGTCCTCCCCCGGCAGCGCCTGCCACGCCGCCCGCGCACCTTTACCCTGCGCCAGCGCGTCGACGAACGCCATCCCGTGCACGTAGCGTCCCCACGCCGAGGCATCGACGGTCGATTCCGCAGCGACACCAGAGGATTCGGGCGAGTCGAGACCCGCATCCCCCGACGACGAACCTGCCTCGCCGCCAACAGTTTCGACCGCCTCAGCCTTCTTGACCCCACCCGTTTCGGTGCGGGCGTGACGCGGCGGTATCGCCAGCCGCAGCACATCGGCGCGCGTTCCGGCATAGCGCGCGGCCACAGCGGTGGCCAACCGCAGAACTTCCGGAGTCAGCACACGTTCAGCAGAAACGACCCGCTCCAGCGGCATCATCTTGCCGTTGTGGTCGCTGCGCGGAAGTCGTTCCAGCAGATACCCATCCACCAGCCGCCCCGCGAACCGCACCCGCACCCGCACCCCCGGCTGCGCGATCTCCTCGAGTTCAGCCGGAACCAGATAGTCGAAGTCGCGGTCGAGGTGGGCAGGCGACAACAGCGGGAGCACCCTGGCGATCGGGTGTCCCGCTGTTGTCGAGTGTTCTTCGCCGCTCACGCGGTCCGTGGGTATTACAGGCCGACGGCCGCGCGCAGCTTGTCGGCGCGGTCCGTGTGCTCCCAGGGCAGGTCGATATCGGTGCGACCGAAGTGACCGTAGGCCGCGGTGGGCGCGTAGATCGGGCGCAGCAGGTCCAGGTCGCGGATGATCGCGCCCGGACGCAGGTCGAACACCTCGGAGATGGCGGTGGAGATCTTGGCCGGGTCGACCTTCTCGGTGCCGAAGGTCTCCACGAACAGACCCACCGGTGCCGCCTTGCCGATCGCGTACGCGACCTGCACCTCGACGCGATCCGCCAGGCCCGCGGCCACGACGTTCTTGGCGACCCAGCGCATGGCGTAGGCGGCCGAGCGGTCGACCTTGGACGGATCCTTGCCCGAGAACGCGCCGCCGCCGTGGCGAGCCATGCCGCCGTAGGTGTCGACGATGATCTTGCGACCGGTCAGGCCCGCGTCGCCCATCGGGCCGCCGAGCACGAACTTGCCGGTCGGGTTGACCAGCAGTCGGAAGTCGGCGGTGTCCAGGCTCGGCATGTTCAGATCGCCGATCACGGCCTCGACGACCTTTTCGCGGATATCGGGAGCAAGCAGGTTGTCCAGGTCGATATCGGCGGCGTGCTGGGTGGAGATCACGACGGTGTCGAGGCGAACCGGGCGGTCACCGTCGTATTCGATGGTGACCTGGGTCTTGCCGTCGGGGCGCAGGTACGGCAGCACGCCGGACTTGCGGACCTCGGTGAGCTTGCGCGACAGGCGGTGCGCCAACGCGATCGGCAGCGGCATCAGCTCGGGCGTGTCGATGGTCGCGTAACCGAACATCAGACCCTGGTCGCCGGCGCCCTGACGCTCGATCGCGTCGTCGGAACCGCCCACGCGCGCCTCGTGCGAGGTGTCCACACCCTGGGCGATATCGGGCGACTGGGCGCCGATCGCGATGTTGACACCGCAGGAGTTGCCGTCGAAACCCTTTGCGGAGGAGTCGTATCCGATCTCGAGGACCTTTTCGCGCACGATGCGCGGGATGTCGGCGTAGGCGGAGGTGGTGACCTCGCCCGCGACATGGACCTGCCCCGTGGTGACCATGGTTTCCACCGCGACCCGGCTGCTCGGGTCCTCCGCGAGCAGTGCGTCGAGGATGGAATCGCTGATCGCGTCACAGATCTTGTCCGGATGACCCTCGGTCACGGACTCACTGGTGAATAGCCGACTACCTGTCGTACGCACAGTTATTCCCTCTCCCTCAACGGGTTACTCGTTCGGCTTGTGACGGTAACTTCTCGGTGTTACCGCGCAACCCTTCTCATCAAGACTATTCCAAACCACCGACATGGTGGCGAGTAAGTACCAAGCCGCGCCGCGATCGCACACGCCACCGGTAGACTGCGCGGCCGACCTTGTCGCGCAACGTATTTCACGCGCGACACCCGGTCAGCGCAGCAGCGGGACCAGCGCGTCGAGTACCCGGCTGGCCAGCAACGCCTTCGAACCGTGATCCAGCGCGACCTCGGTGCCGTCCGCGCCGAGCAACCAGCCGTCGTTGGTGTCGACCTCGAACGCCTTGCCCTCACCGACCGCGTTGACCACCAGCAGATCGCAGCCCTTGCGGGCCAGTTTCGACCGCGCGTGGGTGAGCACGTCGCCGTTGTCGTCACCGGTCTCGGCGGCGAAACCGACGATCGCGGTGCCTGCGAGCCTGCCTTCGGTGCGGGCATCGACCAGTCCGGCGAGGATGTCCTCGTTCTTGGTCAGCGGGATCGAGTCGGGCTCGTCCGCGGCGCCCTTCTTGATCTTGGCGGCGGCCACGGTGGTCGGCCGGAAATCGGCGACCGCGGCGGCCATGATCACGGCATCGGCACCGAGCGCGTGCTTGTCGACCGCGGTTTTGAGCTGGTCGGCGGTGGTGATGTGGACCAGTTCGACCGCGGCGGGCGGCGCGAGCTCGATGGTGTTGCCCGCGATCAGCGTCACCTGGGCACCACGCTGGGCGGCGACCCTGGCCAGGGCGTAACCCTGTTTACCGGAGCTGCGGTTGCCGAGGAATCGCACCGGATCGAGGGGTTCCCTCGTTCCACCGGCGGTGATCACCACGCGGCGACCGGTCAGGTCGCGGGGCAGCGCGTCGGCACGTTCGAGCAGCAGCGAGGCGAGTCCGAAGATCTCCTCGGGCTCGGGCAACCGTCCCGGACCCGTATCGGCACCGGTGAGCCGGCCCGACGCGGGTTCCATGACATTGGCGCCGTGCGCGCGCAACGTCGCGACATTGGCCACCGTTGCCGGATGCTCCCACATCTCGGTGTGCATCGCGGGCGCGAACAGCACCGGACATCGAGCCGTCAGCAAGGTGGCGGTGAGCAGATCGTCGGCGCGCCCCTGTGCGGCGCGCGCCATCAGATCCGCGGTGGCGGGGGCGATGACGACCAGATCGGCTTCCTGACCGATCCGCACATGCGGCACCTCGGGCACGTCGGCGAACACCGTGGTGTGCACCGGCTGCCCGGACAACGCCTCGAAGGTCGCTTTGCCCACGAACTGCAAAGCCGATTCGGTGGGCACGACGCGCACCTGATGGCCGGTCTCGGTGAACCGGCGGACGAGGGCACACGCCTTATAGGCGGCGATGCCCCCGCCGACCCCGACGACGATCCGCATGGTCTTCTACGCCTCCGAGCTAGCGATCGCCGTCACTCGCCCTCGGTGTGTTCGAGCAGGTCGGCGTGGATCTCGCGCATGGCGACCGACAGCGGCTTCTCCTGCAGACCCGGCTCGACGAGCGGGCCGACGTACTCGAGGATGCCGTCGCCGAGCTGGTTGTAGTAATCGTTGATCTGACGGGCGCGCTTGGCCGCGTAGATCACCAGGGCGTACTTCGAGGATGTGCGCTCGAGCAGCTCATCGATCGGCGGGTTGGTCAGGCCGATCGGGGTGTCGTACGCGGGCACTACGGTGATGTCTGTACTCACTAGGAGTGGCTCCTGCGGGTTAGTGGGTCAAGAACTCGAATTTGTGCTAACGAACAACGATACCAACTCCGCACAAGCGGTCGTTACCTCGCTGTTCACGATGACCGTGTCGAACTCGTCACGCGCGGCCAATTCGACCCTGGCGGTCTCGAGCCTGCGCTCGATCACCTCGGGGGTCTCCGTGCCGCGCGAACGCAGCCGTGAGACCAGTTCTTCCCAGCTGGGCGGCGCGAGAAACACCAGAAGTGCCTCGGGCATCGCCTGCCGGACCGACCGTGCACCGGCCAGGTCGACTTCGATCAGTACTGAAAGTCCGGCCGCCAGCGCTTCGCGCACCGGGGCGGCGGGGGTGCCCGATCGCTGCAACCCCCCATGGATGTCTGCCCATTCGAGCAGTTCGTCCGCCGCGATCATGGCGTCGAACTCCGCTCGGGAAACAAAACGGTAATCGCGGCCGTGCACTTCACCGGGACGAGGGTCCCGGGTCGTGGCCGACACGCTGAACACCAATTCGGGCAGGCGTTCCCGCACGCACTTCACGACCGTGGATTTGCCCACGGCCGAGGGGCCGACCAGTACTACCAGTCGGCCCTTCCGCGTGTTTTTGTCCACCAGTTCTTAGGCGTCGAAGTCGAAGCGGGCCAGCAGCGCAGCGCGCTGACGGGCACCGAGCCCACGGAGACGACGCGTAGGCGCGATCTCCAGCTCGGTCATGATCTCGGCCGCCTTGACTTTGCCGACCTTGGGCAGAGCTTCGAGCAGCGCGGAAACCTTCATCTTGCCGAGAATCTCATCGGACTCGGCGTCGGTGAGAACCTGCTTCAGGTTCGTGCCACCGCGCTTCAGGCGCTCCTTGAGCTCTGCCCGAGCGCGGCGAGCGGCAGCCGCCTTCTCCAGAGCAGCGGCGCGCTGCTCATCAGTCAGCTGGGGAAGGGCCACGGGTTCCTCCGTCTCATCGTTCATTGCCAGATCTACCGCCGGTTACCCGGACGGTCTGTGCGACCGTACCCACGGTGCGCGCCGATTGCGAACCCGACCCCCAGGTCAGGGCCGGATTACGGATGCCGTATGGCGCGCGCGGGCTCGATGCGGTGACGCCGTATTCCGCTGCCACGATCGTACCGTCGAAATCAGAAAATGCACCCCCACCTGCGGTTTTACCGATATGGGTGATGATAGCCACCAGGTAGCGACACGGGCGGGCGTCCCCCTGGCAAACCCGGTGCCGCGCGACCAGCGGATTCCGTGAAAATCCCCGCGTGTCGCTGGATTTCGTACAGCGTGTCGCGAAAATCGGGCGCGGAACTCGTCCAGAATCGCGCCCGATGACGGGGCGGAATCGGGGATGTCGGCGGGGCCGTGCGGGCACGACAAAGCCGGGGCAGCGTGTCGCTACCCCGGCTCGTGATCGTTGTCTCAGCGCTGCAGGAAGGCGAACTCTTCCTGCAGTTGGGCTGTTTTGTCACACAGTGCTGTCACCGACGGGCCCGCGTTGAGGACCTCACGGGAGACATTGGGCACCACTGCGGCCAGGTTGGCCTCGGGGACCAGGGCGCGGATGGAGTCCGCTCCCCCGCCCTGGGCGCCCACACCGGGCATCAGGATCGGGCCGTTGAGGGCCGAGAGGTCCGGTGCCTGGGTGAGGGTTGCGCCGACGACTACGCCCACGGAGCCGAAGCCGTCGCCGGTGTTACGGGCGGCGGCGTCGTCGACCATCGTCTGCGCGATCGTGCGGCCGTCGGGGGCGGTGATCCGTTGCAGTTGTGCCCCTTCGGGATTCGAGGTCGCCGCGAGGACGAACACGCCGCGGTGGTTGGCCTTCGCCAGGCTCAGGGCCGGGTCGAGGGAGCCGAAACCGAGGTAGGGCGAGACCGTCACGGCGTCGGAGCCCAGGGGTCCGTTGCCGAGCCAGGCGTGGGCGTAGGCGTCCATGGTGGAGCCGATGTCGCCGCGCTTGGCATCGGACAGCACCAGGGTGCCCGAGGCGCGCAGCACCGAGATGGTGCGTTCGAGCACCGCGATGCCACCGGAACCGTAGGTCTCGAAGAACGCGACCTGCGGCTTCACCAACGCGACCCGACCGTCGAAGGCTTCGACGCAGATCTCGGCGAACGCCTCGAGCCCGTCGACGTCCTCGGTCAGGCCCCACGCCCGCAAGAGCGCCGGATGGGGATCGATGCCGACGCACACCGGGCCGAATTCGCGCATGGCGTGCTGCAATCGGCTACCGAACGTCGTCATCGATCCTGCTCCTGGTTGTCGTCATGGTGGTCAGCCACGCAGCTTGGAGTGCAGTTCCTGCAGCGAACGCACCCCGATGCCACCGTTGATGCTGGCTTCGATGCCCTGCACCGCCGCCGCCGCGCCTTGCACGGTGGTGATGCACGGGATGTTCGCGCCCACCGCGGCGGTGCGGATCTCGTAGCCGTCCACGCGGGGGCCCGAGTTGCCGTAGGGGGTGTTGAACACGATGTCGATCTCGCCGTCGCGGATCTGCTCCACGATCGAGGCCTCGGGCATGCCGGTGGCCGGATCGGTGGCGTCCGGGTCGGAGTGCTTGCGCACCTGTTCGCACGGAATGCCGTTGCGGCGCAGGGTTTCCGCGGTGCCCTCCGTGGCGAGGATGCGGAAGCCCAGGTCGTGCAGGCGCTTGATCGGGAACACCATGGCGCGCTTGTCGCGGTTGGCGATCGAGACGAACACGGTGCCCTCGGTGGGCAGCGAGCCGTAGGCGGCGGCCTGGCTCTTGGCGAAGGCGGTGCCGAAGTCGGCGTCGATGCCCATGACCTCGCCGGTGGACTTCATCTCCGGGGAGAGCAGCGAGTCCACGCCGGAGCCGTCGGCGCGACGGAACCGGTGGAAGGGCAGCACGGCTTCCTTCACCGCGACCGGGGCGTCGAGGGGCACGTGGCCGCCGTCGCCCTCGGGCGGCAGCATGCCTTCCTTGCGCAGGTCGGCGATGGTGGCGCCGAGCATCACGCGCGCACAGGCCTTCGCCAGTGGTACCGCGGTGGCCTTGGAGACGAACGGAACCGTCCGGCTGGCACGGGGGTTGGCTTCCAGGACGTAGAGCACGTCGTCCTTGAGGGCGTACTGCACATTGAGCAGGCCCTTGACGCCGATGCCCTTGGCCAGTGCGATGGTGGAGCGGCGCACGGCTTCGATGTCGCTGCGGCCCAAGGTGATCGGGGGCAGCGCGCAGGCGGAGTCACCGGAGTGGATGCCTGCTTCCTCGATGTGTTCCATCACGCCGCCGAGGTAGACCTCTTCGCCGTCGCACAGGGCGTCGACGTCGATTTCGATGGCGTCTTCGAGGAACCGGTCGACCAGCACCGGGTGATCGGGGCTGAGCTCGGTGGCGCGGGAGATGTAGCCCTCGAGGGACTGCTCGTCGTAGACGATCTCCATGCCGCGCCCGCCCAGCACGTAGGACGGGCGGACCAGGACCGGGTAGCCGATCTCGTTGGCGATCTTCTTGGCCTGGGCCACGTTGGTGGCGGTGCCGTACTTGGGTGCGGGCAGGCCCGCGGCCACGAGCACGTCACCGAATTCGCCACGGTCCTCGGCCAGGTCGATCGCGGCCGCGGAGGTACCGACCACCGGCACGCCGGCATCGGTGAGGCGCTGCGCCAGACCCAGCGGAGTCTGACCGCCGAGCTGCACGATCACACCGGCGACGGTGCCCGACTCTGCTTCGGCGTTGTACACCTCGAGGACGTCCTCGAAGGTGAGCGGCTCGAAGTAGAGACGATCGGCGGTGTCGTAGTCGGTGGACACGGTCTCGGGGTTGCAGTTGACCATCACGGTCTCGTACCCGGCGGCCGAAAGGGTCTGTGCCGCATGCACACACGAGTAGTCGAACTCGATGCCCTGACCGATCCGGTTCGGACCCGAACCCAGGATGATGACCTTTTCGCGCTCGAGCTGCGGCGCGACCTCGGACTCCGCACCGGGGTCCAGCTCGTAGGTGCTGTAGTGGTACGGGGTCTTGGCCTCGAACTCCGCGGCGCAGGTGTCGACGGTCTTGTAGACCGGGCGCACCTGGAGGCGGTGACGCAGCGAGCGCACGCCCGCCTCGCCCGCGAGCTCAGGACGCAGCGCGGCCAGCTGACGGTCGGACAGACCGTAGTGCTTGGCGCGACGCAGCAGATCCTCGTCGAGCACGGGCGCGTCGAGGACTTCCTGACGCAGCTCGACCAGGCCGAGCACCTCGGCGACGAACCACGGGTCCACACCGGAAGCCAGTGCGACCTCTTCGACGCTCGCGCCGTAGCGCAGCGCGCGTTCGACCTGGTAGATGCGACCCTCGGTCGGCACACGCAGGTCGGCGAGAATCGCTTCGATCGCCTCGCGCACCGACGCCGGATCGCTCGGATCCGCCGGGGCCCACTGGCCGTCGTCGGTGGTCCAGAAGCTGGCGGCCTTGGTCTCGAGCGAGCGCAGCACCTTACCGAGAGCCTCGGAGAAGTTGCGGCCCATCGACATCGCCTCGCCCACCGACTTCATGGTGGTGGTCAGCGTGGCATCGGCGCCGGGGAACTTCTCGAACGCGAACCGGGGTGCCTTGACGACGACGTAGTCCAAGGTCGGCTCGAACGACGCCGGGGTCTCGCCGGTGATGTCGTTGACGATCTCGTCGAGGGTGTAACCGATGGCCAGCTTCGCGGCGATCTTGGCGATCGGGAAACCGGTGGCCTTCGACGCCAGCGCCGACGAACGCGACACACGCGGGTTCATCTCGATGACGATCAGACGACCGTCCTTGGGGTCCACCGCGAACTGGATGTTGCAGCCGCCGGTGTCGACGCCGACCTCGCGCAGAATGTCGATGCCCAGGTCACGCATCTTCTGGTACTCGCGGTCGGTGAGGGTCATCGCGGGGGCGACGGTCACCGAGTCACCGGTGTGCACGCCCATCGGGTCGACGTTCTCGATCGAGCAGACGATGACCACGTTGTCGTTGCGGTCGCGCATGAGCTCGAGTTCGAACTCCTTCCAGCCGAGGATGGACTCCTCGATCAGGACGTTCGCGGTCGGCGAGGCGGCGAGGCCACCGCCGGCGATGCGGTCCAGGTCGGCCTCGTTGTAGGCCATGCCCGAACCGAGCCCACCCATGGTGAACGACGGGCGAACCACGACCGGGTAACCGAGGTCGGCGACAGTCTCGCGTACCTCGTCCATGGTGTAACAGACTGCGCTGCGGGCACTTTCACCGCCGACCTTGGCGACGATGTCCTTGAACTTCTGCCGGTCCTCGCCGCGCTGGATGGCGTCGAAGTCGGCGCCGATCAGCTCGACGTTGTACTTGGCCAGCACACCGTTCTCGTGCAGGGCGACCGCGGTGTTGAGCGCGGTCTGCCCACCGAGGGTGGCCAGGATGGCGTCGGGGCGTTCCTTCTCGATGACCTTCTCGACGAACTCGGGGGTGATCGGCTCGACGTAGGTGGCGTCGGCGAATTCCGGGTCGGTCATGATGGTCGCCGGGTTGGAGTTCACCAGCGAAACGCGCAGTCCCTCGGACCGCAGCACCCGGCACGCCTGGGTGCCGGAGTAGTCGAATTCGCACGCCTGGCCGATCACGATCGGGCCAGAGCCGATCACCAGAATGTGCTTCAGATCCTCGCGGCGAGGCATCAGGCTCCTTCCATGAGACCGGCGAAACGGTCGAACAGGTATGCGGCGTCGTGCGGGCCTGCGGCGGCCTCGGGGTGGTACTGCACCGAGAAGGCGCGGCCGTCGATCAGCCGGACCCCTTCGACGGTGCCGTCGTTGGCGCAGATGTGGGAGACCTCGGCCTTGCCGAACGGGGTGTCGAACACCTCGCCGCGCTCGCCCTCGAGGGCGAAACCGTGGTTCTGGGCGGTGATGGACACGCGACCGGTGCCTTCTTCGATCACCGGGATGTTGATGCCGCGGTGACCGAACTTCATCTTGTAGGTGTTGCGGCCCAGTGCCCGGCCCAGGATCTGGTTGCCGAAGCAGATGCCGAACAGCGGGATCCCGCGTTCCAGGACACCCTGGGTGAGCGCGATCGCGCCGACCTGGGTGGCGGGGTCGCCGGGACCGTTGGACAGGAACACGCCGTTGGGGTTCAGGGCGAGGATGTCGTCGATCGAGGTGTTGGCCGGGACCACGTGGGTGCGCACGCCGCGCTCGGCGAACATGCGCGGGGTGTTGGTCTTGATGCCGAGGTCGACCGCGACGACGGTGAACTTGTGGTCGCCCACCGGTTCGATCGTGTACATCGCGTCGGTGCTGACCTCTTCGGCGAGGTCGGCGCCCAGCATCGAGGCCTGGCCGTTGACTCGTGCGAGCAGTTCCTCGTCGCCGGCCAGTGCGGCACCGGAGAAGATGCCCGCCTTCATCGAACCGCGGCTGCGCAGGTGGCGGACCACCGCGCGGGTGTCGATCCCGGCGATGCCGACGACACTCTGCTTGTCCAGCTCTTCCTGCAGTGTGGTGGTCGCGCGCCAGTTCGAGCTGACTCGCGAGGGGTCGCGCACGGCGTAACCGGCGACCCAGATCTTGCCCGACTCGTCGTCCTCGTCGTTCCAGCCGGTGTTGCCGATCTGCGGCGCGGTGGCCACCACGATCTGGCGGGCGTAGCTGGGGTCGGTGAGGGTTTCCTGGTACCCGGTCATCGCCGTGCAGAACACGGCCTCACCGAGTGTCTGGCCCTGCGCGCCGAAGGCGGTTCCGCGGAATACGCGGCCGTCCTCGAGCACCAAGGCTGCCTTTGCTGTGCTCATTCATCGTCTCCCGTCGTCACCCTGGTCGCATCCGCAGTCCATGCCGGGTACACCGTCTTGTCGTCGCCTCGGAAACCGGTATCGATCTCGGTCCCCGTCGGCAGTGTCCAGCGAATTACCAGCACACCATTGTCTGTCATCACTTTGCCCGCGTGTCCGCGCTCGGTACGCACAGCGCTCACGGATTCCTGCGGAATCCAGATCACCGTGGCGCCGTCGCGTTCGAGCAGAATTCCGCGTTCGAACCGCGTCAGTTCGGCGGTCGCCCGGAATCCCAGGTCACCGACCGCGATCCGGTCCTGCCAGCTGGGCGCGATGGTGCTGCCCAGATACATGCCGGTGGTCGGTTCCAGTAGTTGTGCGCCCAGTTCGGCCGGCACCGTCGGCAGTTCGCCGATGCGTGCCTGCTGTCGCATGGCTTTCTTCTGCCAAGCCCGGTACATCAGCCACAGGCACACCACGAAAAATGCCAGCAGCCCGACTACCCACAGCGTTCTTTCCACGTCCTGGCCTCCCTAGATCCCGACCGCCTTGCCCTCGCGGGCAGTTACCCGGCCGCGCAGCACGGTGGCTGTGACCTCGGCCGGGAAAGTCATGTCCTCGAACGGGGTGTTGTTCGAGATACTCGCCAGCTCGGCGCCGCGCACCGTCCACTCGGCGTCGGGGTCGATCAGCGTCAGGTTGGCCGGTTCACCGACCGCGATCGGGCGGCCGTGGTCGTCGAGGCCGACGATCGCGGCGGGCTTCTCGCTCATCACCTTCGCGACACCGCGCCAGTCGAGCAGACCCGGCTGCACCATCGTCTGCACGATGATCGACAGGGCGGTCTCCAGGCCGAGCATGCCGGGGCGGGCGGCCGCGAATTCGCAGCACTTGTCCTGTTCGGCGTGCGGGGCGTGGTCGGTGGCGACACAGTCGATGATGCCGTCGGCCAGTGCCTGGCGCAGGGCGGTCACGTCGGAGGACTCGCGCAGCGGCGGGTTCACCTTGTTGACCGCGTCGTAGGTTTCCAGGCGCGAGTCGTCGAGGAGTAGGTGGTGCGGGGTGACCTCGGCGGTGATCGAGATGCCTTGGGACTTCGCCCATTTCACCAGTTCGACCGTGCCCGCGGTGGAGGCGTGACAGATGTGCACGCGGGCACCGGCGTCGCGCGCGAGCAGGGCGTCACGCGCGACGATCGACTCCTCGGCGGCGCGCGGCCAACCCTGCAGGCCCAGGCGCGCGGCGTTGGGGCCTTCGTGCGCGATCGCGCCCTTGGTCAGCCGCGGCTCTTCGGCGTGCTGGGCGATGAGCACGCCCAGGGAGTTCGCGTATTCGAGGGCGCGGCCCATGATCAGCGGGTCGTCGACGCAGTGGCCGTCGTCGGAGAACATCCTGACCTGGCCGATACCGGCGGCCATCGTGCCCATCTCGGCGAGCTGCTTGCCCTGCAGACCGACGGTGACAGCACCAACCGGGAACACGTCGACGAGGCCAACTTCCTGGCCGCGACGCCACACGTGGTCGGTGATGACGACCGAGTCGGCGACCGGGCTGGTGTTGGCCATCGCGAACACCGCGGTGTAACCACCCAGTGCCGCTGCGGCGGAACCGGTTTCGATGGTCTCGGTGTCTTCGCGGCCGGGTTCGCGCAGGTGCGTGTGCAGGTCTACGAAGCCGGGCAGCAGGATCTGGCCGTTGCCCTCGATCACCTCGGCGTCATCGGAAACCGTGATCCCGGTACCGATTTCGGCGATGATCGTGTCGCGCACCAGGACGTCGACGGGTTCGCCTTCGCCATACGGCTTGACGTTCTTGATCAGCAGCTCACTCATACCGTTTCCTCCTGACCGACGAGCAGCCGGAACAACACGGCCATCCGCATGTGCACACCGTTCGAAACCTGCTGCAGCACAGCCGATTGCGGCGAATCCGCGACCGCCGGGGCGATTTCCATGCCGCGCAGCATCGGGCCGGGGTGCAACACGACCGCGTCGTCGTCGAGCAGTCCGAGCCTGCGCTCGGACAGTCCGTAGTTGATCGAATACTCACGCGCAGACGGGAAGAACCCGCCGTTCATCCGCTCCGCCTGCACGCGCAGCATCATCACCGCGTCGGCACCGGGCAGTTCCGCGTCCAGCGAGGTCGACACCCGCGCGGGCCAGGTTTCCACGCCGACCGGCAGCAAGGTGCGCGGCGCGACCAGAACCACTTCCGCGCCAAGGGTATTGAGCAGGGAGACATTGGAGCGCGCGACCCGGCTGTGCAGGATGTCGCCGACCAGCACTACCCGCTTGCCCTCGACATCGCCGAGGCGCTGACGCAAGGTGAGCGCGTCGAGCAGGGCCTGGGTGGGGTGCTGGTGGGTGCCGTCGCCCGCGTTGATGATCGAGGGGGCGGTGCGGTTCTGCTCGCGAGCCCACTGCTCCATCCAGCGCGCGATCTGATGCGCCGCACCCGAGGCCGGGTGGCGCACGATCAACGCGTCGGCACCCGCGGCGTGGAGGGTCAGCGCGGTGTCGCGCAGCGATTCCCCTTTGGACACAGACGAACTCGACGCGCTGACGTTGATCACGTCGGCGCTCATCCACTTGCCCGCGGTCTCGAAGGACACGCGGGTGCGGGTGGAGTTCTCGTAGAACATGGTCATCACGGTGCGGCCGCGCAGGGTCGGCAGCTTTTTGACCTCGCGGCCCAGCAGGGCCTGTTCGAAGCGTTCGGCTTCGTCGAGCAGTTCCGTGGCGGTCCCGCGATCCAGGTCATCGACCGTCAGCAAATGCTTCATGCCTCCACCTCGCTGACGCTCGGCTCCGGCATGAACCATTGGATGGCTGTGTTCTTGGTTCGGTCGCTTCGCTCCCTCACAGCTCTTGACCCTCCTGATGCAGGTAGACCCCATCGCGACCGTCGTGCTCGGTCATCAACACGGAAATGTCCTCGGCGCGCGACGTCGGCACGTTCTTGCCCACGTAATCGGCGCGGATCGGCAGTTCGCGGTGGCCGCGGTCGATCAACACCGCCAGCTGCACGGCGCGGGGGCGACCGAGGTCGCGCAGGCCGTCGAGGGCGCTGCGCACGGTGCGACCGGAGAACAGCACGTCGTCCACGAGCACGACCAGCGAGTTCTCGATCCCGCCGTCGGGCACCGAGGTGCGCTCGAGCGGGCGATGCGGGCGACTGCGCAGGTCATCGCGGTACAGGGTGATGTCGAGCGAGCCCAGCGCGGGCCGCACGCCGGAGAATTCCTCGATCTTGTCCGCCAGCCGGTTCGCCAGGGTGGTGCCGCGCGTCGGGATTCCCATCAGAACCACCCGCGGTGCGTCGGCGTCGCCGGAATCCAGGGCGGTCTTCTCGATGATCTGATGCGCCATCCGCGCTACCGTGCGTTGCACGTCCGACGGGGACAACAGCTCGCGTCCGGCGTCCACCCACTCCGGGGTGTGCCGTTGCGATGTTTCACTCGCGCCGGTTTTGGCCGCCCGTTCGGGCACAGCCATGCCGACCTCCTTCCCCGCCTCACCGGACGGTCCGTTAAAGGATGTCTAACTCGCCCGTCAGCTTATCAGCGCCACGCGATGCCTTTGACCAGGTAGGGGTGCCTGTGAGCGCGGCCACGGGGTTCGCGACGGGGTCGGCGATGCGTCGGCGATCACTTGTGCGCCGAAAGTGCTGTGAGGGCCGGTATTTCGTCGTCGGTGGGGTGTGTTCGACCCCTCGGGTGCGTGACGGCATTCACTGTGGGTACTTCACCGCATGACGTCGCCGTCCGCGATCACGATGTGGGTGCCTGCGTTGAGCAGGGCGGTGGCGGTGAGGCCGAACATGGCGTGGAAGGTGTCGCTGAAGTGGGAGGGGCTGGCGAAGCCGGCTCGGGTGGCGGCTGTGGTCAGGTCGGCGCCTTCAGAGATCGCTCGGCCTACGGCGAGCATGCGGGCCCAGACCCGGTAGCGGCGGAACGTTGTTCCCGCGTGGGTGGAGAACAGGTGCAGCAGACGGGATTTCGACAGGTGGACCGCTGCGGCCAGTTGATCCGCGGTGACCGGGCGGGCCGGGTCGGCGCACAGGATCGCTGTCGCGGCGGCTACTCGAGGGTCGACCGGTCGTGGGGACGGACCGCACGCGAGGTGCAGGATTTCGGCGGGATCGTTGTTGTCGGCAGCGCGGATCAGCGCGGGTTCCTCCGCGTGGGCGAAACCGAACCCTTCGGACGTTTCGGTCATTCGAGGCAGGCAGGCAGCGGATTTGGGCGAGCCAGGATCGATATAGCAGAACAGCATTCGCGTGTCGGCCACGATCTGGTGCGGGGTACGGGCTGGGATGAGGGCGCTGCGGACTGTGCGAGCTCCGATCGCGTCGGCGCGCACAGTGAACGGGGCGTCGAGGCCGACTGCCAGGCACAGCACGGAGCCGCAGTGGCGGTCCAGGCGCAGCGACGGGCCGCAATAGACGGCGTGACCGGCCCACAACCACACCGTGGCCGAGATACGGCACGTTTTCGGAAGTGGCGGCGCACCCATACCCACCATGCTTGCACGACCCCTGCTGACCGCATCGGGGGAACGGAGGAGTGCCATGTTCGGAGAAGTCGTTGCCACGATGCTGGTCGTCGCGGTCGGTCTGGTGCATCTGGTGCCCGGTGTGGTCGCGCTGGCACCTCGTCGGGCGGCGGTCGTCTACGGGACGAAGGTGCGCGACCGTGACCTGGAACTTCTGTTGCGCCATCGTGCGGTGCTGTTGACGCTGGTCGGCGTCGGGTTGATCGTCGGGGCGTTCGTGTCGTCGACGAGGGCGGTGACGATGACGGCCGGGGTGCTCAGCACGGGTTCGTTTGTCGCGTTGTCGGTCGCGGTCGGGTGGGGGAATCTGAATTCCAGAACCCGGCGGGTGGCGCAGGTCGACGTGGCCGCGCTGGCAGCTTTGGCCGTGGCGGCGGGGCTTTTCGTCGTGGTCTGATCGCTGGCCGTTTACAGCGGCACGGGTGGTTCCGGTGCGGACTGGCGGGTGGGGATCGCGCTGATGGTCAGGGCCAGCATGACCAGGGCGATGCCTGCGAGTTCCAGGGTTGTGGGGCGTTGCGCGAGGGCTATGGCGCCGACGATGGTGGCGGTTGCGGGGAGCAGGGCGAGTAGGAGGGCGAAGCGGGCTCGGCCTACCGCGGTGAGTACGACCTGGTCCAGGGCGTAGGGGACGGCGCTGGACAGGATGCCGACGCCGAGGCCGAACAGCCAGGTGCGGGGGTCGGCGAACACTGCTGCGTCGATGGCCAGTTGTGGGATCAGGACGAAGGGGGCGAGCAGGGCGGCTGCGGCGGCCATGCCGACGGCGAGGGAGTCCTGGCCGTCGCCGGTGTCGGCTACTCGTTTGCCGACCAGGATGTAGGCCGCCCACAGCACGGCTGCGGCGAGGGCGAAAGCTACGCCGACCGGCTCGGCGTCCAGTTGCACGCCCGCGAGCATCACCACGCCGATCGCCACCAACGCGACCGCGAGCAAATCCCTGGCCCGACGTGATCCCAGCGTCGCGACGGCGACCGGGCCGAGGAATTCGATCGCGACGGCGGTGCCCAGGGGGATGCGGGCGATCGCCTCGTAGAACACGATGTTCATCCCGACGGTGACGATGCCGAAACCGGCCGCCGTCACGATCCCCCGCCGCGTCCAGCGGGTCCGCCATGGGCGCCGCCAGGCCAGCAGCGCCACGCCCGCCGCGGCGGCTCGCAACCAGGCGACGGTGGAGGGTTCGGTGGTGTCGAACAGGAACACGCCCAGTGCCGCGCCCACATATTGCGAGGTCGCGGCGACGATGAAGACCATCGGCACCGACCAGCCGGGTAGCGTGCGCTTCGTCGGCTGGTCGGTTGTCGAGATCGCATTCATCCCACGATTAATCCACAGGGCCGTGATGATTTCAACGCGGATTCACTGTCCGAATCATGCTGGGCGGATTCGCGTTTCAGGTCATCTGTGCGCCGGACGTCGGACACCCACCGCTCGTGTGTGCGCTCTATCGCTACGCGCCGAACCATTGGGTCAGCGCTGCGCGCAACTCGGTCGAGGTGTCGGTCTGCTCGTCCAGCGTTGCGGCCCACGCGATGTGGCCATCGGGGCGGATCAGCATGGCGTCGGCCGGGCGGTCTCCGGTTTTGGCCGTGTGGATTTCGACGCGCGGTGCCCACTGTTCGACGATCTCGCGCAGGTCGGCGCGATCTGCCAGGTCGAGGAAGATCGGGCGCGCGGCGTGCATGAGTTCGGCGACGCTGGTGGCGCCTTGGTCGGTGTGCAGGGGCAGGTCGGGCGCGAAAGTACCGGTGAGCGAATGGGTTCCGGGCATCGGGTAGCGCAGGTCCGTTCCCGCGACGAGGGCTCCCATGCGGCGAAGTGCGGGCTCGTCGGTGAGCAGTTCTTGGAATACCGCGCGCAAAGCCTGTGCCGCGGGGTCCTGGCCCTGGCGAAGTGCCGCTTGGGCGCGGGTTTGCAGCAGTGCGCGACCGCCGGCGAAATGGCGTTCGTCGTGATAGGTGTCCAGCAGGTTCGCTGGTGCCCCACCGCGGATGTCGGCGGCCAATTTCCAAGCCAGGTTCACCGAGTCGGTCATGCCGAGGTTCATCGCGGCACCTGTCGCTGGCAGCAGGTGAGCCGCGTCGCCTGCTAGGAAAACCCTTCCGGAGCGGTAGTTTTCGGCCTGGCGGTCCTGAAACTGGTAGCGCGACAGCCGAGTTGGTTCGCCGAGCGGCACCTCGGAACCGAGCACGCGCCGCACACTGTCTCCCAATTCGGTCATGGTCAGCGGTTCATCGCTGTCGTATTCGGCGTCTTCTTCCTCGGTGGTCTGGAAGAACATGACCCGTGTTTCGGGGCTGACCGCGCCCAGCGCGAATATGCCGTTGTCGGTGTGCGTGAAGCCCGGCGCGATCCGCCCGAACCCCGGCACGTCGATTCCGCCGTCGTCGAGCACGGTCACCGACTCGTGCACCGCGACCGCGGCCAGCCGGTTCACCTCCGGATAGGTGCTGCCAGGGAATCCGATCCCCACCAGCTCACGAATCCGACTGCGCCCACCATCGCAACCGACCAGGTAGCGGGCTCGAACACGATAGGTCCCGTCCGGCCCGTTCACCTCAGCGACCACCGCCTCGTCATCTTGCGTCACCGCGACCACCTCGTGCCCGCGAAAGATCTGCGCCCCGAGTTCGACGGCATCCTCAGCGAGCAGTTCCTCGACACGCGCCTGCGGAATCGCCATGGCGTGCAACGGATTTTCGTCCAGACCGGTGAAGTCCAGATACACCCCGCCGAACGGGAAAATCGGTTTCGGACTCGGGTCACCACTGGCTTCGGTCATCCGATCGAGCAGTCCCCGATACCGCAACACATCCAAAATCCGCCCACCCAGCCCGCTGGCCTTCTGCGCGGTCCCCGGCCGTTCCCGCCGCTCGAGCACCACCGCCCGCACCCCGCCCCGCCCCAACTCCCCCGCCAGCATCAACCCGGCAGGCCCAGCCCCGACAACGATCACGTCGGCGTTCATCTCTTGCATCTGTCACTCCCAAAGGTGGCTGGTCCCTGCGTTGCCCAGCGATTCTGCAGGACCACCGGGGCCTTGCCGCAAGCCCCTGGGTGCGTTATAAGTTGGAGGGGGAACGAGTTCCGCTCCGGTGCAAACGATTACGGTGCACGTGCGACAGACTGCCGCAAGCGGTGCGAAGGCGCGGGCGGTTATGGTCGAGCGGTGACCGACACCCAGGGCATCGCACAGACCTACTTTCGCGCCCTCGAAGCGCGTGACTGGACGGCGCTCGCCGAACTTCTCACTGATGACGTGGTGTATGAGATGCCGCAGTCGCGTGAGCGAATCAACGGCCGCGACCGGTATCTGCGGTTCAACCAGGAGTATCCCGGCGACTGGCATCTGGCGGTGCGTCGCATTGTGGCCCAGGACAATTGCGCCGCCGCTTGGATCGATGCCCGGGTCGGAGACGAACATCAGGACGCGATCGTCTGGCTCGATGTCGACGACACCGGTCGAATCACCCGCGTGACCGATTTCTGGCCGGAAAACTACGAACCGCCCCTCGGCCGCGAACATCTCACCGAGCGATACTGACTACTCGACGCCGCGGCAGATTCAGAACAGGATCAGCGCGGCGCACAGGCCGGCGATCGCGATGAGTTGCAGGGTGACCCGGTATTTCAGGATGCTGTCCCACTTGTCTTGCAGCGCACGGGCATTCGCAGGAATGATGCCGCTGAGTGCGGCGGCGGTCTGCTGGGTGTTGATCGGCTTGGCGATGCGGACGTAGAGCGCGAGCCAGGCGAACAACGCCGCCACCGCGATTCCCGCGGCGACAGCGGCGCCGAGTTGCCCTGCGGCCAGTGCGATCACCAGGGTGAGCACCGCGGCGACCACCCCGCCCGCGCCGACGATCGGCATGCGCTTGTCGCCGTAGTAGTGACCCCATCCCGCACTGACGGTCACGGTCGCGTCGTCGAGTTTGCGGTAGACGGATCGCATGATCACCGCCGCGCAGACGTCGGTGCCATAGAGCACGGCATTGGCGAGAACTGCTGCGACGGCGATGATCTGGCCGGTCATGATGAGCATTTCGAGCTTCCCTTCCCAAATTCTAGCGGCGCTAGAACCTTGAGCAACGGTAACACTCGCTCATCGCGCTGTCTAGCGTTGCTAGATTTCGTCGATCGCGCGCATCAGGCGTGCCACCACCTCGCTGTCATCGTGCGCCGACAGTGCCTGGTTGACGATCAGTTGATCTGGAATATTGTCGCCGCGGACGTACTTGCAGAAGCAGTTGTAGATCGCGTAATAGGCGAACGCGACCGAGTCCGGGAAGGCCAGATCGTCGTCCTGCATGGCAGTCATGGGCTCGAGATAACGGGTGCCGACGTCCGCGAGATCCACGCCGACCCGAGCTGCGCCGAGGGCATCGGCGGGAAGCTCGACATCGACGCGGTGCCGCATCCCGACGACCGAGTCGCGGTAGCGAAGCGCGCGGGGTTTGCCCTTGACGTATTCAGTCCAGGTCAGCAGGGCATCCTCGCACAGCGCAAGATGAACCTGCCGTCGACCGTCGAATCCCAACTGGGAGAACAGCTGCCACGGCGTCATGACCGATTCTAAACGCCCGCCTCGCCGCGCCAGGCAGCACGGTAACGACGGCAACCCGTTAGCCGATGGAACAATGAATACGAAAGCCATCTCACGCCATCGCCCTCGCAGCAATCGCCGTTGAAAGGCTGAAAATGTCCCACCGGAAACTCGCCAAGATTTCCCTCACCGCCGGCGCGGTAGTAGCCGCTCTCATCGCCACCAGCGCCCCCGCCGCGGCCTCGAACTACCTCCCCGTCGAACTCCCCATGACCACCACTGGCGCCCACGGCCCCGGCTGCGCCGGCGACGTCTGGGGCGTAGGCAACGTCTACCCCGACGGCGACGTCCCCGGCACGGTAGACCTCCAGCTCAAAGGCTGGCTGAAGGTCTTCAACATCCCCGCCCCCTGGTGCACCCTGTCCCCCACGGTCCACTGGCGCAACCTCGAAACCGGCGCCACCGGCCAAGCGACCACCACCCTCGGCGCCTGGCAACCCTTCTTCTGGTCGGCCCCGGTAGTAGGCAACCTCCGCCTCGTCACCGGCCCCGGCCAGGTCGAATTCACCCTCACCACCGACCTCCCCCACTCCCCGAGCGTCACAAGCTTCCGGGTGTACTGACACCGAGCCACGAAAACGGTTGTGCCACACGGACTTCGAACCCCCGCCGCGACCACTTCGAACAGCAACATGTGCGGCGGGACCAGGAAGTTGTCGATGGATCGCCGCCGGGCGTCTACGCGCAGGTCGTGTCCCGCACGGAGTCCGGATCATTCAGGTAGCGAACGGCTTCGACGTCGATGCACGCGTTCTCGTCACCAAAGACGACGGTGTGACCGTCTCCCTCGCGAACGAGCAGCGGACTTGTCATATATCTCGCCATGCGTTCGGCATTTCCGACGGGGGTTGTCGGGTCGTGGCGGGTTCCGACGAACAGCAACCTGGCCGCGAAGTCGGCCCTTGTCGGCCCCACGGGCAGGAGTTTGCCGGGCACGACCTCGCCTTCGAACGGCCACAGGTCGCAGTCCTCCAACGGAAACTGGGCGGGACGAGGTTCATAGTTGTCATAGGTCGCAGCGTCGTATCTGGCTGCCGCCTCGTGATGCCTGGCCGCGCGATCGGTGGTTGGGTCCGCAGTGTCGGTGCAGGTGATGGCCGTAAGCGCATTGGTGCCTTCGCTGTCCTGAAATTCGGCCAAGCGGCGAATCGCGGTGCCGTCACCGTGCCGCAGCGACTGCAGCGCTGCGAGATACCGCCCCCAGATCGATGGCCACAACAGCCCGGTATAGCTGGCGTCGAGAATGTCGGTGGGCGTCACCGGCGAGCCGTCTCGGACGCGAACGGGGCGCGCGTCGGCGTCACGCAGCAACTGCTGGAAGGTCGCCTCGGCGGCCGCCGGATCCGTACCCAGCGGGCACTCGGCGCCGCCCCGCCGATAGTCGCCGGCGCAGAACGCGGCCAGTCGGGTGAAGGTGGCTTGGAAGCCACGCTCCTGCCCCAGACGCATCTCGTGCGGCCGTTCTTCGATGTCGACGACTCCGTCCAAGATCGCGGCACGGTAGTTGGCAGGAAACCGCAGTGCGTACATCGCCGCGATCTGGGTGCCGTAGGAGTAGGCGAGCAGGTTGATCCGCTCCTCTCCCAGCACCGCGCGCAGGAGATCGACATCATTGGTCGCCTCGTCGGAGCCTATGTGGCGCAGCACGTCGAGGCCGGTGTCGGCCATGCAGGCAGAGACCTCGGCGAGTTCGGCTCGCTCGATAGCGTCGGTGTCCTCGGCGGCGAGGTCGAGGTCGGGATCCACTCCGCCTGCACACTGAATCAGCGGCGTGGACCGGCCTACTCCTCGCGGGTCATAGGCGACGATGTCGAAGTGCGCGAGTATTTCTGGCGGGTAGGCGAACTCGATCAAATCCAATCCGGTACCGCCGGGTCCGCCGCTGATCGCGAGCAGCGTGCCCTTCTTCTCTTCGGTGGCGGCGCGGCGGGCTACCGCGAGTAGTACGGGCTGCTCGCCCGAGGTCCGGGGCGACCGCACGTTTCGGTAATCGAGCGGCGCCCGCACCTGCGCACATTCCACACCGGCCACGGGTTCGGCGAACCACTCGCCCGTCTTCCCGTCTCCACAGGGGGCCCAGTCCACGGATTGCCCGTAGTACGCGTCCAAGCCCACCAGGGCACCAGTCGTCTGGAAGGCGGAACAACCACTGATATACGGCACGACGGCAACGCTCACGACGCCTGCGCACACCGCCTTCAATGCCACCGAAGCGACCGCACGGTACTTTTTACCCACCGCGAGAAGGTAGCAGCGCTCAATACAACCGAAACACTTGCCGCGAGGCACAGGCGGCAGCGATTCACCCAGTCGGTATCGAACATACATTCGAACGTGCGCTAGAATGGCTCGCATGTCGCTGCCCCTGCAAGGTTCACTGTTCGATGGTGAGGCGATTGCCCTGGGATCGATCGGGGCGGTTCGGCGTACCCAACTCGATGAGACCTCGTGGGTCGATGTGCTGCCCGGATGGTTGAGCGGGGCCAGTGAGGTGTTCGATCGGCTGGCGGAGCGGGTGCCGTGGCATGCGGAGCGGCGGCCGATGTATGACCGGGTGGTCGATGTGCCGCGGTTGGTGTCGTTTTTCGGGGAGAACGACCCGTTGCCGGATCGGATTCTGGTCGAGGCTCGGGCTGCTTTGACGGGGTATTACGAGGGCGAGCTCGGGGAACCTTTTCGGACTGCGGGGCTGTGCTTTTATCGCGATGGGCGCGACAGTGTCGCCTGGCACGGTGACACGATCGGGCGCGGGGCGACGCACGACACGATGGTGGCGATCGTGTCGGTGGGGGCGCCGCGGTCGTTGATGTTGCGGCCGCGGGGTGGGGGTGCGAGTGTGCGGTTCACCGCGGGGCACGGGGATCTGTTGGTGATGGGTGGGGCGTGTCAGCGCAGCTGGGAGCACGCTGTTCCCAAAACCGCACGGCCGGTGGGGCCTCGCATCAGTGTGCAGTTCCGTCCGCGCGGTGTGCGGTGAGCTGACAGCACTGGGGGTGGCGGATGTGGGTGTCGCGCAATCAGTTTGTTGGTCCGAATCGGCGAGCCGGGGGCGACAGGCCGTTGAGTGGATCGGCGGATTCACCGACATGGCGGATTGTCGGTGGGTGGTCGTAGGATTCGGGGATGGGGAGTTCACTTATGCCGCACGTGCGGTCGTCGAATGCGATGACGGGGCGGTGGTGCGCAACGTTCGGGGGCGGGGATGCGGTGGTCTCGGGGGCGGGGTTGTGGCCGTTGCTGGCGGTATTGGCGGGGGCCGCTTCCGGGCCCGCGCGCGATGAACTTGCCGCCGCACTGGAGATTCCGGCCGAGCAAGCGCATGCGGCGGGACTGGACATGTTGAAATCGCTG
This sequence comes from Nocardia sp. NPDC058666, assembly GCF_042714895.1. NCBI lineage: Bacteria > Bacillati > Actinomycetota > Actinomycetes > Mycobacteriales > Nocardiaceae > Nocardia > Nocardia sp. NPDC058666. Next base: position 287,217 of record NZ_JBHXRY010000004.1, read on the forward strand.
GATAACTCGCGAGAGGTATCGACGGCGATCGGGGCATGGGTTCGAGCAGGCCTGACCTTGCGCGAAGAGTGGGTTCGCAGCATGCCCGAGGGGACCGTTGGCGTGCTGGGCGACCCGGCTGCCTTGGACGCGTGGGCGAATCAGAAGACCCAGGGGCTGATCAAGAAGTTTCCCGTGCCGATCAACTCGGGCACCGCCTTTGCGCTCGCAACCGCCCTGATGGCCCGCACACGCTGGGCGACACCATTCGACGAAATCCTCTACACGCCGGAAGCCGGTCCATGGCAAGGACATCGGGGACCAGGCTTGTATCGGACCAGCCGCCCCGACGGCAGCGTATCCATCCTCGACGACGACGTGACCAGAGTGATCGTGATCGGCAAAGGCGAACTCGATGTGCACCTGCTGATCGGAGCGGATCCGCGTCACGGCTTGACGACAGGCCTGGCAGCACTGGACGGGGCCGCCGATGTTCGGACAGACCTGCCGGTCGGGACAACGGCACCCTGCCTGACGGTCAGTCGCAGGGAGACCGTCGGGGGTCGTGATTCCGTAGTGCTGAAAATGCCACCGTTCGAAGTCGAGAACAAGCACAACCTCGCCCAACATGCGGCGCTGTTCGGACTGACCACCGCCTTCAGCATGCCCGGATCCCATTTCGACGGGCTCGCCTCGGTTCCGCTGGCGCTGGACGCGGCGGGACAGGATGTCATCGCGCGCTTCGACGCAGAAGGGTTCGAAGCGGCAGCCGTGACGGCCGCGGCAATACGCCTCGGCGGTGTTCCGCAGAAGACGTGGTCGACCATCACCTCGGTGAATATCGACCGGCCGTTCGGATTCCTAGCCGTGGACCGGCCGACCGGCCTGGTCCTTGTCGCAGGTCAGGTCACCGCACCGCCGGTGACCTGGGATCGGCCGGTCGGCGAACAACCAGCGGTGGAACGAAATCCGGGGGCGCCGTGGTGAGATCGGTAATTCGGATTGCCGAAGATGTTGCTCAGCAACAGGATTCGGTTTCGATACGGCTAGTGGAGGCCGTATCCTGGTAGAAGTCCGCAGTCGGGTGCACAGGGGGTCGTGGTGATCGTCGTTGTCGCGGACGAGAGCGAACTCGAAGGCGCAGAACAGATCGTCGGCACTGCCGTGCGTGACCAGGCGTTCAAAGCGGGTGGCGTGGCGGTGTTCCGCTGCCATGTGCCGGAGAGTCGGGGCGGGTCGGTCGAGGTCGACGCGCTGGTGTGCACGCCGCAGAGCGTGACCATCGTGGAGGTGAAGGGGTTCACCGCCCGCCAAGAGGGCACGTTGGCCACGCCGCCGAACGGTCCGTGGACCATCGACGGCGAACCGGCCGCGCTCTATCACGCTGTGCGGGTGCCGAACCCGTTCGTCCAGGTGCGTCGGCAGGTGTTCGCGGCGAAGAGTCTGCTGCAACAGGCCGGGATCTTCGGTTGGGTGAACGCGGTGATCGCGCTGGTCCCGCAGCCTGGTGCCGAGATCACCATCGAGGAGACTCGGATCGCTGACGGGTATCGGGCGGTGTTGGTGGACCGCGATGATGCGTCGGCGCTGCACGACTATTTTCAGGCCGAAAGCGGGCGTACCGTTCGGCTCAGTATCGAAGATGTCACGCGGGTTTTTGCCGCCCTGAACCTGGGGCATTTGTTGCCGGCATCGGATGAGCTGATGGCGCAGGGGTTTCCGGCCACGCTTGATCCGGCTGCTACTTCGCGACCGGCTTCGCCGCCTGCCTTCGAACTCGGGAGTGGGGCGGGTTCTGGTTCTGATGAATCGGTTGTTCCGGCGAGTCCTGTTGCGGGGCAGTCTGGTTCGTTGCCGGTTGCCCAGGCTGCTACCCCGGCATTCCTTGCTGCGATCGATAGGCTCGCGAATCGATCGCCCGCACCTGTTCGCACTGTGAGTTCGACGCCGTCGAGCTCTTACGAAGAGGACGCTGAAACACCTGCTGGCAGTAGCGATTCTGCTGATGAATCAGATATTTCGGCGGCATCTCTCGGAGCGATCGGGTCGAGTGGGGATCCGCTCGACAATCCGCAGGCCGGACCGGAGACCTCGGAGATCGCTCCGCTCGCCGAGCCCGCAGATGACGGGGCGGGGACCGTGGGAGCGTCGAGTGGCGAATCGGCTGTCGAGGAAGTGTCGACTCTCGAAGAGGTGTCGGCCGAATCTTCTGCTGCCGACGAAACTCTCGCCCCAGCTGGCGCACCCGACCCTGTCGAAGAGGGCGATCCACCGCATGAGGACACCTCCGAAGATCCTGTCTCACTGAGCAAATCGGCCGTTGGGGATGGATCAGGCGCGAGCGCTGATCTTAGCGACGGTGACTTCGACGGCGAATCTGCTACGCGCACAACCGATGTGGAGCACGAGAACGAGCAACCTGAGCCCGAGGTCGCGAGGTCTTTGGCTGGTGCCTCGACTGGCACGAGCCGCGAAGCTGGTGAGGGCCCCTCGGACGGCCCGGATTCTCCATCTGCCGCGACCCCCGCGCCCGTCGCGACCCGCTCCCCCGTCGCGACCCGCTCCCCCGTCGCGAGCCCATCTCCCGTCCCGGGCCCCTCACCTACCGCGAATCCCACGCCGAGCCCCGCACCAGACCCTCGCCCCGCGGACAGCAGAAGCTCAACACTCGGCGCAGCTGCCGCGCTCGCGACAGGTGCCGCACTCGGCGTTGCCTCCACACGGTCTTCCACCGGCACCGAATCCCGAACCGCCGCATCAACTCCCAGCGGCACTACCACCATCGCACCCCCGGCCCCCGAACCCGAAGCGCCGCACCAGAACCCAGGGCATTGGACCGAATGGGCCGAGCGGGAACGCAAGCCGCGACCGACCCTGACGCAACGATGGCAGGCACTGCGCCACCGAAACGGTCCGTCGCTGATCGACAAATGGCACAACCGCCCCGTTCGGCAGCGAACGACACCCCGACGCGGACTGCGGATCGGACCCGGTGTCGCGTTGATACTGTTCATCGCACTGTTCGGAGCCGGGTTCTTCGCGATCAAGGCGGTGCAGGCCGCCCAGTTCCAGATGTCGGACTACGACCGAATGTGCGGCCCCGACAAGAAACCGTTCCCCAACGCCGCACCCTACGAACGCGGCGGCGGCGCACGCCCGATATACCTGTCCGGCCAACTCACCACCATGGTCCACCCCGACGACCCCACCGCATGGAACCCCAGCGACCCGTCGACAGTGCAGCTCATCGCCTGCATGAAACAGCTGGAACTGCGCGACCTGGTCCAAACCTGCCAGTACGGCCCCACCCCCGGCCTGCCGATAGGGCGCACCGTCAACCTGTTCCGCGCGACCTACGAGGTCGCGGTCTACGAACTGCACACCGGCCGCGAAGTAGCCAAGGCGACCATGCTCGGCGAACGCTATTCCGCCGACCCCGCCAACACCGACCAGGACCGCTGCCGAGCGGCCGCCAACGCCGACGACTACCTGGGCCGACGCCTCGGCCAACCCTCCAAAACCCAACTCACCGGCTTCCTGGCCCCCCTGGTCCACGCCGCCCGCTGAACCCCTTGACCTCAACCCCACTCGAGGCGGCAGTATTCGTCAACGTGCCCCGAGCACACCCGACACCGCGCCCACCCAGCGCCGGTAGCGCCTCCGCCGGTTTCCTCGTACACCCACCGGCGGAGGCCGTCGGGATCAACTTTCCCCGACCACCGCCAACGCCGACTACGGTGTGGGAGCTTCCGGCGCCTCGGTCGGCGGATCCTCGGCAGCTGGCTCCTGAGGGGCCTGCCCTTCGGTCGCTTGCTCCTCGGCCGGTCGCGCGATAGCGCCGAGTTCCAGTGCACGAGCGAGCTTCACCTGTGCTCGCACCAGATCCTCGCCGACGATCTGCAAGGTGTGCGGTTCTTCGAGCCCTCGGTCACGAACCAGATCTCGCACGGTTGCCAGGCGCAGCAACGATGCCGCGATGTATCCCTGCAAGACGGCGATCCGGTCGGCAGGCACAGTTTGAATAGACCTGCTCGCCAACGATTCCAGGTCTCGTTGCGCCTTGAGCGTGTCGGAGGTGAGAACCGCGAAGACGCCCCAGAGATCGTCGACGGCGGCACCGGCGATCTGTGCACGCAGCGACTCGTAGGATTCATTGCGACGCGCCGAAGCTTCTCGCACGTCACGCAGGGCATCGTTGAGGTGCGACTTCATCTCGGCCGGGATGTGGTAGACGTGATTGACCTCGGCCGTTCCGATCCGCTCGGCGACCCGACTCACGATCGCCAGCGCGTCGTCGAGGTCGGTGAGCGCCACGCGGAGCAGCGGTGCTGTCGCATGGAACCGCGGATCCATCGCCTGCAGGTCGTAGAACTCGTTGATCCGCTTGCCCGCCACGGCGATATCGCGGCTCAGCAGCGCAATGTTCTCGTGTAGACCCATCGCGTGCAACCGCTGGTCGACTGCGGCATCCAGCGCGGCTACCACGCTCGGATCTTTGGGTTCGTGGATGTGATGGACTGCCGAGGCAACGCTCGAGCGGGAGAACGCCTTGGTGAAGAAGATGCTACTGATCGACAAAGACATGCCGAGTACGAACTCCTTCTCGGCATGAAAAATGTCTCGCACGCTTCCGCGAGCCATGATCAGAATGGCGAAGACCAGCACCAAACCGAGTGCGGCCCATAGGTACTGGGCCCGCGTCATGTGCAGACTGCTCAAGCTCTGGTTGTCACTCATGGTTCCCCCACTGACGCCGCCACCCCCACGGCCGCGACTACTTCTTCTACGCATCATCCTGCACGCCAACAGGATTCGCACGTCGAAATGCCGAACCTGCTCAGCCACCGAGACGACAACGGCCGTGCATCCAGTGGATACACGGCCGTGACAACGGGATTCACACCGAGACGGTGATTTCCCATTCGTAGATCGTCAGTTCCGAGGCTCCGGTGGTGTGGAGGGGGTCGGAGTGGGCGATCATTGTTGCGGTGGGCAGGGATTCGGCCAGGATGACGTAGGCGCCGCCGGGGCTGTTGGTGAAGCCGCCGCTTTCCTGGAGTCGGCCCTTGGCCAGCAGGTCCTGCAGGAAGGTGCGGTGCGGTTCGATCACCGAGGCGTCGAACTGCGGGGTGCGGTGCGCCATCACCAGGTACTTGCGGGCCATGGTCAGGACTGGTCCTCGTCGCGGGCGGACTTGACCGCGGCCGTGGCGGCCGCGGCGGCGCGGACCTGGGGTGCCACCTGCACTACCTGGCCAAGCACACCGTTCACGAACGACGGCGAGTCGTCGGTGGACAGTTCCTTGGCCAGTTCCACGGCCTCGTCGACCGCGACGACCGGGGGGACGTCGGTGGCGTGGAACAGTTCCCACACCGCGATCCGCAGGATGGCGCGGTCCACCGCAGGCAGGCGCTGCAGGGTCCAGTCCTGCAGGTAGCCCTCGATGGTGCCGTCCACGCGGTCCAGGTCGTTGGCCACGCCTTCGACCAGGGTGTTGGTGTAGGCGTGCACGGGCGCCACGCTCTGGTCACGCAGGGCCAGGTCGGCGCGGTCGGTGAGCAGCACGGAGACGTCGACATCGCGCGCTTCCGCTTCGAACAGCAGGTCCACGGCCCGGCGGCGTGCCTTGTGGCGCGCGCCGAGCTTCTTGAACGAGCCCTTCTTGTCTGCCGAGGAGTCCGTCACGATCAGCCGTTGACGCGGCCGAGGTAGCTGCCGTCGCGCGAGTCGATTTTCAGTTTGTCACCGGTGTTGATGAACAACGGGACCTGCACCTCGGCGCCGGTTTCGAGGGTCGCGGGCTTGGTGCCGCCGGAGGAGCGGTCGCCCTGCAGGCCGATGTCGGTGTGCTGCACCAGCAGCTCGATGGTGACCGGCAGCTCGATGAACAGCGGCGCGTCCTCGTGCACGGCGACCTGCACGCCCATGTTCTCCAGCAGGAAGCGCGCGCCGTTGCCCAGCGTGGCCTCCGGGATGGAGATCTGGTCGTAGGTGTCACCGTCCATGAAGATGTAGTCGGTGCCATCGTGGTACAGGTAGGTCATGTCGCGACGGTCGACAGTCGCGGTCTCGACCTTGACGCCCGCGTTGAAGGTCTTGTCGACGACCTTGCCGGACACGACGTTCTTCAGCTTGGTCCGCACGAAGGCGGGGCCTTTGCCCGGCTTCACGTGCTGGAACTCGATGATCTGCTGGAGCTGACCTTCGATTTTCAGCACAAGGCCGTTCTTGAAGTCGCTGGTGTCCGCCACTGTCCTCGGATCTCCTCGTTCGTTACTGCGTACTGGGGGTTTACTGCGTTATTCGGCGCCGATGTCACTGCACGACGATCAAATCCTTGCTGGTGCGGGTGAGCAGTTCCGGGCCCGCTTCGCGCACCACGAGGGTGTCCTCGATCCGGACCCCGCCGCGGCCGGGAAGGTAAACACCAGGTTCGACGGTCACCGCCACACCAGCCAGAAGTGTACCGGTACTGGTTTTGGCCACTCCGGGTGCTTCATGGATCTGCAACCCGACGCCGTGGCCGAGACCGTGCACGAACTGCGGGCCGTACCCGGCGTCTTCGATGATCATCCGGGCCGCGGCGTCGACCGCGCTGGTCTGCGCGCCCGGTTTCAGCGCCTGTGTTCCCGCGCGTTGCGAGGCCGCGACCAGTTCGTAGATCTCGCGCTGCCAGTCCGCGGGGGAACCGACGACCAGGGTGCGGGTCATGTCGGAGTGATAGCCGTTGACCACGGCGCCGAAATCGAACTTCACGAAGTCGCCGGTGGTCACGATCGCGCCGGTCGGGCGGTGATGCGGGATGGCCGAATTGGCGCCGGTGGCCACGATGGTTTCGAAGGAGATCGCCTCGGCGCCGTGTTCGAACATGGCCCATTCCAGGTCGCGGGCGATCTGGCGTTCGGTGCGGCCGGGGCGCAGCAGGCCGCGTTCGAGCAGGGTGGCCAGGGCCTGGTCGGCGGCGGTGCAGGCGGCGTCGAGCTGGGCTATTTCGTAGGGGTCTTTGACCATGCGCAGCTGCTCGACCAAGCCCGAGGTGGGGACAAGTTGCAAGCCGGTGCGCAGGTCCTGGAACTGCGAGTGCTGGTCGACGGTCACCACGTGGCTTTCGAAGCCCACGCGACCCAGTTGCCATTCGCCGGCCAGTTCCAGGATGCGGCGGGCGGTGGCGCGGCAGATCTCGGCCTGCAGGTCGGGGACCTGTTCGGCGACTTGGGCGGAGTAGCGGCCGTCGGTGCCGATCACGGTGCGGTCCTCGGCGTCGCGCATGTCCCACGAGTGCACCAGCACTACGGCGTTGGAGCCGGTGAAGCCCGTGAGGTAGCGGATGTTGACCAGGTCGGTGACCAGCAGCGCGTCCACGCCGTTTTCCACGAGCAGGCTCCGCAGGGCACCGCGTCGGGCCGCGTAATCGGGAGCCGGGTAATCAGCACACATGGGTCAACGCTACCGCTGAACTCGCGACACGTCGGCACTGTCAGGTCGGTCATTCGTGTCGGCGGGCAACTGGATACGGGTTTGTTCACATGTGCGGAAGTTATCCACATTCTGTGGTGAGGACGGTTTTCGGTGCTTGTCAGGCAGCACGATCGATGCCATGACCACTGCCGCGTTCTGTTGCCTCATCGCCTGGTGTTTGTTGTTGGGCGTCATCGATATTCATGCCCGTCGTCTGCCCAACGCCCTGACCGGGGTCGGTGCGGTGGCGGTGTTCCTGTTCGCCTTATGGACCGGGGAGTTGGCGACCGCGGTGATCGGGGCCGCGTTGTTGACGATGCCGTACCTGGTGACGCATCTGCTGTCGCCTGCCGCGCTGGGGGCCGGTGATGTGAAGCTGGCGGTGGCGTTGGGAGCGGCCGCTGCGATCGCCGGGCCGCCTGCGTGGGTGTGGGCCGCTCTTGCCGCGCCGGTGCTCACGGCGGGCGTGGCTGTGTTGCTGATGGGCAGTGATCGGCTGCGTGCGGCTCGAGTTCGGTCGGCGCCTACTCGACGGTTGGTGCCGCATGGTCCGGCGATGTGCCTGGCCACGGTGACCGCGATGGCGCTGGCATGAATGCCGGTGCGACGCGCCGGGGTGAGGTCGGCGACCATGTTTTGTCGGTGGCCCGGATGGGGTCGGTTCGGCGGGATCAGGGCGGTGGCCGCCATCGTGCGGGCGCGCGTGCCGCCCACGTGCCGCTCGTCACGTCGGCCCGCATTCCCGACCATGGTCGCCGACATGGGAAGATGGTCGGCGTGTTGCGCTGGATAACTGCCGGAGAATCCCATGGTCCCGCTCTCGTCGCCCTCCTGGAAGGGATGGTCGCCGGAGTCGAGGTGACATCGGACGATGTCTCCGCACAGCTCGCCCGCCGCCGGCTCGGTTACGGGCGCGGCGCCCGGATGAAGTTCGAGGCCGACAAGGTCACCCTGGTCGGCGGGGTTCGCCACGGCCGCACCATGGGTGGACCGGTCGCGATCGAGATCGCCAACTCCGAGTGGCCCAAGTGGACCGAAGTGATGTCGGCCGATCCGATCGACGAGACGGCGCTGGCCGGGATGGCGCGCAATGCGCCGCTGACCCGTCCGCGCCCCGGGCACGCCGACTACTCCGGGATGCTCAAGTACGGCTTCGACGACGCCCGCCCGGTGCTCGAGCGGGCCAGTGCCCGCGAGACCGCGGCTCGCGTTGCCGCCGGAACCTTCGCGCGCAACTTCCTGCGGCAGGCCTTCGGTGTCGAGGTGATCTCGCATGTGGTGTCGATCGGTGCCGCGGCCAACACCACCGGTGTGACACCGGGTGCGACCGATCTCGATGCCATCGATGCCAGCCCGGTGCGCGCGTTCGACGCCGACGCCGAAGCGGCCATGATCGCGGAGATCGAGGCGGCCAAGAAGGACGGTGACACCCTCGGTGGTGTCGTCGAGGTGATCGTGGACGGGCTGCCGATCGGGCTCGGCTCGTTCGTCAGCGGTGAGCAGCGGCTGGATTCGCGACTGGCCGCCGCGCTCATGGGCATTCAGGCGATCAAGGGTGTCGAGGTGGGCGACGGGTTCGAGACCGCGCGCCGACGCGGCAGCCTGGCGCACGACGAAATGCGTCCCGGCCCCGACGGTGTGCTGCGCTCGACCAACCGTGCGGGTGGTCTCGAAGGTGGCATGACCAACGGTGAGGCGCTGCGCGTGCGGGCGGCGATGAAGCCGATCTCGACCGTGCCGCGGGCGTTGTCCACGGTCGACATGTCCACCGGCGAGGAAGCCGTCGCCATTCACCAGCGGTCCGACGTGTGTGCGGTTCCCGCCGCCGCTGTCGTGGCGGAATCGATGGTGGCGTTGGTGCTGGCGCAGGCCGCGCTGGAGAAGTTCGGTGGCGATTCGCTGGCCGAGACCGTCGACAACATCACCAGTTACGTCAAGCGGATCGGCAGCCGCCCACACGTGCCCGCGGACAGCCGTATCCCGTGACCGAGCAGGGGCAGCAGGGGTCCGCGCCGGAGGGCGGTGCGAGCCCCTCACCGGCGATGGTCGAGCCGGGCGCTCCGACCACCGCGGGGCCTGCGGCGTCGGCGACCGAAAACCCTGACGCTGGGACAACCGTCGAGCTCGACGTGCTGTCGGCTGTCGAGTCCGAAGCTGCTGACCGCGTCGCACCGGCAGCGCGCGTGGTGCTGGTCGGGCTGCCCGGCTCGGGGAAATCCACGATCGGGCGCAAGCTGGCCCGCGAACTCGGGGTGGCGCTGTTCGATACCGACGCGGGCATCGAAGACGACACCGGGCGCACGATTCCCGACATCTTCGCCACCGACGGTGAGGCGGAGTTCCGACGGATCGAGGAGCAGGTGGTTCGCCACGCTGTGCTCTCGCACGACGGGGTGGTCTCGCTCGGCGGCGGTTCGGTGCTGTCGGCGCGGACCCGAGAACTGTTGCGTGACGTGACAGTCGTCTACCTGGAAATCAGTGTGTCCGAAGGGGTTCGGCGCACCGGGGGTAGCAGCACGCGTCCGTTGCTCAACAGTGGCGACCCGGCCGCGAAGTACCGGAATCTGATGCGTGAGCGTCGCCCGCTCTACCGAGAGATCGCGACCGTGCGGGTGCGCACCGATGGGCGCAGTCCCGGTCGGGTGGTGCGGATGATTCTGACCAAGCTCGGCCTGGAATCAGTGCGCACCGACCTCGAACCCGTGCGCGCGAACACCGGAAATGCTTCTGCGCCTTCGGGTTCGGCGAACAGCAAGCCCGGCACCGGTAGCAATCGGTCCAAGACCCGGCGGCGTGCGCGCACACGTGCCGCCGCGACCCGACGCGCCGGTGCGCCGCAGGAAGCGACCGTGTCCGAGAACCGGGCCACTCGCAACGAACAAAACCGCACGGCCACACCACAATCCGACGCCATCCCGGAGGTACCCGCCAGCGGGCCGGCCCAGGGTGAGCCCCGCGCGGCGGGCAGTCGGCGATCCCGGCGCCCGAGGTCGCGCCGCGGAGGCGCACGCACCCGAACCGCCGCCGCGCGGGACGCAGCGCCGACTGACCCGCGCGAGTCCACCAGCCAGGATCGGGCGACCGACCAAGGCGCCGGTGCGAGAGACCAGCAGCGCAATCGCAGCGCCGATGCGGGCAGTCGCGGCGCGGACACCGCGGGCAACCGGGATAAGAACTCGGGAGCCCCTGTCGCCGACGGCGGAGGTGGCGCGGGCAACCGGCGCGCCAGTTCCGAAGGTCGCACGCGCAACCGCAGGGCGAATGCTGGAGGCCGCACAGCCAACCGCAATTCCGGTGCCGAGGGCCGTGCACGCGGTGCAGGTGGCGAGCAGCCCGCCACTTCCGGTGCAACGTCGGATCAAGCGGCGAGCAACACGACTGACACGCGTCCGACGTCGGATCAAGCGGCGGACAACACGACGGGCACGCGTCCGGCGTCGGATCGACAGGCGAGCAACGCGGCCGGGGCGCAGGAATCGGGTCAGCGGGGCGGGCAGGCCGGCGATGCGGAGCGTGGGGGCATCAGCAACGAACGTCGTCGACGCGGGCAGCCGCGGCGGCGTAGCGGACGACGTAATAGCAACGACCAGAAAGAATCGGAGCAGCGCACGTGACAGAGCCGTCCATCATTGAGGTTCGCACCGCCGACCCCTACCCGGTGATCATCGGCCGCGGGCTGCTCGGCGATCTCGTCGAGGCAGTCAACGCGGGTAATGCTGTGCGGACGGTGGCGATCTTCCATCAGCCGCCGCTGGCCGAGACCGCGGAGGCGGTGCGTAAAGCACTGGCCGACACCGGGATCGACGCGCACCGCATCGAGATCCCCGACGCCGAGGACGGCAAGGAACTGGCCGTGGCCGGTTACTGCTGGGAGGTGTTAGGCCGGATCGGCCTGACCCGCAACGACGCCATCGTGAGTCTGGGCGGCGGCGCGGCCACCGACCTGGCCGGTTTCGTGGCCGCCACCTGGATGCGCGGCGTGCGGATCGTGCACGTGCCGACCACGCTGCTGGCCATGGTCGACGCGGCCGTCGGCGGCAAGACCGGCATCAACACCGAGGCGGGCAAGAACCTCGTGGGCAGCTTCCACGAGCCCAGCGCCGTGCTGGTCGACCTCGCGACCCTGGAAACGGTGCCGCGCAACGAGATCATCGCGGGCATGGCCGAGATCATCAAGGCCGGTTTCATCGCCGACCCGGTGATCCTGGACCTCATCGAGGCCGATCCCGAGGCAGCCCTTGACCCCACCGGTGAGGTGCTGCCCGAGCTGATCCGTCGCGCGATCCAGGTCAAGGCCGACGTGGTCGCCGCCGACCTCAAAGAATCGGACCTGCGCGAAATCCTCAACTACGGCCACACGCTCGGTCACGCCGTGGAACGTCGCGAGCGCTACCGCTGGCGTCACGGCGCCGCGGTCTCGGTCGGCCTGGTCTTCGCCGCCGAACTCGGCCGCCTGGCCGGTCGCCTGGACGACGCCACCGCCGACCGCCACCGCACCATCCTGGAAAGCGTCGGCCTGCCCGTCACCTACGACGGCGACGCCCTCCCCCACCTGATGGACGCGATGCAGACCGACAAGAAAACCCGTTCCGGCGTGCTGCGTTTCGTGGTCCTGGACGGCCTGGCCAAACCCGGCCGCCTCGAAGGCCCCGACCCGTCACTGCTGGCCGCGGCCTACTCGGCCATCGCCCGCGAGGCCACGCCGGGCACCTCCCCGATCATGCTCTGAAGTCCGCCCACACCGCAGCCTCGGTCTCTAGTAGACCGAGGCTGCGGACAGGGGAGGTCCGTCTCGACGCTGGCTGGGGGCATAGCGGAGGAGATCAGTTCGGGATATCTCCTGAATCCCCCATCGCATTTAGCCAGGCCCGTAGTTTCTGAGTCCGGTCGATGTCGGCTTTATATACGCTTGGTCGCTTCTCTACCAGCACCGAGTAGATCTCCACCGCCTCCTCGACCGCGACCAACCCCTCCTCCCGCCGACCCAACTCACCCAAGCCGACCGCGAGATTGTTCAAACTCAACGCAAGGTCAGGCAGGTAAGCATCAGGACGCGCCTGGGCCAACACCCGCCGAATCTCCACCGCCTCCTCGACCGCGACCATTCCCTCCGCCTGCCGACCCAACTCACCCAAGTGGATCGAGAGATTGTTCAAACTCGACGCAAGGTCAGGCAGGTAAGCATCAGGACGCGCCTGGGCCAACACCCGATAAACCCCCACCGCCTCCTCGACCGCGACCAACCCCTCCTCCCGCCGACCCAACTCACCCAAGCGGACCGAGAGATTGTTCAAACTCAACGCAAGGTTGGGCAGGTAAGCATCAGGACGCGCCTGGGCCAACACCCGATAAACCCCCACCGCCTCCTCGACCGCGACCATTCCCTCCGCCTGCCGACCCAACTCACCCAAGTGGATCGAGAGATTGTTCAAACTCGACGCAAGGTCAGGCAGGTAAGCATCAGGACGCGCCTGGGCCAACACCCGATAAACCCCCACCGCCTCCTCGACCGCGACCAACCCCTCCTCCCGCCG
>NZ_JBHXRY010000004.1:300285-395409 GCF_042714895.1 Nocardia sp. NPDC058666
CGACCCAACTCACCCAAGCGGACCGAGAGATTGTTCAAACTCAACGCAAGGTCAGGCAGGTAAGCATCAGGACGCGCTTGCGCCAACACCCGCCGAATCTCCACCGCCTCCTCGGCCGCGACCAACCCCTCCTCCCGCCGACCCAACTCACCCAAGCTGACCGACAGGTGCATCAAAATCCAGGCGAGTTGAGGTCAGTTTCGGGTGAAAGACTGTTGGTGCGGTAGCGGTTGGTAAGTACAGCTGCAAGGTCTGCCGCGACCGGGGCGAGGACGTAACTGACGTTTGGAAGGCTGGCTTGCAACTGAATGAGGGTGCCAGTCGAGATGGTGGTGTCGGCGATGATTTCGGAGAGCGCATCGGTCAGTGGTGCGGGCGCTTCGACGCTGGTCGCGACCTCGATGGCACGCGGTAGCAACGTCTCGGAATATTCGCGACACCACCTTGTCAGGCGATGGCCGACTGCGGGAGTCAGCATGGAGTGTGCCGCGGCGCGGGTACATACCGTTAGGAGCTGTCGGGTCTCCTCGTCGGTGCGCAGTTTCGGGATAAGAGATTCGATGATGCAGGGGCGGCTGTGATCGAGTATGAGGAGACCGACGTGATGCTCGGCTAGTCGGTCGGGTGCCAAGCCTGCGAATGACTCCGGTGTTTCGCCGGGATAAAGGTTCATCAGCCAGGCTCGGACATTGTTGCGGGTCAGCAGTGACTGGTCGGCTAGTTCCGGGATTCGGGACAGGACCCTCTCGAGATCGGTCACGGTGGTCGGCGCCAGGACAGCAGTAGCAGCAACAGCATCTTGGAGAGTGGATAGGCCGAGACTGGCGACCAGGCCATAGCCGGTGGCGATGTCGGTCCAATAGAGGCGCTCGTGGTCCAGGACCCGATCCTCCAAGCTGCGCGCCCTCACGAGGAGAGGTGGTGTGTCAGTGGCGGTGTCGAGGAGTGCGATCATGGCACGCATCTGCACAGCCAATGCCGTGGTATCGCTACCGCTCTCAAGGGGATCGGCGGCCAAGACCCGCTCGGCGGCGCGAGGCCAGTCTGTGTTCGCAGATGGACCATCCAACGCCGGCAGGGCGGCAGCGAACGCCTCGACCGACGCCCGATACGTGTCCATGCGAGATTTCGCCGATTGGTCCAGGGCTGGCAGCTCGCTGATGGGAGCGGTGTCGATGAGGTCGGCGGCGATTTCGCTGCCCCTGGCGATCCTGGGCCACCACTCCCCGAGGGCGCGGGCCATGAGCAGAATTTTCACCGGCCGATCCCCAACCACGGTGGCGAGAGCGGTGAACAGGTCTTGGACCTGGGTGACGCGCGTTTCGGCGTAGTCGATGATCACCAACAACGGGGTTGTGACCCTAGCAATCACCGCCAACTGGTCGGTGGCGGTGCGCGGGTCCAGCCACAGGACCGTCCAGCGCTGCACGGTGAGTTGGTCACCGAAATGCTGTGCCAGCCTGGTCTTTCCCTGCCCGCCCTTTCCGTAGACCAGTCGTGCCCCTATGCCCGGCCTGTCGGCCCATGCCCGCAGTTCCTCGAGCAGTTCCTCGCGTCCTGGGCGAAACGGAACCACCGCGCGACGCGCCAGCAGCAACGATGCTGGGGTCGCGGCGGGCTTCACGGAGCGAAGGGGCGATTGGCGGTCCATCAACCCCTGCAATTCGACCGGCTCCCACCGCAATCCGTGCGGGCCGACATGCTCCTCGATGACTGCCCGAAACCCGGCAGAAGCCAGCAGTACGTACGCCGGCACCACAGCAAGGGCCGCGTGTGAACGATGAGCAGGATCGAGCGCGACGACACCGACAAGCGGGTTGTCGCCGATATGCGAGCTCATGCTGAAGACGGCACCGCCGGAATGTCCCGCCCAGGGCGAATCACCGAGATCGGTCGGAGGGTGGGCATCGAGCTCGAGGATGTAGCGGTTTCGGACCAACCCGCTTCCCGGACTTATCACCCCGGTCGGTTGCGCAGTCTCTGTGGGCGAGCTGTCATGCTGCGCGAAATCCGGCAAACCCCATGTCCTGCACGGGATCTTCGGCTCATGCGTGACGGTTCGACCCCACACCGTCGGGCGCATGACAGGCGGCTTCCACGTCGGGTCGCCGAGGTGAACCAAGGCGGCATCGTCCCGTCCACCGGGCTGGCCGCGCCACACCACAGTCCCCCGGTATATGCCAGCTGCGCCGGGGCGGAACAAGCGCACCTCGGCGCCGAGTTCCCCGACCACGTGAGCGGACGTAAGCACCAGCAGTGGCGCGATCAGGTATCCGGACCCCGCACGCTCGCCCGTCACCCGCAGCAACTGCTCCCACCGCACCGAACCACCCCACCCCTTCTTCGAAACCCCTCGACCCGAGAGGCTTTCGGTCTTGCCGTCTAGTTACGGGTCGATCCGCTCGGAAAGATCTCCCGGTCCGTCCTCGCCGGGGTCGCTGCCGACCAGCACGTCGCCACCGCCCGGCAGCTTCGGGGTCAGCGACAGAGTCACTCGCTGTTTACGGGCGTGACCGACGCCGGCCTCCACATCCCCGGTAACCACCCACGCCTTGAAACCTGCCTTCGCCTTCGCATCCCGACGCAGTTCTACCTCGAATGACATCTCGATCGGCCCCACCGCGAACTGCAATCCCGCATCACTTCCCTGCGCTGCGGCACGCACCAACTGGTCCCGCAGTGCCGCGACAGCGTCGCCCAACTCGATATCCATGATCTCCCCATCGTCATCGGCATACAGGCCGCTACATCGTATGCGCCGAGCCTTCCCTCCGCCCACTACTGCAACGAAACCGGTTGGTGGCATTCAACTTTCACCAGGACGGTAGGAGGATGGCGACATCTACCTCATCGTGGGTGGCGGGCACATACCAGTCTCCGGTGAACACGGCAGCGGTTGTCTACCCGCACAGTGGAACTCACGGTGCTCGGTAGGAGACCGATTGGTACAGTCCGCGCCATGAGGGACGTTCGTTTCACACGTAGGACGGCGCTGCGTGCAGCCGGAGTAGGGATCGCGGCAGGCGCGTTGGGGGTCGGGTCCGCGAAGGCGGATCAGGGGAAGACCGCGGTCGTGATCGGGAGTGGGTTCGGTGGGGCGGTTGCCGCGTACCGGCTGGGTACGGCGGGTATCAAGACAATCGTGCTCGAGCGGGGTCGTCGGTGGCCGATCACTGCGGCGGGTGACACGTTCTGTTCCAGTTCCGCGCCCGATCGTCGCGCCGCCTGGTTCAGCGATTCGCCGGTGTTGTCGCCGATGCAGCAGGTGCAGAAGATCGACCGTTATGCCGGGGTTTTGGATGCCGTGCGCGGCAACGGGTTGGTGTCGCTCTACGGCGCCGGTGTCGGTGGTGGCTCCCTGGTTTTCGGCGGGTTCCTCGCCCAGCCGCGCCGCCGCGACTTCGAAGCCAGCTTTCCCCGCGAGCTCAGCTACACCGAGATGGCCGACGTCTACTACGCGCGCGCCCGCAAGAACCTGGGCGGCGGTCCCCTGCCCGCCGACATCCTCGCGCACCCGAGCTACCTCGGTGCGCAGTCGTGGCTGCGTGACATCGCCGACGCGGGCCTGGAACCGCATTTCTTCGACTTCGGTATCGACTGGGACATCGTGCGGGCCGAACTGGCCGGCGAACGGGTGCGCTCCATTTCGATCGCCGAGATGAACAACGGGACCAACTCCGGCGCCAAGAACAGCGTCGACCGCAACTACCTGGCCTGGGCCGAACAGACCGGCAAGGTCACGGTGAAGCCCTTGCACGAGGTCACCGAAATCCGGGAATCCGGAAAGCAATTCACGATCTCGGTACGCCAGCTCGACGAGTTCGGCACCACACTGAGCACCACGCAGGTCGTGGCCGATTACCTGTTCATGGCGGCGGGCTCGTACTACACCCCCGCGTTGCTGGTGTCGGCGAAGGCGAAGGGGCACTTGCGCAATCTCAACCAGCATGTGGGCCAGGGTTACGGCACCAACGGTGACTTCCTGTTCAACCGTCTCAACAATCGTCGCCCGTACGGCTCGACCCACGGCGGTCCCGGTGTCGCGTTGGTCTACGACGACACCCATGAGCGCGGTTCGATCTCGATGGCGTGGCAGGCCGTGCCGCCGATCGGCGGGGTCGACTTGAACAGTCTCACCACCCACCTGATCATCACCGACCCGCAGCACCGCGGTTCCATCGATTACAACGCCGCGCTGGGTCGCGCCGAACTGAACTACCCCTTCCCCGAGGGCAATGAGGCGGATCTGCGTTCGCAGTGGATGGCGGGGAAGTTCAAGCAGTTGGCCGATGATCGAAACGGGTTCGCCGCCAACGGTGTTCCGGTGTGGCCGCGGCAGATCGGGATGGGCAGCTACTCCAGCTACCACGGTCTGGGCGGCATGGTGATGGGCAAGGCCTGCACCACCGACGGTGCGGTGCACGGGTACGACAATCTGTTCGTCGTGGACGGGTCTCTGCTGCCGGGCTCGGCCGCGCTGGTCAATCCGTCACTGACCGTGGCGGCGTTCGCCGAGCGGTGCATGGACAAGTTCTTCACCGCGGCACGCTGATTCAATGCGAAGGGGTCGCGCGGCATAACCCGCGCGACCCCGTAATTCTGTTGCGGGACAACCGCGGTGGACTCAGCTCGCGGTGGCGTACTCGGATTCGATTGCGGGAGAAGCGGTCCGGCGCGAGTGGCCGAACGCCACGCCCACCATCGCGGGCAGGAACACCAGCAGCAGGATGAACGACGCCGCCGAGGTCAGTTCGTAGAGCAGGCCCGCGTCGCCGAGTTCGATGCCGGGCACCTGGTCCAGCATCCAGCACACCGCCGAGCTGACGATCCCGGCTACGAAACCCACGACCAGCCACCGCACGGTGAGCCCGTCGGCGCCCGAGCGTCCGTCGCGCACGCCCCAGGCGACCACCACCGCCACGATCACGAGCAGGCAGCCCGCACGCCAGAAGGTGCCGTGGGTGGGCCAGGAGTCCATGACGAAGCCGAGCAGTACGCGCAGGGTCGTGACCACTGCGGCGAGGACGGCGGCTCGTAACACCCAGGCGGTCATGGGCAACACCTTAACTCGATAGAACTAGAACCGGTATCAATTCTGCGGATCGGTGAGAGCTGCCGCCATCTGCGCGCGGGGGGCAGGCCGGCCGGTGAACTGCTCGACCTGACCGTAAGCCTGGTTCAGCAGCATCTGCATGCCGCTGACCACGATGTGTCCGGCGGCCTCGACCGCGGTCGCCAGCGGTGTCGGCCAGGGGTTGTAGATCGCGTCGAGAACGACCGGCGCGGCCGCAACCGAAGTCGCGATCGCCGCGGCAGCCGAGGCAGGCACCGTGCTGACCACCGCGCCCGCGCGAGCACACGCCGCGCGCACCTGGTCGGAATCCAGCGGCACCACGGTGGCGACCATGCCGAGCTCGTCGGCCAACGACAACGCACTGCGCGCCCGTCCGGCATCGCGCGCGACCACGGTCACCGTCTTCGCGCCCAGTTCCGACAACGCCAGCAGCGCAGGCCGAGCGGTACCACCGGCCCCGATCACCACGGCCTCGTCGATCGTGGACACCCCACCGCCGCGCAACGCGCCCAGCACCCCGTCGACATCGGTGCAATCCGCACGCCACCCGGCATCCACCCGCACGAGCGTGTTCGCCGAACCGACCAGCACGGCCCGCTCCGTGCGCTCGTCCGCGAAAGCCAGGGCGGCTTCCTTGCCCGGCATCGTCACCGACAGTCCGACCCATTCCGGGCCGAGTCCGCCGACGAACCCCGGCAGCTGCGCGGCGTCGCATTCGATCCGCTCATAGGTCCAGTCCAGACCCAACGCGCGATACGCGGCCAGGTGCAGCTGCGGCGAGCGGGAGTGCGCGATCGGCTGACCGAGCACCGCCGCCTTGCGCGAGATCTCAACGCCCACTGTCGAGGATCCCGCTCTGCTCCGCTTTCACGATATTGCGCAGATGCTCGGCGTAGGTCTCGGTGAACAGCGTCGTGCCCTTCTTGTCGATGGTCACGAAGTACAGCCACTTGCCCGGCTCCGGATTCTCCATCGCCTTCAACGCCTTGATCGACGGTGCCGCAATGGGATTCGCGGGCAGGCCGGGCATGGCGTAGGTGTTCCAGGGCGTCACGCGGCTGCGGTCGTCGTCGGTGGTGGCGACCTCGGTTTCGTCGAGCGAGTAGTTCACCGTCGAGTCGAACTGCAACGGCTGGTCCACGCGCAGGCGGTTCACGATCACGCGCGCGACCTTCGGCATGTCCGGGGGCAGCGCCTCACGTTCGACCAGCGAGGCCGCGATCAACGTCTGGTACGGGTTGAGCTGGGTTTCCGCGCCCGAACGCAGCAGCCCGGTGGACTCGTACAGTGCCGCGCTGGAGGTGATCAACTGACGCAGGATCCCCACCGCGCCACCGCTGGGATCGAAATCCAAAGTGCCGGGGGCGATCAGGCCGTCGAGCTGCCTGCGCCGGTCCGGTGCGGCCGCGACCTGCTGCTTGGCCCAGTCGGGCACGCCCAGGGCAGCGAGGTCGGTGCTCGAGCCCGCGGCGTCGAGCTGTTCGTAGGTCACGCACTTGGCGGTGGGTGCGGCGCCGAGGCAGCTGGCGCCGGCGATCTTGGTGTAGATGCCTTCCTTGCGGGCGCCGGTGTGCACGTCGAGCTGGTCGTGCAGCAGCCGTCCCTCGGAGACCACGACATTGCCCACGCGCGAGTGGTCGGCGACCAGGGTGGTCACCGCGTGCTCGGCGGGGCTGTTGAGCGGCACGGAGTAGAAACCGGGCTGCACGTTGTTCATGTTCGAATTACGCACGGCCGCTTCGTAGAACGCCTCCGAGCTGGCTACGACACCCTTCTCGTGCAGGGTGTCGGCGATCTGGGTGGCGGTGTCACCGGGATGCACCTGGACCACCACGAGCTCGCCGGGCGGGCCCGCGAAATCCTCGGCGGGGGTCAGGCCGCCCACGAGTTTGTACCCGGCGAAACCGGCCGCGGACACGACCAACACCAGGAACACCGCCGCGACCACCCACATGTTGCGGCGGCGCTTCTTGCGCTCGGCGGCTTTGCGGGAGGCGATCCGGGATTTGGCGCGGGCGGACTTGCCCCGTCCCGAGGGCGCGCCGCGTCGGGCACGCTCGGGCGCGGGGGCACGCTGGCCGACCCGACGCGGCGGCACGACCGGTTCGGGCTCGGGTTCGGCGTCGACGATCTCGTCCTCGTAGACCTCGTCCACGTACGGCGGGATCACGTCGGTGCCGTCTTCGTCCCACTCGCCGCGATCGGGTTCCGGGCGAGGTTCGCCGCGCACGGTGCGGGCATCGATGCCCCAGTCGTTGCGACGGGGATAGCGCCGATCAGCCTCGCGCGCTCGGTAGCGTTCCTCGGCCCTGGTCCATCGGTCGGTCATGCATCATCTCCGACCGCATTCGCCGTGTGTGCGTCCTTCAACATCGAACTCCGCTCGTCCAACCATCCTTGCAGAATCGACACGGCTGCCGCCTGGTCGATCATCTGCCGCTGGCCACGTGCGCGAACTCCACTGTCGCGCAGCGCACGTGCAGCAGACACCGTAGTCAAACGTTCGTCGGAAAGGCGTATCGGAATCGGGTCGATCACCCGCCGCAACTGCTTGGCAAACTTGCGTGCGATACCCGCCGCGGTACCGTTTTCGCCGCGCAATGTGCGTGGCAGGCCGATGATCACCTCGACCGCTTCATACTCCCGCACAATGTCGGCAATTCTTGCGATATCGGCGGGGGGACCGCCCGCGCGCCCACCGGACTTCGCGCGCGCGACGGTTTCCACCGGCGTGGCGAGGATGCCGTCGGGGTCGCTCGAGGCGACCCCGATGCGCACGCTGCCGACGTCGATCGCGATCCGGCGACCCCGTCCGGGATCGGTCTCCGGGTGCGGTCGGTCGGCCTCGGTGTCCGACGACTCAGGGGAGGTCATCAGCCGGCGAGTTCGGCCACCCGGGCACGGACCGCGGTCAAACCGGCCGGGATGCCCGACGGATCCGAACCCGCGCCCTGCGCCATTTCCGGCTTGCCGCCACCGCGTCCGGCGATGCTGGGGCCGAAGGCGGCGACCAGATCACCGGACTTGAAGCCCAGATCCTGCGCGGCCTTGTTCACGGTCACCACGAACGGCGCCTTTCCGTCGACATTGCCCAGCAGCACGACCACCGCGGGCTCGCTGCCCAGTCGGCCACGGATGTCGGTGGCCAGGGTCCGCAGGTCGCCCGCGGACACGCCCTCGGGCGCCGCGGCGGCCACCAGACGCACCGCACCGACCCGCTCGGCCTGGTCGGCGAACGTGCCCGCCGACGACAGCACCGCGGCGATCTTGGTGCGCTCGAGTTCCTTCTCCGCCACCTTCAGTCGCTCCACGAGCTGCTCCACGCGCGCGGGCACCTCGTCCGAGGGCACCTTCAGCGAGGACGCGACACCGGCCAGCAGCGCACGCTCCTTGGCCAGGTACTTGTAGGAATCCAGGCCGACGAAAGCCTCGACGCGACGCACGCCGGAACCGACCGAGGACTCGCCGAGCAGGGTGATCGGGCCGATCTGCGAGGAGTGCTCCACGTGGGTGCCGCCGCACAGTTCCATCGAGAACGGGCCGCCGATTTCGACCACGCGCACTTCGTCGCCGTAGTTCTCGCCGAACAGCGCCATCGCGCCCATTTCCTTGGCCTTGGGCAGATCGGTGACGAAGGTGTTCACCGGGAAGTCCGCGCCCACAGCGTCATTGGACACGACCTCGATATCGGCCTTCTGCTGCTCCGACAGCGCGCCCTGCCAGTTGAAGTCGAAGCGCAGGTAGCCGGGCTTGTTCAGCGAACCGGCCTGCACGGCGTTGGGGCCGAGGATCTGGCGCAGCGCGGCGTGCACCATGTGCGTACCGGAGTGACCCTGGGTGGCGCCGCGACGCCAGGCCGGATCCGCTTGTGCGACAACGACATCGCCCTCGGTGATCTGACCGGCCTCGACGGTGGCCTTGTGCACCCAGACCTTCTTGGCGATCTTCTGCACGTCGTTGACCTGCAGCTTCAGGCCGTTGGCGGTGATGGTGCCGCGGTCGGCGATCTGGCCACCGGACTCGGCGTACATGGGGCTGCGGTCGAGGATGACCTCGATGTCGCGACCGGCGGTGGCGACCGGGACGCGCACGCCGTCGGCGATCAGGGCGAGGACGTTGGCCTCGGAGGTGAGTTCGTCGAAACCGGTGAACTCGGTGGCGCCGCGGTCGACCAGTTCCTTGTAGACGGTGAGATCCGCGTGGGCGTGCTTGCGGGCCTGGGCGTCATCCTTGGCGCGCTTGCGCTGCTCGGCCATCAGCGACCGGAAGCCCTCTTCGTCCACGGAAAGGCCTGCCTCAGCGGCCATTTCGAGGGTGAGGTCGATCGGGAAACCGAAGGTGTCGTGCAGGGCGAAGGCGTCGGAGCCGGTGATCTGCTTGCCGCCCTTGGACTTCACCGCGGTGGCGGCGTTGTCGAACAGGGTTTCGCCGGTGTTGAGGGTCTTGAGAAACGCCATCTCCTCGCCGACCGACACGGTCTCGATGCGCGCGAAATCGGTGGCGAGTTCGGGGTAGGACGGGGCCATCAGGTCGGTGACGACCTTGATCAGCTCGGCCATCACGGGCTTTTCGGCGCCGAGCAGCCGCGCCGAGCGCACGATGCGGCGCAGCAGGCGGCGCAGCACGTAGCCGCGGCCGTCGTTGCCGGGGTTCACGCCGTCGGCGATGAGCATCGCGGCGGTGCGGGCATGGTCGGCGATGACGCGGAAGCGCACGTCATCGGTGTGTTCCACACCGTAGGAGCGGCCGGTGAGTTCCTCGGCCTTGTTGATGATCGGGCGCATCAGGTCGGTCTCGTAGACGTTGTCCACGCCCTGCAGCAGGAACGCGACACGCTCGACACCCATGCCGGTGTCGATGTTCTGCTTGGGCAGCGGGCCCAGGATCTCGAAGTTGTCCTTGCTGGTGCCCGCGCCACGCTCGTTCTGCATGAACACGAGATTCCAGATCTCGATGTAGCGATCCTCGTCGGCCTCAGGACCACCCTCGACGCCGTATTCGGGGCCGCGGTCGAAATAGATCTCCGAACACGGACCACACGGGCCGGGGATACCCATCGACCAGTAGTTGTCGGCCATGCCGCGACGCTGGATGCGGTCGGCGGGCACACCCATCTCGAGCCACATGCGCTCGGTCTCGTCGTCGTCGAGGTAGACCGTGACCCACAGGCGCTCGGGATCGAAGCCGTAGCCGCCGTCTTCGACACTGTCGGTGAGCAGCGTCCAGGCCAGGGTGATGGCCTCACGCTTGAAGTAGTCGCCGAAGCTGAAATTGCCCGCCATCTGGAAGAACGTGTTGTGGCGGGTGGTGATGCCGACGTTCTCGATGTCGAGGGTGCGCACGCACTTCTGCACGCTGGTCGCGGTGGCGTACGGCGGGGTCTGCTGACCGAGGAAATACGGAACGAACGGGACCATACCTGCGTTGACGAACAACAGGTTCGGGTCGGCCAGGATCAGCGAAGCGGTGGGAACTTCGGTGTGTCCGGCACGGACGAAATGGTCCAGGAACCGTCGTCGAATCTCGTGGGTCTGCACGAATATCCAGCTTACCGGTGCGGTCCAGGTGCTTTTTCATCGACCGGGGTGGTCCGCACCACTATTGCCCGCGCACGATCTTGCGTAGCTTGTCCACGCGCGGGCCGATGGCGCGTTCGTTGCCGTGTTCGGTGGGTAAGTAGTAGTCGGTGCCGACCAGTTCGTCGGGCGGGTACTGCTGGGTGACCACGCCCTCGCGGGAGTTGTGCGGGAACTTGTAGCCCTTGGCATTGCCGAGCAGCGCCGCGCCGGTGTAGTGGCCGTCGCGCAGGTAGGGCGGGACCGAGCCCGCCTTGCCGCGGGAGACATCGGACATGGCCTTGTCGATCGCCTTGGTGACCGCGCCGGATTTGGGGGCGGTGGCCAGGTGGATGGTGGCCTGGGCCAGGGCGAGTTTGCATTCGGGCAGGCCGACCTGCTGGACGACCTGGGCCGCGGCGGTGGCAGTTTGCAGGGCCATCGGGTCGGCCATGCCGATGTCCTCGCTGGCGTGGATCATCAGGCGGCGCGCGATGAAACGGGGGTCTTCGCCGGCCGCGAGCATGCGGGCCAGGTAGTGCACGGCGGCGTCGACGTCGGAGCCGCGAATGGATTTGATGAAGGCGCTGATCACGTCGTAGTGCTGGTCGCCCGCGCGGTCGTAGCGCACGGCGGCCTTGTCGACGGTGGCCTCGACGGTTTCCAGGTCGACGGTGCCGTCGGTGGCGGATTCGGCCGAGGCTTCCAGCGCGGTCAGTGCCCGGCGCGCGTCGCCACCGGCGATTCGGACGATGTGTTCGATCGCGTCTTCGGTGACAGCGATCGTGTCGGCCAGGCCGCGCGGGTCGGTGATCGCGCGTGCCAGGACGGTGCGGATGTCGTCGGGGGTCAGCGGTTGTAGTTGCAGCACCAGCGAGCGTGACAGCAGCGGGGAGACCACGGAGAACGACGGGTTCTCGGTGGTCGCGCCGACCAGCAGCACGATCCGGTTCTCCACCGCGGCGAGCAGCGCGTCCTGCTGGGTTTTGGAGAAGCGGTGGATCTCGTCGATGAACAACACGGTCTGTTCGCCCGCGGTGAGTCGGCGACGGGCCAGGTCGATCACCGCGCGCACGTCCTTGACGCCCGCAGACAACGCCGACAGCGCTTCGAACCGGCGACCGGTGGCCTGCGACAGCAGCGAGGCCAGGGTGGTCTTTCCGGTGCCGGGCGGGCCGTAGAGCAGCACCGATGCCGCACCCGACCCTTCGACCAGCCTGCGCAGCGGGGAGCCGGGGCCGAGCAGATGCGCCTGGCCGATCACCTCGTCGACGTTGGCGGGACGCATCCGAACCGCCAGCGGCGCGCCGGAATCACGACGAAACGCCGCGTCGGCGCCGGAGTCGGCGGACGCGCGTTCGCCGGGCACGTCGAAAAGGCTGTCGCTCACGTTGTGCAGGGTACTCAGCCCCTCCGACATGTTCGGGGAAGCGCAGCCGCGACCCCCGTTCGACCGGCCGATGCCGAACGAACAGCTGCCCAAAACATGGACAGTTGACCAACACTTGTCGCAAAGACTTGCGCGGAAGCCTCGCGTGGGATGAAATCGCTGATCGTGGCCGAAATCGCCGAAATCCCCGCCGAGTCCTCCTTCGCTCGACGCACGCTGTTCAAGGGCGGCAGCGTCGCCGCGGTGGCGGCACTGACCACCGTCGCGCTGACCGGCCGCGCCGCCGCGACCAGCGGGGTGTTCCAACACGGCGTCGCCTCGGGCGACCCGCTACCGACCGCGGTCATCCTCTGGACCCGAGTGACCGTCGCCGAGGACGCCACACCCGGCTCCGGCCTCGGCGAAGCGACCCCGGTGCGCTGGGAGATCGCCACCGACCCGGACTTCGGCACCCTGGCCGCCACCGGCACCGTCACGGCCTCGACCGGCACCGACCACACCGTCAAGGTCGACGCAACCGGCCTGACCCCCGGTCAGGACTATTACTACCGCTTCACCGCCTGCGGCCAGACCTCCCCCGTCGGCCGCACCCGCACCGCCCCCGCGCCCGACTCCGACGTCGACCGACTGCGCCTTGGCCTGGTCTCCTGCGCCAACTGGGAAGCGGGCTGGTTCGGCTCCTACCGGCACCTGGCCGCGCGCACCGACCTCGACGCGATCGTGCACCTGGGCGACTACATCTACGAATACGCCCGCGGCAAGTACACCGGCCGCAACGGCGCCGTGCGAGGACACGACCCGGTCAACGAGATCGTCAGCCTGTCCGACTACCGCACCCGCCACGGCCAGTACAAGACCGACCCGGACCTGATGGCCCTGCACGCCACCGTGCCGTTCATCTGCACCTGGGACGACCACGAATCCGCCGACAACTCCTGGCGCGACGGCGCGGAGAACCACGACCCCGCCACCGAGGGACCGTGGGCCGACCGCAAAGCCGCCTCCGCCCGCGCCTACCTCGAGTGGATGCCGGTGCGCGCGACCCGCAACGACGGCCAGGTACAGATCTACCGGCGACTGCGCTTCGGCACCCTGGCCGAACTGTCCATGCTGGACCTGCGCAGCTACCGCGACGAGGAAGCCGGACCGGTCGCGGGCTGGCGCCACGCCGACGACCCGTCCCGCACGCTCACCGGCCGCACCCAGATGGAATGGCTCACCGCGGGCCTGACCTCCTCCCCCGCCCGCTGGAAGCTGATCGGCAACTCCGTGATGGTCGCGCCGCTGGTGTTCCCGCCGCTGGAATCGGCCACCACCGAGGCCATCACGACGGCGCTGGGCATCCCGCAGGGCGGCATCACCGTCAACGGCGATCAGTGGGACGGCTACACCGCCGACCGGCGCACCCTGTTCGACGCGATCTCGCACAATCAGGTACGTGACGTGGTGTTCCTCACCGGCGACATCCACACCTCCTGGGCGTCGGATCTGCCGGTGAACCCGGCGAACTACCCCGCGGGCCCGACGGTGGGCGTGGAGTTCGTCATCCCGTCGGTCACCTCGTCCAGCGTCGGTGACACGTTGAAGATGCCGCCGCGGACGGCGTCGATCCCCGCCGAAGAGGCCATCAAGGCGGCCAACCACCACCTGCGGTACGTCGAACTCGACTCGCACGGTTTCGGCGTGCTCGACGTCACCGCGGGGCAGACCCAGATGGACTGGTTCTACGTCCTGGACGTGACCGATCCGGGCACCGGCGTGCGCCACGGGATGTCGTTCGCGGTGCCCGCGGGTGGCCGCATCGAACAGCGCGCGACCCCGACGAGCTGAGCCGGGCGCGGGGGGGGGGGGTCCCCCCCCCCCCCCCCCCCGCGACTACTCCGACCAGCGTTCCTCGAGCATCGCCGAGACCTGTTCGGCGAAGTCGCCGACCGCGTCGTCGCCGGTCATCCTGGCGTCCTCGGCCAGCGCGGACCACCGGTTGATCAGTGCCTCCGAGCGCGGCACCGAAAGCCCGTGCTCGCGGGCGGTGGCGACGCGGGCGTGGTCGGCGGGCAGGAACCAGTAGGTCGACAGCCACACCCAGATCAGGCGGGCTTCCAGGATCCGTTCGGCCAGGATCGTGTCGTCGGCCAGCGACGGCCACACGCCCACCACCGCGGAGCGCCAGGCTTCGACCATTTCCTTGGCGCGACTGCGCGCGAGTTCGAAATCGCACAGGCAGCCGGGGAACGAGACCAGCGCGTAGGCGATATCGAGGGTGGCGTCGCGGAAACCGCCCCACTCGTAATCGAGGAAACGCGCGCCCTCGTCGTTCATGATCACGTTGTCGGGGCACAGGTCCGACGGGCTGAACGCGCGATAACGGCCACCGGTGAACAGGCGGTTGCCCGCCACGATGCGTTCGGCGATCTCACCGGGCACGTCGATCCCGAACTCGGCCTGCAGCAGGCCGGGCACCTCGGCGATGGCGGCTTGGGCCTGTTGCGCGATGCCGTCGACGCGATGCACCGAGTCGACCCGGCGCATCAGTGCGACGAAGTCGGGTTCGCGGCCCACGGTCGCGGCGTGCATCCGGCCCAGTGCCTGCGCGAACGCCATCAGCGAGTTGCGGGTGCCCGGTTCGACCCTGGCCTGCAGCACGGTGGTGAGCAGCGCGTTGTCGCCCAGGTCCGACAGCACCAGCAGACGGTCGGGCACGCTGTGCGCGATCAGGAACGCACCGGGTCGCTGCTCGCGACTCAGCGCGGTGGTGAACTGGTAGGACACCGCCTCGCGTAGGAACGCCGCGTCGATGCTGGCGACGCCGGGCGCCATGCCACCGGTGCGCCGCTCGGTAGCGGTACCGCGCACCTGTTTCACGATCAGCGTGCGCGGCAACGAGAATGCGTTCTCCGCAACACGCACGCGTAGGACTGTCGTCCTACCACTGCCGCTGAGCTCTACCGGATCACTCAGCTTTACCGGAGCACCCATTCGCTTTGTGAGCAACTGTTGTGCTGCGGATACGACGTCGGCGGCGCGTTCGGCCAATAGTGCGATCATCGCCTCTCAAACTACTCGTAACACGTCACTTCTAGCGAGCGGTTGCACAACCTTTCCGCGTCGCTCGGCGTGTTGGCGCCGAGGTTGCGCGGATGTGCCTGTTCGCTTGACACATCAGCCGGTTGTCGGGTTTTCTCATCGTGAACTGCTGTGCGCCACACCGCAAACCGGTTGAGTCGAAAGGTCTATCACAGTGACCGACACTCCGTACGCCGCATCGAGCGATTCACCGGGCGGGTCGCCTGTTCCGGGCGGTGGCGGAAAGTTCGCCGACTCCGCGGGCAGACACGAGGGCACCGGCGCCGCACCGACTTCCGGTACGGGACCCAGCCGACACGGAATGGCCGGTAACGCGGGCTATCCGCAATTCGAAGGGCCCGGCGCCGCACAGTACGGGCACGAACCCGTCGAACCCGCACCGCCGATTGCCGGCGCGGGCCCGCAGTACGGACCCGAGGGCACGGGTTCGGGTTATGCCGTGCCGCAGACGAAACCGGAGAGTTCCGGGTATCCCGCAACCCCCGCGTCCGGCGTGTCGCCCACCGGCGGCCCGCAGACGCCCGGTTACTACCATTCGGGAGCACAGGCACTGGATGTCGGCCAGTCGCTGAGCTACGGCTGGGAGCGATTCCGGGCCAATCCGGGGCCGTGGCTGGGCGTGATCGCGGTGGGGGTGTTGATCTATCTGGGGTTCGTCGCGGTGGTCCAGATCGTCGAGCCGACTTCACCGTTCAGCGTGCTGCTGCTGTTCCTGGTGGTCATCGTCGCGCTGTGGTTGCTGCAGGCAGCGATGGTGCGTGGCGCGCTGTACGAAACCGATGGGTACCCACCGGCTTTCGGGTCGTTCTTCCGATTCGTCAACGCGGGCAATGTCTTGCTGACGTCGCTGCTGTCGTTCACGATCACGCTGCTGTTGTCGTCGCTGTGCCTGGCGCCGGGGTTGATCGCGGGGTTCCTGTGCATGTTCTCGCTGCACTTCGTGATCGATCAGGACTATGGCCCGGTGGACGCGATCAAGGCCAGTGCGCAACTGGTGCTGGCGAATCTGTGGGCGTGCGTGCTGTTGGCGTTGACGGTCATCCTGGTCACGCTGGTCGGGGCGGCGCTGTGCGGGCTCGGGTTGTTCGTGGCCGGGCCGGTCTGCGTGATCGCGGTGACCTTCGCCTACCGGATGCTGACCGCCGGACCGGTCGCACGCGTGTAGCGGGTCAGTGCTCGAGCGCTGACCGCATGCCGATGGCCCGCTTGAACCGTCCGAGCGGGCCCTTCTCGTCGCCCGCCTTCGGTCGAAGTTCCAGCACCAGCACTCCCGCGACGACGATGCCGAGCAGGTTCACCGCGAGCTGACCCGCGGACTCGAACGCCCGATGCCACTGCCCCAGCGTCGCCGCGACCACCGCGTACCCGGCGGCGGGCACGGTCGTCACCGAGATGAACACCCCGATCAGGGCCGCCGATTTCGCGGTGACCAGCGACAACATCCCCGCCGCACCGGCCAGCAGCGCCACCACCAGGGAGAACGGGCCGACCTCGTAGATGAAGTCGACGCTGTGCGCGTCGATGATGCCCGCGGTGGTGATCCAGCCGAACTGCTCCCACACGATCGTCGCGCCGAGGGTGACCACCATCGCGATCGGGAACGCCACCGCCAACGCGATCACCGAGCGACGCGCCAGCCGCCAATTGCGACGAACCAGCGCCACCGACAGCGCGGCCAGCGGTCCGAACTCCGGGCCCACCACCATCGCGCCGACGATGGTGACCGGCGAATCGGTGGCCACGCCGATCGCGGCGAGCAGGCAGGCGATGGTCAGGAACGCGACGAAGGTGGCGTTGAGCGAGGCTTCCTCGTGAGTCTCCTTGAGCAGTTGCTCCCAGACCACGGCATCGGAGGGATCGCCCGGCGCCGCCCGCACCGCGCGGTCGGCGGCATCGGACAGCACCGCGGTGACCGGGCCCAGCGTGATGCCGCCGTGCTCGACGATGCCCAGCGCCTTCACGTCGGCCAGGACCTTGTTGGCGCCTTCGCGGGCCACGTCGGCCTGGACCAGATCGCCCGCGGGGTCGATCGCCATCCCGCGCGCCACCGTGAGATGGGTGACGCCCGCGTCGGCTTCCAGGACCCGGATCAGCTCGTCGGTCTGGTCGGGCGGGCTGATCACGCGCAGATGTAGCACCGGTGTCCTCCTGGTCGGTATCGCGGGGGGCGATACCGATCAGAAGGTACCGGGCTACGGTGCGTGTCGGCTACTTGTCGGCCGCAACAACTTTCGGCGCGTCGGGCGCACCCTTGACCACCGGTTTGGCGTCGATACCGGCCTCCTTGCGCTGCTGCGCGGTGATCTGCGCGGGCGCGTCGGTGAGCGGGTCGACGCCGCCACCGGTCTTCGGGAACGCGATGACCTCACGGATGGAGTCCTCGCCGGCCAGCAGCGCGGTGATGCGGTCCCAGCCGAAGGCGATGCCGCCGTGCGGCGGGGCGCCGAACGCGAACGCGTCGAGCAGGAAGCCGAACTTGTCCTGGGCTTCCTCGTTGTTGATGCCCATCACCGAGAACACGCGTTCCTGCACGTCGCGGCGGTGGATACGGATGGAACCGCCACCGATCTCGTTGCCGTTGCAGACGATGTCGTAGGCGTAGGCCAGCGCCGAACCGGGGTCGGTGTCGAAGGTTTCGAGGGACTCGGGCTTGGGCGAGGTGAACGCGTGGTGCACCGCGGTCCAGGCCGAATGACCCAGTGCCACATCGCCACTGGCGGTGGCCTCGGCGGCGGGCTCGAACATCGGGGCGTCCACGATCCAGACGAAGGCCCAGGCGTTCGGGTCGATGAGGTCGCACTTGCGGGCGATCTCGCCGCGCGCGGCACCCAGCAGCGCACGGCTGGACTTGACCGCGCCGGCGGCGAAGAACACGCAATCGCCCGGCTCGGCGCCGACCTGCTTGGCCAGCCCGTCCCGCTCGGCGTCGGTGAGGTTCTTGGCCACCGGGCCGCCGAGGGTGCCGTCCTCGTTGATCAGGATGTAGGCAAGGCCCTTGGCGCCGCGCTGCTTGGCCCATTCCTGCCAGGCGTCGAGCTGACGTCGCGGCTGGCTCGCGCCACCGGGCATCACGACCGCGCCGACGTACTCGGACTGGAACACCCGGAAGGTGGTGTCCTTGAAGTAGTCGGTGAGCTCGGTGATCTCGACACCGAAGCGCAGGTCTGGCTTGTCGGAGCCGTAGCGCCGCATCGCCTCCGCGTAGGTCATGTGCGGGATCGGGGTGACGATCTCGTGGCCGATCAGCTTCCACAGCGCGGTCAGGATGTCCTCGGCCAGCAGGATCACATCCTCCTGGCGCACGAAGCTCATCTCGATGTCGAGCTGGGTGAACTCCGGCTGCCGGTCGGCGCGGAAGTCCTCGTCGCGGTAGCAGCGCGCGAGCTGGTAGTAACGCTCGATGCCACCGACCATGAGCAGCTGCTTGAACAGCTGCGGGCTCTGCGGCAGCGCGTAGAAGCTGCCCGGCTGCAAGCGCGCGGGGACCAGGAAGTCGCGGGCGCCCTCGGGCGTGGAGCGGGTGAGCGTGGGGGTCTCGACCTCGACGAAATCGTGGTCGGCCAGCACCGTGCGCGCGGCGGCGTTGACCTTGGAGCGCAGGCGGATGGCGCGGCCCGGGCCTTCGCGACGCAGGTCGAGGTAGCGGTACTTCAGGCGCGCCTCGTCGCCGGGGGTCTCGTCGAGCTGGAACGGCAGCGGCGCGCTCTCGTTGAGCACGACCAGTTCCTTGGCGTCGAGCTCGATCTGCCCGGTCGGCAGCTCCGGGTTCTCGTTGCCGTCGGGACGCCGTTCCACCACACCGGTGACCTGCACACAGAATTCCGCGCGCAGCTTATGGGCCTGTTCGGCCGCATCGCCGTCGCGGAAGACCACCTGCGAAACGCCCGAGGCATCACGCAGATCGATGAAGGTCACACCACCGTGGTCACGACGCCTGGCCACCCAGCCGGTGAGGGTGACGGTCTGACCGGCCTGCTCGCCTCGCAGCGAACCAGCCAAGTGGGTGCGCAGCACGGTATTCCTTTCGACAGACTTTCGTGGACTGGTCGCACCGCGAAAACACGCGGTGCACTGCCATCGTAGTGAGACACGGTGCCCGGAGGAAAACCGATATCTTCCCCACCGTGTCAAGCTTGTGACACTGTTCACCGTCTGCGGCATCCGCCGACGGTGAATCATGCTGTGAGGCAGCTGGACCACCGAGCGAAGGCGAGTACCGCGATGACCTTCAACGAAGGTATGCAGATCGATCCCGGCCGGGCATCGTCGGGCGGCGGACCCGGCATGGGCGGCAAACTCGCCATCGGCGGTGGCACGGGCGGTCTGATCCTGTTGGTGGTCAGCCTCCTGTTCGGCGTCGACCTCACCGGTACCGGCGGGAGTCCCGCATCCAGTGGGCAGTACGGGGGCGCCGAACCCGGCACCGCGGGCACTCCGGCGCACTGCAAGACCGGCGCCGACGCGAACAAATACGTGGACTGCCGGGTCGTGGCGACCGCGCAGAGCCTGGACTCGGTGTGGTCGGTGCAGCTGCCGAAACAGACCGGCACGCAGTACGTGAAGCCGAAGCTGGTGCTGTTCACCGGCTCGGTGAGCACCGGCTGCGGCAATGCCACCAGCGACGTCGGCCCGTTCTACTGCCCCGCCGACCAGACCGCCTACTTCGACACCGGGTTCTTTCAGGAACTAACCGACCGCTTCGGCGCGAGCGCGGGACCGTTGGCGCAGGAGTACGTGGTCGCGCACGAGGTCGGCCACCACATCCAGAATCAGCTCGGCGATATCGGCAAGGCGCAGCGCGATCCGCAGGGCGCGACGTCGGGCGCGGTGCGCACCGAGCTGCAGGCCGACTGCTACGCGGGGATCTGGGCCAACTTCGCCGACAAGCAGCCCTCCCCCGGCGGCGGGCAACCATTCTTGAAGCCGTTGTCCGACAAAGACATTCGCGATGCCCTGTCCGCGGCCAACGCTGTCGGCGACGACCGTATCCAGCGCAGCGCCGGGCGCGGGGTCAATCCCGAGTCGTGGACCCACGGGTCCTCGGATCAGCGGCAGAAATGGTTCCTCGTCGGCTACCGGACCGGTTCGGTGCAGGCCTGCGACACCTATTCCGCACGTGACCTGGACAACCCGCCCGGGCTACGCTGACCCGCGAACGCGACACCCACGCACTGACTTTCGATCGAGGGGAACCCATGCGCCCGACCATGACCGGACTGCTCGTCTGCGCGCTCGCGCTGCCCGGCGCGAGTGCCGTCGCCCAGGCCGATCCCGCGCCGCTACCGCTGGTGAGCCTGACCACGATCCCGGCGGGCTGGACGCAGCGCACCGACCTGCGCCCGGTCCTGCAGATCTTCCCCGACGGCACCGCCGTGCACATGCCCGACGCGGCGAGCAAGGACCGCAAGCCCGAGACCGCGCCGAAGAAGGTGACCGGAAAGGTTGCCGGCGATGCGATCTCGGCCGCGCGCGACGAGATCAACGCGCTGAAGGACACCGACTTCGGTATCCCGACGGGCGAGAACCGCGGCACCCAGATCATCGACCTGATGCCCGAGGACTCCACCGACGACGCCCACCTGGTCGTCTACTCCCCCGAGGCGTCCGACGGCCTCAACCCGGAGCAGAAGGCCGCCCGCAAGCGCTTCGCCGACCTCTACAAGAAGCTGGTCGACGCCTTCAAGAGCTGACGCGTTCCACAGTCGAGGTTGCGCCGCGGAGCCACACTCCGGGCGCAACCTCCACCGCTCAGAACCGGTCGGCTTCGGGTTCGCGTTCGTCTTCGTGGACCGCGCCGATGACCTCGGGCGTGGATTCACCCAGCGGTCCGGTGAGATCGTCGTTGCCCGTGCGGCTTTGGTAGAACTGCACGTTGCGACTGTGTTCTTCTTCGTTGTTGCCACGGCCCGCGCCCGCTCCCGCGCCGCCGCCCATCATGCCGGAGGTACCACTGGCGCCCGCGGCGCTGGTCGCGCCCATTCCACCGGGGGTCATCGCGCGCCCCGCGGGCACGGCCGAACCGGGGATGGCCGCGCTGGACTTCGGGGTGCCCGCGCTCGGCACGCCGGCACCACCACCGGCGCCACCGCCACCACCGCGCGCTGCTCCGAGCGCGCCGAGTGCGGCACCACCACCGCCACCGCCACCGCTGCCACCCGAGCCGCCTGATCCGAGACCGGCCGGGACGGTCGAGCCGGGCGCACCGGTGCTGGGGTTCGCACCCGCTGCCGCGGTCGAGCCGTCGCCGCCGCCCAGCGCTTCCTGCGCCTGGGTCATCAGCGGCTCGCCGATGTTCTCCGAGACCGCCGACAGTGCTTCCTCCGGCGACGGCAGACCGCTCTGGCTGGCCAGCTGCCCGACCACATTGCTGAGTTCGCCGGTGTATCCCATGAGCTGTCCACGGGTGATGTTGACGACCGAGACCGCCTCACCCAGATGCGTGGTGGCCAAACCGATCAGCGTGGCCTGGGTCGGCGGCAGCATGATCGTCGGCGCCAGCGCCGTGGCCTGGGCCGCGAACGTGGTGGCGATCGTAGTGAGCTGCGCGTTGCCGGTCTGCACGACCGCGGCGGCCTGCTGGGTGAGCGCGGAGATGTCGATGCCGCGCTGGCCGGTTTCCTGCCCCTGGGTTTGCGCCTGCTGGCTGGCCGTGGTCGCCGCGTCGGCGGCCTGGCCCTCCCACAGCTGCTGGACGGTCTTCACGCCACCCTGGGCCAGGCTCATCGCCTGTTCGATGACGGCCGAGGACTGACTTAGGATCGCGGTGGGGTCCACGGAGTTGAAAACGCCGGTGCCGAAGCTGCTGAGCAGGTCGAGGAACGGCTGGAACAGCGCGTCGACACCGGGCAGCGCGGGCAGTGACACGCCGTTCATCAGCGCGGCGACCGGATCTTGCGGCAGTGTCGGCGCGGCGGCGGACGGGCTCGCGGCGGCAGCGCCCGAAGCACCCGACGTGCCGGTGAGTGCCGCTTTGGCCTGGTCGAACGCGGTCATCGCGGCGGCCGAGGCGGGCGCGGTGAGCTCGGCGACCGTGCCCTGCAGGCCGCTCAGCGCGGACGAGGCGTCGTGGGAGATGCCGGACAGGATGTCGGAGGGCAGCATGTCCTGCGGCTGCCCGCCACCGAAGCCACCAAGGCCGCCCAGGCCCGCGGGCGACATGCCGCCGTTCTGGGCTTCGTCGGTGATCTTCTGCGCGAGGGTGAAAACCGCTTCTTCCTCGGCCGCGAGATCGTCGGGCACCTGCATCAACGGCACGTCCAGGATCGCCTGGGTATCCAGCGGCAGCGCACCCATCGCCGAGGACGCCATCTCGGCATCGGCGGTAGCCAGCGCGGCCTCGGGGGCGATGACGCCGCCATCGGAGCTCAGCGGTTTCATGCCGCGCCTCCGAGTCCGGCGGCCTGACGCGCGAGCTCGGCGGCATTGTCGATATCGGTGGTCTCGAAGGTCACCGACGACTTGAAGGCGGCGTCGGACAGCGAGCTGAACCGGGCCGACAGATCGTTGATGTCCTTGGCCTGCAACGCTTGTGCGGCCGCGAACATCGCCAGGTAATCCGCGCCGATGAGGCCGAACACCGGCGTCGCCGCCGACACGCTGGCCACCAGATCGATGTTGCCCGCGGCGGCGACCTGCCCCGCCACAGCGCTGTTGGCGGCCGCGAACGCCGCGACCCCTGGTGTCTCCACCGAGACGTGATTCATGCGAAATCCCCCAACTCGTCGTGAAAAGTCTGCCATAGACCGCGATCAGCGGCCGCGAAACTCCCGACGCGACCCACCCGACTGCGAGTGGCTCCGAATATAGCCGAA
Source organism: Nocardia sp. NPDC058666 (assembly GCF_042714895.1). Classification (NCBI taxonomy): domain Bacteria; kingdom Bacillati; phylum Actinomycetota; class Actinomycetes; order Mycobacteriales; family Nocardiaceae; genus Nocardia; species Nocardia sp. NPDC058666. Next base: position 323,200 of record NZ_JBHXRY010000004.1, read on the forward strand.
CACCCCGACAGTTTTCGAGTCGTATCACCCTCGATTCGCGCGACCCACTAGGAAAACTAGAACATGTTCTATACCCTCGGGCGCATGAAGGTCGCAGTGACCGGCGCAGCCGGCTACCTCGGTACCAATCTGATCCCCCTGCTCGTCGAGCGCGGCCACGAGGTGGTCGCCATCGACCGAGTCGCCCCGACCATCGACGATCCGGCCGTGAGCTGGATCGACGGCGATGTGCTGAACCCTGTTTCGATGCGCGCGGCACTGACCGGCGTGGAGGTGGTGTACCACCTGGTCGCGCTGATCACGCTCGCCGAACGCAACGACCTGGCATGGCGGGTGAACACCGAAGGCGTGCGCGTGACCGCCGAGGCCGCGCTGGCATCCGGGGTGCGCCGGTTCGTGCACACCAGCTCCATCCACGCCTTCGACCAGTATCGCGCGCACGGGCACATCGACGAGAAGTCCGGCCGGTCCGACGATCCGAGCCTGCCCGTCTACGACCGGTCCAAATGGTCGGGCGAACTGGCGTTGCGCCCGGTGATCGAGCAAGGCCTGGACGCGGTGATCGTGAACCCGACCGGCGTCTACGGTCCCGCCGACAACCTCGAGCGGCTGTCCCGCCTCAACAGCACCGTCGCCCAGGCGATGCGAGGCCGCATCCCGGTGATGATCGGCGGCGGCTTCGACCTGGTCGACGTGCGCGACGTAGCACTCGGACTGATCCTGGCCGGCGAGAAGGGCCGAACCGGCGAGAACTACCTGCTCGGCGGCGAGATGATCACCATGCTCGACCTGTGCCGGATGGCCGCGGCCCGCACCGGCGCGCAGGGCCCCCGTTTCGCCATCCCGGCGAAGTGGCTGGGTGCGCTGCTGCCGGTGCTCGAGCCGATCAGCAGGCGGCTTGGCTCCGACATCCTGTCCAAAGCCGCACTGGGCGCGCTGATCTCGGCGCCGATCGTCGACCACGGCAAGGCCGAACGCGAACTCGGCTACCGTCCGCGCCCGACCGCGGAGACCGTCGACGATCTGGTCGATTTCCTGCGGGCGCCGCGTCAGGCTTGACACCCGTTCGAACAAATGTTCGACTCTGGGGGTGCGGTGGCAAGCCCAAACCCTCGACGCCGATGACGGCGCACTGCCCGGCCTGACCAGAGCCGGGCTGGTTCGCAGCGTCCGCACCCCGGAGTTCGACGGCATCACCTTTCACGAAGTGCTGTGCAAGAGCGCGCTGAACAAGATGCCCGAGAGTTCAGCGCTGCCGTTCCGCTGGACGATCAACCCGATGCGCGGCTGCTCGCACGCCTGCCGCTACTGCTTCGCGCGGGGCAGTCACGAATATCTGGGCTTGGATGCGGGCGAGGATTTCGATTCCGAGATCGTGGTGAAAACCAATATCGCCGCGGTGTTGCGCCGCGAACTGGGGCGCCGTTCGTGGCAGCGCGAGGCCGTGGCACTGGGCACCAACACCGACCCGTATCAGCGCGCCGAGGGCCGATATCGCTTGATGCCCGGCATCATTCGCGCGCTGTCGGATTCGGGCACCCCGTTCTCGATTCTCACCAAGGGCCCGCTGCTGCGCCGCGATCTCCCCCTGCTCGTCGAAGCGGCCCGCCAGGTGGAAATCAGTGTCGCGGTGTCGATCGCCATCCTGGACCCGGATCTGCACCACAGCCTCGAACCCGGCACCCCCGAACCCCGTGCACGCCTTGACCTGGTCCGCGCGCTGTCCGACGCGGGCTTCACCGTCCACGTCATGGCCGCCCCGATCATCCCGTGCCTCACCGACAGCCGGGCCCACCTGGAAGCCCTGTTCGCCGCGATCGCCGATGCGGGTGCGACCAGCGCCATGGCGTTCCCCATGCACCTGCGTGGTCCCACCCGCGACTGGTTCCTCACCTGGCTGGCGGAGCAACACCCGGCCCTCATGCGCCGCTACCGCCAGCTGTACCCCCGCGGCGGCAATGTCACTGCGCTGTACCGCGATTGGTTACGCGATCGGGTGAACCCGCTGCTGACTCAGTACAGCCTCCGTCAAACCCAGGGCCGCACAACCCCTCCGGCACCGCGTCCACAACCCATCGACACCCAACTGGCCCTGTTCGGCTGAACACAGCTCAAGTCAGCGCGGCGACTTCGGAATCGGTGAGCACGACCGGCGAGACGGCGTCCTTGCCGCGCACCGACTGCACCGCCCGATACAACGGGCGTTCGTCGAGACCGGCGTCGCGGGCTTCGGCGCGCAACTGCCCGACCAGCACTTCGGAGATGGCGATGGCGGCGACCAATTCGCTCGAGGACAGGGCATCGGCGAGTTTGCGCAGCGCCAACAGGTGCAGTTCGCGGCCACTGCCCACGTCGGTGTACATCGCCAGCGGAACGATCTGCGTGTCCGCGTCGGCGGTGACCTTCAAAACGATGCGGCTGAGCCTGCCCGGGTAGACCTGCAGCTGCACACCGGTGGCGTGCGCGAGGTCGACGGTGTTCTCGCCGAACAGTCGGTGCGCGCGGATCACGGTGCCGCTCAACCACATTCGACGACGCTGGAACGCGAAGACATAGGCGACGGTCGGCAGGGCCACGACCAGTCCGATCGCGATGGCGTACGGCCAGCTCAGCCACACCGCCGACAGCAGCGTGGCCCCGACACCGACGCCGAGCGCGGCCAGCGAGAGCTTGCGCAACATCGGCGCGAAGACCTCGGGCGCGACCAGGTCGATGCCCACCGGTTCCGTTGCCGCCGACTGCCCGTCCACGATGTCCTCTCCACCTTCACCGGCCCGCCCGGTGTGAGGCGCGGTCAGATTACCGCGCCCCACCGACACGCTCACGCCCACGCGAGAGCTGTCGACTCAGCCGCCCAGTGCCTCGCGCAACACCGCGACCACGCCGTCGAGCGGCACGGACCGCTGATCGCCGGTCGCCATTTCCTTGACCCCGATCGTGTTCTCGGCCAGGTCCCGATCACCGAGCACGAGCGTGTACTTCGCCCCCGAACGATCGGCGCCCTTCATCGCGCCCTTCATGCCACGCCCGCCGTAGGCCAGGTCGACGCTGATATCGGCGGCCCGCAGCTGTCCGGCCAGCGCGACCATCTTCGCCTTGGCTTCGTCACCCAGCGCCACACCGTAGACCTGGCAGCGCGCCGGGTCGGCCGCGGACTTGCCTTCCGCGGCCAGCGCCAGCACGGTCCGGTCGACACCGATGCCGAACCCGATGCCCGACAACGGCTGTCCACCCAGTTCGGCCATCAGCCCGTCGTAGCGCCCGCCGCCGCCGATGCCCGACTGCGCGCCGAGCTGGTCGTGCACGAATTCGAACGTGGTCTTGGTGTAGTAGTCCAGTCCGCGCACCATCCGCGGATTCACCACGTAGGGCACGCCGAGCGCGTCCAGGTGGGCGAGCACCTCGTCGAAGTGGGCTTTCGCCGATTCGGACAGGTGGTCGATCATCAGCGGCGCGTTCGCGGTCAGCTCGCGCACTTCGGGACGTTTGTCGTCGAGCACGCGCAGCGGATTGATCTCGGCGCGACGCTGGGTTTCCTCGTCGAGGGGCAGCCCACGCAGGAATTCCTGCAGCAGTTCGCGGTACTGCGGGCGGCAGGTCTCATCGCCCAGCGAAGTGATCTCGAGGCGGAAGCCGTCCAGGCCCAGCGACCGGAATCCGGCGTCGGCGATCGCGATGACTTCGGCGTCCAGTGCCGGGTCGTCGATGCCGATGGCCTCGATGCCGACCTGCTGCAGCTGCCGGTAGCGACCGGCCTGCGGACGTTCGTAGCGGAAGAACGGCCCGGCGTAGCACAGCTTCACCGGCAGCTGGCCGCTCTTGTCGAGGCCGTGCTGGATCACCGCGCGCATGACACCGGCAGTGCCTTCGGGGCGCAGCGTGAAGCTCTCGCCGTTGCGGTCGGCGAAGGTCCACATCTCCTTGCTGACCACGTCGGTCGATTCGCCCACACCCCGCGCGAACAGCGCGGTTTGTTCGAATACCGGCAGCTCTACATGCCCGTATCCCGCAAGTCGGGCGGCGTGGATCAAGCCGTCGCGCACGGCGACGAACTCGGCCGAATTCGGGGGCAGGTAGTCCGGGACACCCTTCGGGGCGGTGAAGCTGCTGGTCTTCGTCACGATGGTCCAGTTTTCCCCACGGACACCCTCGGCGTCCAACCGGTTACCCTCTAACCGAACCTGACGACACGGGAGGAACGCGGTAGTGCCGAGTAACGAACAGCGACGGGCGGCGGCCAAGCGCAAGCTGGAGCGCCAGCTGGCACGACGGGCCGAGCAGGAGAAGAAGCGCAAGCGCTTGACGATCGCGGGCTCGGTACTGGGTGTGATCGTGGTCGCCGCAGCCGTGACCGGGGTGTACTTCCTCACCAAGGGCGACGACAGCGCGTCCACGAACGCCGAGTCGTCCTCGGCGGTGCCCACGACCGCGTTCGTGAACACGCCCCTGGACATCCCCGGCCCGCCGCCGGCCGCCGCGAAGCCCGCGAGCGTGGACTGCGGTTACCCGGCAGGCCAGGAGCCGCCCGCCAAGCCCGTCACGGTGCCCGCGAAGATCTCGGTGGCCACCGACGGTCCCGAAGTGAAGGTGGCCATCGATTCCACCCAGGGCCCGATCGGCTTGTCGCTCAACAGCGCCGCGGCCCCGTGCACGGTCAACTCCTTCGTGAGCCTGGCCGAACAGGGCTACTTCGACAAGACCAGCTGCCATCGCATCGTGGCCACGGCCGGTTTCGGCATCCTGCAGTGCGGCGACCCGGCCGCCACCGGCATGGGTGGCCCCGGCTACAGCTTCGACAACGAATACCCCACCGACCTGTACCCCGCGGGTGATCCCGCCCTGCAGACGCCGGTGAACTACAAGCGCGGCGTGGTCGCCATGGCCAACGCGGGCTCCACGCCCGAAGGCAAGGGCACCAACGGAAGTCAGTTCTTCCTGGTGTTCGGTGACACGCAGCTGCCGCCGAACTACACCATTTTCGGCACCATCGACGAAGCCGGCCTTGCCACCTTGGACAAGGTCGCGGGCGGCGGCGTGAAGGGCGGCGCCGAAGACGGCGGCCCGGCCATCCCGATCTCGTTCACCACCGTCAAGGTGGGCTGACACCGCTTTTCGACCAGGTCACGGACCGGACACCCATGTGGTGCCCGGTCCGTTTCCGGTTTTCGGGCTCTGACGTGCAAAGAAGATCATCAGAGGCTAGGCAACCCTACAATTCGTCCGGGTTACCGGCCCCTCACCGGCATATTCGTCGCCGCCACTCCGCCCAACCAGTCATCGCACCGTGTCCTGCGCGCGGTAGGGTCAGATATCCACTTCCACAGCAGCATCGGGAGCAGTCATGGCGGAACTCGACGACATCGGCAGCGAAACCGCATCCATGATGCGGACCATGCTGCAAATGGCCACGCTGGTGGCACTCAAGTCGCGTGAACACGGTCAGAAAGAGGCCGAGACTCGCGCGAAGGCGATCGAGGCCAAGATGAAGGAAGCGCGCGAGTTGCAGATTCGCGAGGCGCGGGATCTGAAGGCCAAGGATCCGCGGAATATGGAACTGGTGCGAATGATGACGATCGGTTCGCGGGGAATCGAGGCACGCGGGATCGAATCGCGCGGGATCGAATCGCGGAGCCCCGAGTCACGGAGTCCCGAGTCGCGGGGCGTAAACCTCAGTAGGGATTCCGGCTATTCGGGACGTTCGACCTCCGGCGGCGGCGGGTACGACTCTGCAGAGCGACGCTCTGCGATCGCCGCTCACCTCCAGCGCGCCGGGGTCGGCCCCGAGCTCACCCAGGTGCGTCTTCTGATGGAGATGGGCCAGGGAGTTTCACCCGACGAGGCGATTCGAATGCGCGAAGCCGCCGACCGCGCACAACTTGCCAGGCAACGCGTTATCGAGGCTCGCGGGATCGAACCGCGCCTGCGCGGCAACTGACTTCAGCTATTTGCGCGAATCCCGGCGTCACCACCGGGATTCGCGCACCCGAGTCAGATGGTGGGCCTTCCCTTTTCCCAGACCCGTAGCACTTCAGGATCCGAGAACTGTCCCTCCGGCGGCTCGGTCAGCGGCAACGGGTCGAGCATCTTCTTATGACCGTTGCGAACACTGCAATATTTGAACGGCCCGCGCGGATCGAATAGTTTCGCCATATGCGGGTCGGCGTGATCGAGAAACCATACGCTGATTCCCGGTCCGCCCTGCCGACGGTAGTGTTCCCACGCCTGCCACAGAGCGTGCAAACGGATCGCAGCCTCCGGGTGCCGCCACCACTCCAGGCACCACACGGTGTCGCTGATATCGGTAACCTGCCTGCTGTAGACCTGGCTGAGGTACTCGTCCACGAACTCGATCACACTCGGGTAGCCGTTCGCGATATCGGCCGTTTTCCGAACTTCCTGGCTTGAATATTCCTGACTCACAGCGGCTTCACCTCTTCGACTTCGCCGATCTCTTCCGGCGGAACGGACTTAGACAGCGACGGCGAACCAAATATGTCGTCGATGCGTGTCTTGCGGGCAGGGTCATTGTCTGCGATCGAGGCGCGAACAGCCGGCTCGTACTCAGTTTCCCACCACGGCACCGTGCGAACGAGCACGGCTGGTTGCCCGGACGTGAATACCACCGCTCGGCCACGCGGCAACGTCGACAACCCCTGTGCGGTAAATGTCACCGATGAACTGAGCGAACGCGAGTAGCTCTTGCTGTTGCCGGACTGGGACACCGACTGCGAAATCGCGTCGTATTCCCCGATCGCCTCGGAGCGGTCACGCAGAAATCCCATGTCGTCTACACCGCTACCGAGCACCTTGATATTCGCAGCCGACCACAGTGCGGCCATCCCCGCTTCACCCCAGCACCGCGCGCCCTGCGCCCACGACTGCAGCACAGTCATCACCACAATGCCGCGCGATCCGAAGTGGCTGTACTGCTTGGGCAGATCCTTCCAACGCACGACGTTCGCAGCCTCGTCGAGGACCGCCAGCAGAGGAATGGGGAGCCGTCCGCCGCTGCATCGGACAGCTTTCCGCATCGCGACATCAATGACGGCCTCGGTCAGCGCGCTGACCAGCGGTGCCGCCGATCCGCGGCCTTCGAGAGAGAGGCTGTACAAGGTGCCATTTCGTTCGATGAACTCGAGCTCGTCGAACTCTGCGCGATCACCGCCCCTTGTCACCCACGGGTGGACGTTGGTGAGCTGCAAGCAACGGATCATCTTCTTCGCGGTGCCGAATACGCCGTCTCGCGTTCGTTGATCAGCGTTGTATTGCATAGCCATACCCGATGCCGTGAAGTTGTGCCCGGCGTCGCGCAAAAGTTTGATCGCTTCGCCATCTTGGTAGTTCGTCACCCATTCCCACACCTGGGTGATCGGTTTGCCTGCGAGGGCTGCGGCCAGGAACAGGCCTGCCAGAAGATCTTCCGCTTCTGGATCGAAGAAGACGTCCTCTCCTTCAGTACCTACCTCGCTATCCGCGAAATGGCCCGCGAGCCTTGCCGCACGCATCTCACAGCCTTCTTTCCGCGCATCCACCCATTTCAGCGGATCCCAGAACCAGGTCGGGCGTTCGTCAGCTACACCCTGCGGATCGAATACAAAGGTCGAGCTACCTTTGTTCTCACGCACGTTGCGAGTCGCGTCGACCACGTCGCGTTTGTTCGAGGTGACCAGCACGGGTCCAATCGCGGTCAGGATCGCCGGGATAACCCGCGAGCTAGATTTGCCCTGTCGCGGACCCCAGATGTCTACATGGAGATCCTCGTAGGAGCCGTACAACTGAGCGCCATCAGCAACATTGACGCCGATCGGGACGCCGGGTGAATCGTTAGTGCCCAGCTTCATTCCGAGGTCAGCCGCTTTCTCCCGAACGCCAGCCTCGGTGATCGCAGCGATCGCATTTCCACTGCCCATGTAATCCGCTTTGTCGTCAACCGACAACCGCCCTGCCCCGGCCCGCTTCTTCAACTGCTTGCGGATCACGAAATACGCAACCACGGCAGCGATCACCAGCAACACGATCACCGTCGACGCACGCGGCCACTGCAACTTCCCCCGCGCCAGGTCGGCGACCACCGCGATCGGGTTCGCCGGAATGTTCTGTGGCACAACAGCCAACGCATTACCCAGGTGTAAGGCAGCCGCCAACGTACCGAGCGTGGCAAACCCGAACACGATCATGATCAACGTCGTGTCGGGTCCGATCGCGGCCGGGTCCGTCACCTTCTTCTTCGCCACGGGGTGCCTCCTTGTGGACGTGGTGGGTGGGTGGTCAGCGGAATGCGTCGAGGCGCCAGCCTTGCGGCGTGTGCACCACGGTCGCGATGACCGTGCTCGGCGGTAGGGCTTCGGTGCGTCCGTTGGGGTAGACGACCGTTTGTTCGATGCCGATCTTGTATTGCGCGACAGCGGGATCCGCGGTAGCGGGGGCCGGTTCGCCCGAGGCGAAGGTGAACGCTTCCACGTGCGCTTTCGCCTTGCCCCAGTCGGCCCATTGCAGTGACGGTTTCGGGGTGTCGGTGGCCCCGATCGATGTGTCGAGCATACGTATCATGCTGGGCCCCAGCCATTTTCGCGCGCGTTGGAGCGAGGAGCCGGGTTGTTCGGTGGTGGGGTTCCAGGTGAAGATCTCGCGCAGGGCGACTACGGCGACGCCGTCGGGTGTGGTCGGGTCGACGGCGGCTTCGAGCAGGCGGGTGGTGGAGGTGATCTGGGTGCGCGTGGGTTCGGCGGTGTCGCCACCGCAGGCGGGTACCGCGAGTGCGACAGCCACGAGCATCACCGCCGGGGTTGTGCGGATTCGTGTTCTCTCCCACCAGGTTATCGCTGGTCGCGTGCTCACAACACCCTCCTCGCCCGCGCGTCGCCGGGCACCGCCATCTCTGTGACGCCGCCACCTCCGCTGGTCGGGGGCACCGACTGGATCATCTGCCCGTTGCCCGTGTAGATCCCGACTTGTGTGGGTCCTTGGCGTCCGAATCCACTGAACACCAGATCGCCCACCGCCGCCTTCGCGATCGGGATTTCCCGTCCGGCTTCCCATTGCTGTTCGGCGGTGCGCGGCAACGACACAGCCCCCGAGGATGCGGCGAACACCGCGGCGGCGGTCAATCCGGGCCCGTCGAATCCGCCACCGCTGGGCCCTTGCGGACCGCCGCCACCCCACACGTAGGGCGTGCCGAGCCAGTCGTGGGCGGCTTCGACGATCTGTTCACCGTCGGTGCCTTCGCCTGGAGTGAACCGGCCCTGTGCGCCGGGTGCGCGGTATTGCGGTTCCATCGACAAGATATTGGTGACGTACGGCCGGGTTTCGGAGAAGTGCGCCGCGTACTGATTCGGCATACCCCCCGAGGTCAGCACCGCACCCTCACCGGCGTTGTAGCCGGCCAGGGTGAGCGCGGCCAGGTCCCCGGACACACGCCCGGTACTGAGCCAGCCAGCGATCTTGTGGGCGATCGCGCACATGTACCGGGCTTGGCCGATGATCGCGTCGCCGTCGTCCCACACGCTGGCGGTGCCGTTGCCGTCGGCGTCGATGATGTACGGCTTGCCGTCGTCGGGATTGATGCTCACCGCCGTGCCGGGTAGGAACTGGGCCAGGCCTTGCGCGCCCGCGGGCGAGGTGAGGCCGCGCCGGAACCCGGACTCCTGCTTGGCTTGCGCGGCCAGCAGCGACGAGGAGATCTCCGGGCAGACCGTGCCCGCGCGCCGGTACCAGATCTCGAGTTCGGCGGGCACCTTTCCGTCGGCCAATGCCCCACCGGCGCTGCCGAATCCGCGCACACAGTTGGGGTCGCTCGAAAATGCCCGTGCACCACCGACATCGGGGGTGGGTGCGCCGTCCAGCCAGGGCATCGGGTCGATCTGACGACCACCGGTGAACCGACCGCCGGGCACGATCTCGAAATGCAAGTGGGGGCCCGAGGATTCGCCCGCCGAGCCGACCATGCCGATGGGCTGACCAGCGGTGACGGTCTGGCCGGTGCGCACTTTCACGCCCGCGTCCCACATGTGGCCGTAGACCGCGGAGTAGGCGCGCCCGTTGGTGTCCACGGCGTCGACCACGATCCAGTTGCCGAAACCCGAAGCGGCACCGGCTGCTACGACGCGCCCGTCGGACACGGAGTAGATCGTGGTCCCGTCGGCCGCGGCCATGTCGATACCCTTGTGGTCGCCGCCACGCGAGCCGAACACGTCGGAGATGGTGAAGGTGCCGATCTCCATCGGCATGGTGCGACGCAACGGGCCGACACCGGCGGCCAGCGACGGCGTGCCGGTGACAGACGGATTCTGTGATGGGACAACCGAACTGGTCGCTCCCGCGCGGTGGTCGCCGCCCAGTTGCGGCAGGGTGGGCACCGCCGACCCGTTCAGCACGTCGTCGGTCTCGCAGCTGTCATCCGAGGAGGGCAGCACGATCACCATCACCAGTGCCACCAAACCGATGACGGCACCGATCGTGGTCAACATCATCGTGCGGACGTTCACCGGCCGCCTCCCCGCGTTCCGCGCCGGGCGTCGGCTCGAGCGCCGTCCGCCGCGGCGCTGGTCATGTGCGGCGCCGGGACTCGTTGAGCGTGTCGGCGAGCGTGCGGTTCATTTCCGCGGCGGCGGCCAGCTGTTGTTGCAGCAGCGCCACTTTGCGGCGCAGCGCGGTGGCGTCGAGGCGGTCCAGGCTGGGGTCCTGGGTGGCGCGGACCCAGTTGCGCACCGAATTGGCGTGCACGCCGATCTGTTCGGCGACCATGCGGCAGGCCTCGGATTCGCTGCGCAGTTTGTCGGTGAGCGCGACCACCTGGGCGACGGCGGCATTGCGCACCTCGGGCGAGACCCGACGGTAGGACCGGTGCGGCATCATTGATCACTCCCGTTCGTGTAATCCGGTGTGCCCCTTGGGTTGTCACCGAACTCGCTGAACCGCTGATTCGTGTCGTGGATTCCGCTTTCCCGCTCCGACACCGTGAACTCCATGTGGAAGGGAATACCGGGCCGACGATCTTCGCCGACCTTCAACAAGAACTTGCCGGTGCCCGGCGGCGACGGTCGCTGCTGGCCGGGTTTGAGCGCCTCACCGGTAAGGGCTTGCGGCGCAGACCAACTGGTGACCATCTCCTGCTCGGCGGAGGTGAACGGCACCGTGGAGTCGAGCCTGCTGATCTCCTCGGCGGGCAGCGCCCCGAAGATCTTGGCGCGCGCGCGTTCCAGGAAGCCGATGGCCTTGGCGATCGCGGCGTCCGAGCCCAGTGCCTGCAGGTCCTTGATGGTGTGGCTGATCATGATCAGCGCGGTCGCCAGGCCGCGCTGCAGGCGGGTCAGTTCGTCGACGCGGTCGACCATGAAGTCGCCCAGCCCCAGCACCTGCCACAGCTCGTCCATCACCACCTGGAAGTAGCGTTGCGGGCCCAGATCGGCGTCGGCGAGCACGTGCGCGGCCTCCACCGACGCGAAACCGTCGGCCCAGCAGGCCAGCATGACCGCGGCTTTGAGTTTCTTGTCGCCGCTGGGGATGTGCGAGACGTCGATGCAGACCGCGACGGCGCTGGTGTCGATGGGCACGCTGGTCTGGCCGTTGAAGATAGCACCGAAGGGGCCCTGGGTGAGCGCGCGCAGTGATCGGCGCAGGCCCTTGATGGCGTTCTGGTATTCGTCGGTGTTGTCCGCGCCGGCGTCGAGCATCATTTCCGCGCCGCCGTCGACGATCACCTCGAGGAGGTTCTCCATGATCGGCGGTTTGTCGGGGGTGAAGCCGCCGGGCTGGTAGAGGATGCGCAGCGCGGTGGCGATGAGCGTTTCCTCGAAGTCGGCCACGCGCGCACCGCGCACCAGTTCCACCAGGCCGGCGATCAGCGTCACCTGCCGGGCGCGCAGGTCTTGCAGCACCTGACGTTGCAGTGCGGGTTTGTCTTCCAGTCGCGGCACGACCGAACCGAGCACGCCCGCGGCGAGGGGGTTGAGCTTGCCGTGCCCGTAGCCGAGGTCGATCACCTGGCCGCCGACCAGTTCGACCATCTTGCGGTAGTCGGGTTTCACGTCGGCCAGGATCAGCGGGGTGATGCCCTGGGCGATGCCGCCGAGCACGATCCGGCGCACCAGCGAGGATTTGCCGAAACCGTTGAGACCCAACACGAAAAGGCTCGGCGCGGTGATGAAACTGCCGCGCATGAACCAGTTCATCGGATCGAAGCAGACCGGGGCGCCGGTGTGCAGGTGGGAACCGAGCGGGGTGCCGATCAGTGGCGCACCGGCACCGACGGACCACGGCCACAGACCCGCGACCTGGGCGGTGGTGGCCCGGTACTCGACCGGGCGGCCGACCACGTTCATCTTGCCGCCACCCGCACCCGAATAACCACGGTCAGTCAATTCCGCTGTGGTGCGGTCGAATCCGTCCTTGACCACGGCCTCACTGCGGGCGTTGGCATTGTTGCGGCGCAGGTCGTCGGTGTGAATGCGGAACGTCGCCCAGGCCGCGCGCAGACCCGACTGTTCGCGCGCGATCATCTCGTAACGGGCGCGGGTCGCGTCGTCGAGCAGCGACGGACCCGACTGCGAACGCCGGTCCGGCTTGGTCGATTTCGCCGACCGCCCCGACCCCATCGCCCGATCGGCGGCCTCGTCGGGCCGCACCGGACGAACAGCCTTCGCGGGCCGCTTCTTCTTCACCTTCGGCGGGGCCTGCTTGGGCCGACGCTTCGGTTCCCCTTGCGGCCGTTCCTGTTCCAACCGCGGCCCATGATCCTGCTCACGTAACCCACGCTGCGCCCTGGCCGCCCGCTCGGCCTCGGGACGCGGCCGCCGAGTCCGCCGCTCCCCTGTGCCTTCGCCGCCACGCACGCGCTCGCCGCCACGCGCACGACCCGGCTCGTCGCCGCGGCGTCGAACCGGGTCATCCTCGCGCAAACCGCGGGCAGCGTTGTCTCGTGACCACTGTGCATCGTCTTCGCGCGGCCGACGCGCCTCATCCTCACGAGTCCGCGGCGGCTGCTCGCCACGGGGTCTGGTCGGCCGACCTCGATCCGAACGCTGGTCCTCACGCGACCTGCGGGGTTGTTCCTCGGGCGTGCGTGATCCCCGCGCCGAGCTTTCTCGCTCGTCGCGTTCGGTGCGCTCGTCGAGGTCGAGCACGTCGTCGCTCACGCGCGGCGCGCTGCCCGTTGGTCGTGGCTGTTCGCCGCGGATGCGCGGCGGCCGGTGGATCGGGCGCAACGCGACGTCGTCGCGGTCGCGCACCGGGGGTTCGTAGTCGCGTCCCATGGTCGCCTCACCCCGCCAATGCCTTCGGAATGGTTGCGTGTTCGGGCAGGATCACGCCGCAACCAAGAGAGGCCGCGAACGCCGCGGACTGGTAGCGGTAACAGCGCCGGATCTTGAGCCGGGCTTGGGTGGACAGGTCTCGAGTGATGGCTTCGATGCGGGGCAGGTCGCCGCGCAGCGGTTCGGTGATGGTGACCAGCGCGCCGAAGCGGGTGACACCGTGTCCGCGGGCCTGTTCCTCACGGGCCTGCTGGGTCGCGCCGACTCGCAGCGTCGCCGCCGCCGAGACCACACCGCGCTCGCTCTGCTGCGCGACGAGGGCGTTCTTGAAGTCGTCGTCGACGATCTCGGCGGCGTCGGCGGCGGAGTGCGGCCGGTAGACGATCGCGATGCGTTTGCGTGGCACTTCGGGATTGGGCGCGAGCAGTCGCTGCAATACCCGCTCGTCCACGGCGCCTTCGGGCGCCGCGTCCATCTCCCAAGTCACCGAGCGCCCACCGTCGTGGATCAGGTGATCCCACTTCTCGTCATAGGAGACCGGACCCGCGTCGTCCCAGCCGAGACCGTGCCCGCCGGGATCGGCCGCGGCCACTTCGAGATCGGCCTGCGAGGCCGGGTCGTAACTGCGGCGGATGAACGAGATGACCTCTTCGGCCGACATCGGCTGCGCCCGCACGCCCGCCTCGGCCAGCGCCGCGCAGATACCGGGCAGCCTGCGCCCGATCTCCACGGCCTCCTCGGCCGGGTTCTTGCGACGCTCGGCAGTGGTGGCCTTGAACGTGATCGCCACCCGAGGCAGCAATTGCACCCGCTCCTGCGGTAATTCCGTCGCCAGCTCGTACATCACCTGCTGCGCCAGTTCGGGCGCTTCGGGCCGGGTGATGGTGGAAACCTCGTTGAGCAACCGGTTTCCGGTCTCGGGCACCGTGTCGATCACCGGCACCACCGCCACGATGTCACTGGTCTGCCCGACCGAGGCGAGGAACGTGCCCCAGGCCGCGACCCAGCGGTCGATCACCGGCTGGTCGACGGCCTCGTGTCCCTGCGGCCAGGCCCGCAACACCACCGTGTACTGCGCGAACGCGGGCAGATGGATCATCCCGAAGTGGTAGCCACCGGCGTCGATGCCTTCGTACAGCTTCGACGGCGCGAGCAGCCCTGGCAATTTCGTGACGCCGCCGGGAATCCGGGAGAACCGGCCACCGCGGTACACGTGCTCGCCGTTCTTGCGCGAGCGCCTCCAGTTGAACATCATCAGTCCCGTCTCATAGCCCGATCGGCCGCCCGTGCGCCACACCAGGGGCACCATCACCAGCGCGCCGAGCCCGCCGACGATGAAGCCCCATTTGAATCCACCGACCATCGCGCAGATCAGTGCCGTGATCACCACGACGAAACCGATCACGGTCTCTTCCCAGCGCAGCCCGAAAAGGCCCGCGCTGCGCGGTTTCTGCCACAGCCCGTACGAGCGGCGCTCGTAGGTGTCTGTCGGTGAGGTCGTCATCGCGGAATTGTGCTCCTGCCCAGGTCGGGTGAACGATTCGCCCAGCGGTCACCGGCGACGTCGCCCATGGTTTGATCCGAGCGGGTGGCCCCACCGGCCGCGGTGCGCGCGGCGACCACATTGCGGGCCCCCGCCGGTACCGAGCCGGAACTGGCTGCCGGGGGCGCCGCCGCACCACCACCACCGCCTCCGCCGCCGCCGCGTGGTGGCGGTGTCGGTCGCGGCCCACCACCGGGCCTGCCCGCGCCACCGGCACCCGATCCACCGGCGAAGTATCCCGCCGATCCGGGCGCGGCGACCGGCCGCGACGCAACGGCTTTCGTACCGATGGCACCCAACGCCATCGCGCCCAGACCTACACCGCCGGCCACCACCAGACCCGAACCACCCTGACCGACCGTGGCCACCGCCGGTGCGACCAACCGCATCAGCGCGGGCAACACGAACGCAACACTGCACAGCAGCACCAACGCCACCAGCATCCGCTGCGCGTCCTCGCCACTGGGCAAACCGCCCGACTGCGTGGTCTCGTCGACGTGCCCCGCGGTGGTGAACGCGATCATGTACACGATCGCGGCCACCGGTTTGAACAGCATGAACGCGATGATCCAGCCGACCAGTTTCTGATACGACTGCTTACCGGTCCCGGTAGCCGACGCCGCGGCCGCCAACGGCAACACACCCGCCGCGACCACCAGCAGACCCTGCCGCACGATGGCCAACACGATCTGCGCGAGCGCACCGAGCAGCCCGACGATCGCGATGATCAACACCAAACCGGGCGAAAACGCCTGTAGTTTCGAGGTTTTCACCATCAACTCGGCCATGTTCTTGGCATTGCCGCCGGTGGCGTCGGAGATGATCCACTCGGAGAACTTGTCCGAGGCGCGAGTGCCCGCCACGATCACCGCCCCCAGCATCCACGAGCTGAACACCACTCGGGCGAACAGCCGGAACGATTCCGCGGCCTCGCTGACCGCCGCCCCGCGTCTGGCTTCGGCCAACCGGCCGCCGGTGATGATCACCGAGGCGATCAACAGCAATATCTGTATTTGATAGGTGTAGTCGTTGATCTTGGTGAACAGTTCCCCCGAGTTGCTCACCGCCTCGTTGGGCACCTTCATCCAGAAGGTCAACGCCAGGATCAGCGCCTCGCCCAGGCCCTTCATCAGCGAGTCGACGACCTTGCCGAAGGTGGAGTCCCACGCCTTGTCCTTGACCGCGGTGGCCGCGTCGCCGGGATGGGAGGCCGCGTTGCCCGCCTTGCAGACCGCCGAAGCCGCGTCGCCCAGGGAGATGCCGGGGATGGCGACGCCGTCGAGGGTGTCGTGCAGTTCGTTGCACGCCTCGTCGAAGCCGTAGGTCTGGCCCATGGCCACGGTCGGTGTGGCGAGCATGACGGTGAAGACCACCGCGAAGATGGTGAAGATCCGCCTCAGCATTGATTGCACCCCTGCATGATTCGCGCGGCTTCGATCCGGGCTGTGCTTGTCCACGATGGTCACCATGTCGTCCACCCCGTCAGCGTTTCCACGTATTCGGTCTGCGCATTGGTCGTGGTGGACGGTTTCAACCGCCAGTCACCGTCGTCCCACACCACGATCATCCGCATGGCGGCGTAGGTCTGTTTGCCGCCCAGCACCGGGCCGCGCGAGGCCAGCCGCACGATCGCCAGGTCGTCGGCGTAGTCGTCGATTTTGAACGCGTCGGAGGCCACGAAGTAGCGAGTCACCTTCTCCGGTTGCTGTTTCGGCAGCCGGTCACCCGACAGCGCCGAGTCGTAGGCGGCCAATTGTGCTGTGCTGACCCGTAATTGGTTCACATACAGGTCACGATCGGCCGGGCGCGCGTTGAGCCGATAGGTGATCTGCGCGGCGGCAAGCGCCGCACCCTGCGGGGTGTGCGCGTACCCGACGGCCAGTCCGTCTTCGATGCGGGTCGGGCCGTCGGAGGTGGAGAACGGGACCGACGCGCCGTAGACACGCTGCCACCCATGCGGTTTCGTGGTGCCCTCCGGCGCGGCGGTCAGCCAATCCGGGTCCGCGGCGGTACGTTGCGTACCCGGTTGCTGGGCCAACGGCTGGCCCGCCGGATTGTTCGGAATATCGACCCGCCTGCCCAGCAAGTCGACATCGGGTTCGGCAAAACCTGTACCGCCCGCGGCTTGAGCGGGCGGGGGCGCACTGTCGACCTCGGTGTCACCACCGCGGGTGAAGTACACCACCGCGCCCGCGACCAGGATCAGCGCGAGTAAGGCACCGGAGGCGATCATGCCGAAGGAAGCGCGGTCGCGCGTGCCCGGCTCCTTCTCGCTCACTGCGGTCCCTCCGATATCACGATGTCGTGCGGTCGTTCAGTAATTTTGTAACCCAACAATTTTCGCACCGCGGCCACCCTGCCCCACCGCGGTCGCGGGCCAACTCATGCCGGCAGGAAAGCCAGCGCGATCGCCGACGCGGTACTGGCTACCGAGGCGCCGATCAGACTCATCAAGATGCCGTGCGAGGCATCGTTGACGGCCAGGTCGCTGCGGAACGCGATCCACAGTCGACCCGCCGCCAGGATCATCCAGGCCAGGCACATCAACAGCACGAACCACAGCAACCAGTTCAGCAGCTGCATGATCGGCGCCAACACCTCGGCCGGGAGCTGTTTATAGGCGAGCACAGTGATCACTAACCGATGACCGCACTCATGATCGTGCCGGCGCTGGTGGCCACGACGCCGCCGATCATGGCGCCCGCCACCATCTTCGGCGACTCGAGCCCACCACCGGTCCAGCGCTCCCACGCGAATTTACCGCCCGCGTAGGTGATGCCGCAGATGCCCGACAGCAGCACGAACCAGGTGAGGTAGCGCACCAGCTGCAGGATCTTTTCCGAGCCGGGGGGAGCTTCCGGGGTCGGATTTCCGACCTGGGCCAGCACGGTGCCGTACGTGTCCTGCACGGCGAGGAGGAGCATGCTCATCGGGTGCCTTTCTCCCACTGTAAAGGTGTTGTGCCGCAAACACTTCGACGCCGACACACGTTTGTACACCACCGACCGGATTCCCGCCCGGCGTTCATGATCGACTCTCGCCGCTACCGGGCGCACCGAGACTTGCCCGGATCGCGGCGACCACATCGGTTCCGAGCTCACCGATTTCCAGAGGCACTTCGTCGAGCGGGTCGGTGCGGCGTTTCTTGACCGCCACCTCGTCGCCCGGCGTCCACACCGGCAGCGCGTCCGATTCCACCAGGGTCCATTCCTCGAACCATGGCACCTGCCAGACGTGTCCGGCCAGCGAGCCGACCACGTCGCGGTAGCGCCGGATCTCCGGTGGCATCCGACCCGGGCGCGCGGCGACGGTGATCAGACCCAAAACCAGTGCCGGACCGGCTAGTCCGGCGTGGTGCTGGCGCAGCAGGTCGTGCGCGCGAGTGAGACCGGAGATGGTTTCCCTGGCGACCAGCACGACGTAGGGCGATTCGCGATCGAACACCCCGGGCCAGCGGCCGCGCGCGTCGGCGGCGGGTGCCAGCACGTGCGACAGTGTGGTCGCGCCCGCGCCACCGTGCACGCCCAGCAACCACACCAGTGGCGCCCGGCCGACCCCCGGCACCGGGCGTTCCCAGATCTTGGCGCGCAGCGACTCTGGCGGCGCGACTACACCGGCGGGGGCGTCCGGTTCACGACGACGACGAAGATTCATGGCTGCCGTCATGATGCCACCCCGGCCAGCAGGTCCGCATATGCCGAACGGGTCGCGGTGGCCAGCTCGCTGTGGCGCACGAGCTCGCCGCGCGCGAGGTGCGGGTCGTACGGGATCTCCACGACCTCGCGCACCCAGCCCGACAGGTGTTCGCGCAAATGCTCGGCTACTCGGGAGTCATCGTGCGAATACTGGTGCGAGACAACGATAGTGGTGTCGGCCACCACGCCCGCGCCGTCGTCGCCGTAGTGGTCGTCGAGCCATTCCAGGGTCACCCGCAGGCGGTTGGCCGCGTCCACGCGCGCCGGAATGGTCAGTACCAGGGCGATATCGGCGTCGTCGAGCAGGGGGCGCAGTTGCCGTCCGGCTATCGGATTGCCGCCGTCGTAGACCGCCGTATACCCGCCGGAGTCCAAAGTCCTTGCCACAGTGAGATATGTCGCGCGCCGACGCAGCGGGGTCGCGTCGCGCCACAGCAGGCCGAAACCGGAGGTCGAGCGCGACAGGCAGTCTTCCAGCGGGGCGGGTTCGTCGTCGCCGCGGCCGTAGACCCACGACTGCAGGTTCACCGGGTGCAGGTGTTTGTCCGCGCCACGCAACGCGATATCGCTGCCGGCGGCGGTCGCGTCCACGGCCACGGTCGTCGCGCCCACGGCGGCCAGTTCCGCGGCCAGGCCGAGCACGGTCGTTGTCGTGCCGGCACCGCCGCAGCCGCCGACCACCAGGATCGGCCTGCGGGTGCCGTCGCGGCGTTCCCCGTTCTTGCGCCGTAACCGCACCACCGGGGCCGGATCACGCACCGGATCATCGGCCCCGTCCGGGGCCTCGTCGAGCCATCGGCTCCAGTCGTCTGTCATCGCTTCTCCTTACCCTGCCGCGATGCCCGTGATGAGCGTGCGATCGCCGACCTGCGCTGTGCGCACCGACTGCTTGGTGTAGGTCGCCGGTGCGCCCGCGGGCCGAAACTCGGTGACCTCCACGGTGAACCGGTCAGCCGCGACAGTAGTGATCCGCACGCAATGGGTGGTGCCCACCGGGATGGTGTCGATGCCGCGCTGGATCACCGCGGCGGGCGACACGTCGGCGTCGGGGGTGACCACCGCACGGGCTTGCGCACCCGATCGGGTCACGTAATAGGCGTGCTGGAAGGCCAGTACCGCATCGGGACCGGAGTCGGTGCCGCCCGCTTCGGCGCTGCGGACCACGGTGTCGGTGCGTTCGGTCGGGCACTGCCCGGCGGGGTCGGCGGTCAGGTTGCCCGCGGTGAAATGCAGGGGCGAGTCCGCGTGGCGGGCGGTGGTGGTGCCGCCGCGGCCGAACAGCAGGAAGGCCACGCCGGTCGCGGCGACCACGAGCACCAGCACCGAGATCGCGAGAACGACCCAGGCGCGGTGGCGTTTCCGGTTCGCGCGCAGAGCGCCGGAGGGTTCCAGGACTCGGGCGTCGTCGTATTCGTCGGCGGCGTCGGGCCAGGGGAATTGGACGAGGTTCGCGTCGTAGTCGTCGTCGGTGGCGGGTGCGGGGTCGGCGACCCAGTCCGACCAGCCGCCGGTGTAGTCGCTGCGGCGGTCGGCCAGCTGGGCGGGGGGTGCGGGGAGCGGTTCGGGTTCGGCCTGCTGTGCGGGTTCGACCGGGATCGGCTGCTTGTCGTAGTCGAGGGCGTCGATGTCCACGGACTGGCTTGTCGTGTCATCGAACTCGGCCACGTGCTGGAACGGTTCGATCTTCGCCTTCGACTCGTGCTCGAGATTGCCTACCGCGTCGGGCTGGAACAGTTCCGTCTTCGCCTTCGACTCGGGATGCTCTACGGCGTCGGGCTGAAAGTCCAGGGTCAGGCTGAACGGTTCGGCGGCATCGTCGGGCTGCTCGTCGCCGGCCACCGGGTCGGTGGTGTCCCCGCGCGCGGGGTCGTCGGGCTGGGTCTGCGGCTCCAGGGCCGAGTACCAGCGCGACAATTCGTTGTACGACTTCAACATTCCCCCCTTTCCACGGCGCCGGGCACAGTTCGCATCGAAGACCTCTCGGTGATCAGTTCACAGAGAACGGACAGGTGGAGGTGCGGTGGTGAAGGGTGTCGCGGCAGGCGGAGTCGTCGCGCCGCCGGATTGAGGCGCCATCGGCTCCTGTCCCGAACCGAAATTGTCCCCCACCACGGCGTGCGGATGTTGTAGACGCGCCGCCAGGGCTCGGAAAAATTCCCAAACCGCGCGAGTCGGACATCCCCGCCGAAATCGACAGCGAAGCAACGGTGAACGCCGTGCGCGTCGCCGTCAGGTGTGTCGTGTACCGAGCATTATCGATCCGCATCACAGTCCGTTTCCGCTGACCAGTGGAGCGTTGAAACGCACTAAACCGTAACAGATTCCGGGTATCCGAACTGCTGCCCTTCGCGGCCCTTTCACTGCCTCCGGCAAACGCTGTGCGGCCAGCAATCTTTCGGCGATCGGACGGTGACACGCGAAGGCCCGGACACACTTATCGGTGTCCGGGCCTTGTGTATGTGTCAGGCGGCGGAGGTCACCCGGTACACGTCGTACACGCCTTCGACGTTGCGGACCACGTTGAGCAGGTGGCCCAGGTGCTTGGGATCGCCCATTTCGAAGGTGAACTTGCTGATCGCGACGCGGTCGCCGTGGGTGGTGACCGCGGCGGACAGGATGTTGACCTTCTCGTCGGCCAGCACCTTGGTCACATCCGACAGCAACCGGGTGCGGTCCAGCGCCTCGATCTGGATGGCGACCAGGAACACCGACGACGGCGAGGGCGCCCAGGAGACCTCGATGATGCGTTCGGGCTGTTCCTGCAGCGAATCGGCGTTGGTGCAGTCGGTGCGGTGCACGCTGACCGAGCCACCGCGGGTCACGAACCCCATGATCTCGTCGCCCGGCACCGGCGTGCAGCACTTGGCCAACTTCGCGACCGTGCCCGACGCGCCCGGAATGAGCACGCCCGCGTCGCCGGTGACGCGTTGCCGCGCGGGGGTGGTCGACGGGGTGGACCGCTCGGCCAGCTCGTTCTCGACGTCGCCGATGCCACCCAGTTGTGCCATGAGTCGTTGCACCACATGGTGCGCGGACACCTGGTGTTCACCGACGGCGGTGTAGAGCGTGGTGATGTCGCTGTAGTGCAGTTCGTGCGCGACCGCGGTCATCGCCTCGACACTCATCAACCGCTGCAGCGGCAGTCCGACGCGCTTGACCTCCTTGGAGATCTGCTCCTTGCCGCTTTCGAGGGCTTCCTCGCGCCGTTCCTTGGCAAACCATTGGCGAATCTTGGCCTTGGCACGCGGGGAGACCACGAACTTCTGCCAGTCGCGGCTGGGGCCGGCGTTCTGCGCCTTGGAGGTGAACACCTCGATGACTTCGCCGTTTTCGAGTTGCCGTTCCAGCGCGACCAGCCGGCCGTTGACCCTGGCGCCGATGCACTTGTGCCCGACCTCGGTGTGCACGGCGTACGCGAAGTCGACCGGGGTCGACTTCTGCGGCAGCGTGATCACGTCGCCCTTGGGCGTGAACACGAAGATCTCCGGCGACTTCAGGTCGAAGCGCAGCGATTCCAGGAACTCCGCGGGGTCCGCGGCTTCACGCTGCCAGTCCAGCAGTTGGCGCATCCACGCCATGTCGTCGACTTCGGCGGCGTCACCGGAGTGCTTGCCCTTGGTTTCCTTGTACCGCCAGTGCGCCGCGATGCCGAATTCGGCGGTCCGGTGCATGTCCTGGGTGCGGATCTGCACTTCCAGTGGTTTGCCGTCGGGACCGACGACAGTGGTGTGCAGCGACTGGTAGACGCCATAACGCGGTTGCGCGATGTAGTCCTTGAACCGGCCCGCCATCGGCTGCCACAGCGAGTGCACGACACCGACCGCGGCGTAGCAGTCGCGGACTTCCTCGCACAGGATGCGCATGCCGACCAGGTCATGGATGTCGTCGAAGTCTTTGCCCTTGACGATCATCTTCTGATAGATCGACCAGTAGTGCTTGGGCCTGCCCTCCACGATCGCGTTGATCCGCGACGCGGCCAAAGTGTTGGTGATCTCGGCGCGCACTTTCGCCAGGTAGGTGTCGCGCGAGGGTGCGCGGTCGGCGACCAGGCGCACGATCTCGTCGTACTTCTTGGGGTGCAGGATCGCGAAGGCGAGGTCCTCCAGCTCCCATTTGACGGTGGCCATGCCGAGGCGATGCGCAAGGGGCGCAATCACTTCCAGGGTTTCCTTGGCCTTCTTGGCCTGCTTCTCCGGCGGCAGGAACCGCATGGTGCGCATGTTGTGCAGCCGGTCGGCGACCTTGATCACCAGCACGCGGGGGTCGCGCGCCATGGCGATGATCATCTTGCGGATGGTCTCGGCTTCGGCCGCGGCACCCAGATTGACCTTGTCGAGTTTGGTGACGCCGTCGACCAGGTGCGCGACTTCCTGCCCGAACTCCTCTTTGAGCTGTTCGAGGGAGTAGCCGGTGTCCTCGACGGTGTCGTGCAGCAGCGCGGCGACCAGCGTGGTGGTGTCCATGCCGAGCTCGGCGAGAATGTTCGCCACCGCGAGGGGGTGGGTGATGTACGGGTCGCCGGACTTGCGGAACTGCTTGGCATGACGTTCATCGGCGACGTCGAAGGCCTTCTGCAGCAGGCTCAGGTTGGCCTTGGGATACAGCTCACGATGGACCGTGGCCAGCGGTTCCAGCACCGGCTTGACCGCCGCGATCCCGCGCTGACCGGTCATCCTTCGTGCCAGGCGCGCACGCACCCGCCGCGAGGCGGAGCTGGGAACCGAGGCGGTGGGCGACGGCTTGACGGGTTCTGGATTCACCGGGGCACCTCCGCTTGGCTTGGCGCCGGTGGGTTCCTGACCAACGTTCGCTTCGCCGAGTTGACGAGTCATGCCACCACCTCTCATGCTGCATCCGGACCACATCGGCCGAGTGCTGCAACCTCCCGGATCACCAACTTTAATCCCCCTACCGACCTGGTGTTCGAATCACGGTGGTCACAGGGGTGCGGCGGAATCGACTCAACCGCCGATCAGCGCGCCACGCGCCGACGTCAGCGCCCGAAAACTACGTCCCACCTCGACGAATGTACGCCGGTTCGGCACCGACACCCGGTATCTGATAAATCTCACCCGGTAGAACAACGTTTTCAACAGGATGGACCAGCTGTGCGGATTCGACTCATGCCCGTGGTGACCATGATGGTGCTGGCGGCGGCAGGCTGCTCGTTCGGTCAGGGTGCCGACGATGCCACCGAGTCGACGGTGCCGGCGACGACCACCGCACCCGCGGACTGCCCCGGCTGTGAAACGCGGATCACCTACACCTTCGCTCAGCGTGACGGGGCGAAGCCAGAGCCCGCCGATCTCGACAGTCTCCGGCAGGTCATCGGCGATCGCCTCGCGCGCAACGGGTATGCCGCGAAGACATCGGTGTCGGGTGGGTCGGTCGTGGCCACCGTGCGCGACACGGCGGGCGAGGGCGCACGCGTCTACGGACGAATCCCTTCGCTGCACCTGCGCCCCGTGCTGGCCGTCGCCGAGCGCACCCAGCCCACGACCGCCCCCCAACCCGTTCCAGGGGATCTACGCGCGCTCCGGCAGAGCACCGACCACGACACCCAGATCGAGGTCCTCAACTCCCTGGACTGCGCCGGCGCCGACCCCTTCGCCGGCACCGACGACCCCTCGCTACCGCTCATCACCTGCGCCACCGACCGCACCGAGGCGTTCCTGCTCGGCCCGTCCAGAATCGACGGCCGCCAGGTCGACACCGTCATCGCCGGACTCAACACCCGGCAAGCCAGACACGAGATCGATCTCGCCTTCACCGCGACGGGCAGCGACGCCTGGGCCTCGCTCACCCGCGATTCGATCAACAAGCGCGTCGCATTCGTCCTCGACTCAACGGTCCTGAGCGCCCCCAAAGTGATGCAAGGTCCACAGATGGGCGGACGAACCACCATCTCGGGCGATTTCACCGCCGAATCCGCGACCGCATTGGCCCGCGATATCAGGCAAACCTCGACACCGCTCACCGTGAGTTCGGTCGACATCTCGGTCATCCGGCCCAAAAAATAGCCGTGGTCGACGAGGGCGTTGAGTTTCTCAGCGCGTGTCGGTCGTGGGGCGGGTGCGGATGCTGTGGCCGTCGAGGCGGCCGGGTGGGGTGGCGAGCAGGTCGAGGATGGTGGGGGTGATGTCGACGAGGGTGTGGGTGTCGGTGGTGTGGGGGGAGAAGTCGGGGCCGCGGGCGATGACGAAGTTGGCGGTTTCGGCGGGGGTTTGGCCGCCGTGGCCGCCGGTGGGGAGGTGGCCGTGGTCGGTGGTGACCAGGACTGTCCACTGTTCGTGGGGGTTGGTTGCCGCTCGGCGGTCGACGGCCGCGACGATGGTGCCGACCAACTCGTCGACTCGGCGGATGGCGGACAGGTAGGCGCGGGATGCGCCGCCGTGTCGGTGGCCTGCCAGGTCGATCTGGTCGAGGTGGGTGAAGGTCAGGTCGGGGCCTGATCGCTGGATTGTCGAGATCACCTCGGTGGCGGTGGCGGCGTCGGTGGCCGATTCGTCGGGGTCGTCGGGGACCGGGGCGGTGGTGAGCGCGAGGTCGGCGCGGCGGTCGCCGGTGGCGGCGATGGTGGCGATCTGGTGCCAGGTGCCGATGGCGACGGTGTGCTTACTCGGGTCGGCCCGTTCGATCCGGGTGAACACGCTCGGGTGCGCGAGGAACGGGCCGCCGTCGAATTCGTTGTCGGTGATGCCGTGCTCGGTATCCCACACGCCGGTCAGTGCGCTCGCCCACGACGGCCCGGACACGGTGATGTGCCCGGCGATAGTGCCCTGCGACAGCAGTCCTTGCGCGGCGAGATGCCGCAACCTCGGGGCCTGCGTCGCGTCGGCCTTGTCGAACATCAGCCCGTCGATCCCGATCACGACAACCTTGTTCACCACATTTCCCACCCCGCGCGACGGCGCACCGAATGCAGCGATCGCGTCGACCCGCACCCCCACATCATCGAACGCCGCCACCGACCCGGCCGCCGACCCCACCAGCGGAATGGTCACCAACGCAGTGGTCAGCGCAACAAGCACTTTCACCGGAGCGGACGTCTCGCGCATGAGCTCACCATGCGGCACCGCGGCGGCCCCGGCGAGCCCGCCACCAGGGTATTCATCGACGTTTCATCCACTGCGCATCACCCGGACGCCCCGCTGAACAACCCACGAACCAGACATGGCGCGCACCCCGAATTCCGTTGACAACAGCCCAGTCGCTGTGGCCCTCTTGGCTGATGGGGAACCCAACGCCAGTTCGCATCGCCGCCACCGCCGACCTGCACATGCGTGCGGCCGTCGCGGGAAAGTTCCGACCCCATTTCGAGCGTCTGGGCAGCCAAGCCGACATGCTGTTGCTGGCAGGCGATCTCACCGATGGTGGCACCGAGTACGAGGCCGAACTCCTGTGCGCGGAACTGGTCGACCTGCCGGTTCCGGTCATCGCGGTCCTGGGCAATCACGACCACGACGCCGGACTCGTCGACCTCCTCACCGACCTGCTCGCCGACATCGGAGTCCAAGTGCTGGACGGCGATTCGACGATCCGCACCGTGCGCGACCACCGCATCGGCATCGCCGGCGTCATGGGCGGTTCGGGCGGATTCCCCACCCACCCAGGCGATCCCGACACCGCCACCGACGAACACCGCGCCCTCATGCGCCGCGGCCCCGTCGACGCCGCCCGCCTCCACCAGGCCCTCACCACCCTCGACACCCCCACCCGCATCGCCCTGACGCACTTCTCCCCCACCATCGAGACCCTGACCGGCGAGGCACCGTCGATCTTTCCCGGTCTGGGTTGTCAGGCCCTGGGCGAAGCGATCGACGCCGCCCCTGCGACCCTCGCCTTGCACGGGCACGCTCACGCCGGCACCGAACACGGTCGCACGCCCGGAAACGTTGTTGTCCACAATGTTTCGTACCCTGTCCTACGCCGCGCCTTTGCCCTCTACGACCTGGGAACCACCGGAGTTATGAAGTTCGATACAACTGCTGGACGAAGGCCAATGGCGTAGCACTCCCACTGTAAAGCATCGAAAGAACGTTTTCCCCACTAATCGTAAAGGTGGCATAGGTACCAGGGGAGCCCTGAATGCATCCTGGGCTTGATCCGCGATATTCCGTCTTTACCTGCGACTCGCTCACACTGACTAGCGTTAGGGTGCTCACCGTACAACCAAGAATATTGTCATTAGTACTCATTGTGCCGATTACATCTCCGATATTTCCGGATTGCATTATGACAGTGATAGGCCCGGATGAGAGCGGATCTATACCTGACCACGTCGCGGCGAAGCTATCGGGCAGGTCGCCCGCAGGCGGAGCCGCGGCTGGTGATTCGGTAGCAGACTTGACAGTGGTAGCGACAGCTATATGACTACTCGTCGTCGTAGGCTGCGCGGCGGTGACGGTGGCCACCGCTTCTGATGGAGGCACCGAAGTGACGGAAGTGGCGGAACCCTCCGAGGATGCGTAATCACTGTTTCTCGATGCATCGCCAAACATTAGGTAACCACTGGTTGCTACACCCAGAATGAGAGCTCCAATGCCAATGCCCGCGAAAATGAGGCGTCCTGATCGCCGCCTCGAGACCACTCCCTTTTCAGCGGTTGGCGGCGTGCGGCTCATTGCGGATATCTCACGATTCGGATCTTCGTCGAAACCGTGAGATGGGGCTGCATCCGGAGTCAGCGGCACCGCAGCGAGTCGGTAAGAAGCTGCTCCGCCATCGTCTCCATCGGCGCTCCAACCATCCAAGAAGGCGCTATCACGTCGGCTGGCTGCTTCATAGATTGGGGACGGAAGCCATTTAGGGCGGTCGAGAGACTTCAGGACGTCGAACTGTTCGCGCAGTTGCGTGAGAGTGGGCCTGGAATCGGGCTCCTTGGCCATGCAAGCGGCGAGTACTGGCCGCAACCGCATTGGGACACTACCGAAGTCGACTTCCTGATACATGACTCGCCATAGCATGGATACGTGGTCGCCACTCCCAAACGGGTTGCGGCCCGTTGCAGCAAAGACCAATACACCACCGAGCGCGAAGATATCGCCACTGGAGCCTTGACCGTCGGTGCCCGCGATTTGCTCAGGAGCCATATATCCGGGCGATCCGATGAACTGACCTGTCGCGGTGAGCACCGTGTCATCAGCGGCACGCGCGATTCCGAAATCGATAACCCGCGGCCCCTCCGTGGTAAGCAAGATGTTCGACGGCTTCAGGTCACGGTGAACAATTCCTGCATTGTGAATATCCGTCAGTGCATCCACAAGTCCGACGGCAAGAAGGATTACCGATTCTTCCGGAAGCGCGTTGTGTTCTCGAACTGCATCGTCGAGAGGTACACCAGCTACGAATTCGGTAGCCAACCACGGATGGTCGGCCTCAACATCGGCATCCAGCAGGGCCGCCGTGTGTTTTCCTTTGACGCGCCGCGCGGCAGCCACCTCCCGGCGGAAACGGATACGGAATTCAGTATCGTCGGCCAAGTCGGGCCGGATGACCTTCACCGCAACCGCTTGCCCTGCCTTCCCGATGCGGCCGAGATAGATCCGCCCCATCCCTCCCGATCCGAGTACTCCCAACAACTCGTATGGTCCGATTGACTTGGGGTCATCGGATCGCAATGAGTGCATGTTCAGTTGTTCCCTTCCCCACGAGCACAGGACGCTGCCGACACGCCATCGACGGGCCCTAGGCCGACAGTATGCCCGAAATGTACCGATACGTCCTACTTCGGGACACACCATGATCCCCGGAAGCCGGTCGCTCTACGTCGGAGAGGTTGCGGTGCACCATGTTTCAGCACGTCAGTAGCTTCAGCGCCGACGCTTGGGGTCGGACTCGTTGCGGCGGAAGGCTTTCCGTTGACGAGGGGCGCGTTCGATGATCATCACGGATCGCATACACAGCAGCACACGCCGAGGGTCTTCACTGGGTGGG
Organism: Nocardia sp. NPDC058666; assembly: GCF_042714895.1. Classification (NCBI taxonomy): domain Bacteria; kingdom Bacillati; phylum Actinomycetota; class Actinomycetes; order Mycobacteriales; family Nocardiaceae; genus Nocardia; species Nocardia sp. NPDC058666. The sequence goes on from NZ_JBHXRY010000004.1 coordinate 351,624, forward strand.
ACGAGATGGAACTACCCGCGTTGCAGCGGTGATCACCGACGCGGCGGAGAGTTCCGCTTCATATCCGGATACCCAAAGACCTTAATCGTCGAAGCCATTTGAGCCTCCGTCTGCGTCGAACGCCCACACGACCGCAGGTCTTCCCGTCGCCTTCACCCGGCGCCGTTCGCCGGTGCGATCCAGGCCGGGAATCGCAGCGAGGGTCCGATTGAGGTTGGCGGGGTCGGGGCGGGTGCCGTGTAGGGAGGTGCTCAGGTCGACGGCGCGGGTGGCGGGGAACTCGGTGCCGGTGAGGGCTCGGGTGAGGGTGGTGTCTTTCCAGAGCAGGGCGGCCAGTAGGGCTCGGCTGGTGTCGACGATGAGGTTGTGGTCGAAGGCCAGGGGTGGGACGGTGTCGAAGTCCACCCATTCGGCGGGGCCGTCGTGTTCGGCGACGACTGCCCACATGGCGATGGCCAGGGTCGGGCCGCGGGGGTCGCGGTGGGGTTCGTCGAAGGTGACGAGTTGGCCGACCGCGCCGATCGCCTCGGTGGGGACGCCGAGTTTGGTGTGGACCGCGCGGCGGGCGGCGTCGGCGAGGCGTTCGCCGCGGCCCAGCAGTACGCCGGGCAGCGCTAGTTCGCCGGTGAAGGGTTCGAATTGGCGGGGGGCGATGCCGATGCGCACGCTGCTGTCGGTGTCCCAGCATCGCAGGGTCACCACGTCGATCGACACAACGGATTGCTCCACACGTCACCTCATCCTGCCTCGAGCGCTCGACCCACTGCGTTGCGCGTTGTTGCCGGCCGCGACCGCGCTTCACGGTACGGATGCCTGGATTGTTCCCTGAGTCGAGGCTTCGTGGGGAGGCCACGTCCGGTCGGTTCAGTCGGGCTCCATCCAGGCCGGGCCTGGCTTGCGGTCGTGGCGGTCCGGGCCGTGGCCGGTCAGCACCACCGGTACCTGTAACCGCTGCGCCAGCCAGGTTGCCGGGTCATCGTCGATCGAGGTGAGAATCGGTGTCGCGGTGAAGAGTTGGTCGGTGAGCCGTTGCTGGTGGTCGAGGTCACGCCATCGCCCCGGAGCGAGTTCGGTGATTCTGCGCGCCGGTGTGTCGTATGCCTGTGCGGCACAGAGTGTTCCGGGGATGTCGAGGTGGTTGACTACCAGCCCGTCGATCCCGCCGCACACGTCGATGGCGTAGCGCAACAGGATCGGGTCGAGGTGGCCCTGGCGGAATTCGCCCTGATAGTGCCCGGTTTCGTTGTGCGGTTCCGGGATTCGCAGCGGCGCTTCGGTGGGGAGGGGTCCCGCGCCGTGGCGAGTCATGTAGGTGCGGGTGACGCCCAAGACGGTTGCGGTTCCGCCGATTTCGTTGATCATGGTGCGTGCGTTGCGTGGCTCGACCGTCGACCAGGTGGTGTGCGGGTGTAGACCCCGCCATTCGTCGAGCAGTACGCCTTGCGCACCTTCGAACACCAAGCGGCCGCCTTGTGCGCAGCGAGCGAGTTCATCCGCGCCGGTAATGCGGACGGCTCGTGCGAAATCGCGGTACATCGCGACCATGGCATCGATCGATTCGTACCCGTGCGTGCTGGGGCCGATCAGGCTGTCGTAGTGCGCGGCGAGCCTGTCCAGCTTGGCGCGCAGCAGCGCAGGCTCCCGACAGTCGGCAACCGTCGGTGCGTCGTGTTCCAGTGCGTACCAAGCTGTTTCGCCGATCCCACGCCCGCAGGAACCGTGCCGCGAGGAACCCCTCGCGTCCTCGCGTGCACGGTTCGCGGCAATGTGGATCGGGGTGGTGAGCAGGGCACGCCCGTCGACGGCGAGCAGCCCCAGTGGGTCTGGAACACCCAGTGCTGCAAGCTGTTCGGATTCGGCAGCCAGCGCGATCGGTTCGACCAGCATGTGCTGCGACAACAGCGTCGGCACACCGGCGAAAGTCCCCGACCCGAACTGCGCGAAGGTGTGGTGGCGACCGTGCACCACGACGTTGTGCGCGGCCTGCGCACCGCCGTTGAACCGCACGACCGCCGCCACCCCGAGATCGGCTTCGGGCGAGCACAACCAGTCGACCGTGGCACCCTTGCCCGCGTCGCCGAACCCCAGATCTACCACGATCAAATGATCTGATCCGAACATCACAGTGCCCCTTGATCTTTCAGCGACTCGGCGGCAGTGCTCGCATGGTCCGCCCCGGCTTCGACCCCAGTGCCCGTCCGACCGCGTCGGCCTCGTCCCCCGACCCGACATCACGCAGATCCGCCAGCCCGGTGTCGAGATCGACCCGGTCCTCCCCCAATCCGATTGTCACCGCGATCAATTCGCACACCGCACCGGGGTCCTCGAGCTTCAGAAAGTTCTGCCCGAGCAACTCCCGCCAGTGCTGCGCGATCTCCGGATCCCCGTAGTACGAGGACTGATTCGGCAGGATGTAGTACACGTGCCACCGCTGTTCGAGCTCGCGATAGATCGACTCGACCGACACATCGCGCCGCACATGATCACCGATCACCGCGCGCACATGCCGGGCAGCCAGCCGAGGCTTGTTCAGCTCGTCGCCGATCTGGAACAGATACCCCTTCTTCCCGCGCTTGTCCCACGCATCCGTCACAACGTGCTCGGCCATGAAATAGGCGGCCAGTTCATAACTTTCGGACTTCTGCCCACCACCACCGCCTTCCAGCAGGATCGCCCGCAGCTGTTCATCCATCCGGTTGTCGGACTCGAACTGCCCCACCTGCAACGGCACCCGGTCGGAATCGGCGTCACCGATCGCCCCGAACAGCACCTGCGGGTCCTGCGCGTATCCCTTGTTCTTCAACAGCCCGTGCAGTTTCCCGAGCTTGTCCTGCATGATCCGCGGCACCCGCCCCATCGACCCGGTGACGTCGAACAGCACCGCCACCGGCAGCGAGTTCCCGTGCTCGGCCGAATCCCGGCACTCCCGCTTCCCGACCCCGAACGGATCCAGCAGCGGATGCGCACACCAGTCGTCATACGACTTCGCGCGCATCTCGGCGGTGTACCCGAAGTCGTCCACCCCGTGCCGCGCCCGATACGTCTTACCCGCCCGATAGGCGGTGTCATCCCAGTTCCCATACCCCATGCGAACCACTCCCTCTCGCTCGATCGTTGTTTTAGTCTATTCAACTAAAACAACGATCGTCAAGAGTCACGGGCGAACTCGTCTGCGTTTGCTCGAGGGGACCTCCTCCTTCGACGCACGCGAGTCCGCCCTACTCGACCAGTCCTTCAGGGGTGAGTTCGAGCCTGCGGGTGACGCCGATGTCTTCGAGGAAGTGGTCGTCGTGGCTGACCACGATCAGGGCTCCTTCGAAGTTGGCCAGGGCCTGGGTGAGGTGGGCCAGGCTGGGCAGGTCGAGGTTGTTGGTGGGTTCGTCGAGCATCAGCAGTTTCGGGGCGGGGTCTGCCAGCAGCAGCGTGGCCAGGGCTGCTCGGAGGCGTTCGCCGCCGGACAGGGCCGCGGCGGTGACGTCGGCGTCGGTGCCTCGGAAGAGGAACCGGGCCAGTTGACCTCGGATCTGTTCGGCTGACGCGTGGGGTGCGGCGTCGGCGACATTGTCGAAAACTGTTCGGGTTTCATCGAATACGTCCAGGCGTTGCGGGAGCAGTCGCCAGGCCACCTTCGGTTGTTCGGCGACGATTCGACGCAGCAGGGTCGTTTTTCCTGACCCGTTGCGGCCGGTGAGCGCGATGCGTTCGGGGCCGCTCACGCGCAGGTCCACCACCGGACCGTTGGCCAGGCGCACCTGGTCCAGTGCGATGACGTCCTGTCCGGGATACAGGCGGGTGCCCGGGAGGTCGACCCGGATCTCGCGGTCCGCGCGCACCAATTCCTCGGCGTGGTCCAGTGTTTCGCGGGCAGTGTCGAGTTTGTCGATGTGCGAGTTGCGCAGTTTGCCCGCCGACACCTCGGCGCTGCGTTTGCGCATACCCATCACGATCTTCGGCTCGCGTTTGGTGTCGAACATCTTCTGCCCGTAGCGCTTTCGACGATCCAGTTTGATCCGGGTCGCCTCGAGCTCGCGTGCCTGTTTACGCACATCGCTGCGTGCGTCGCGTACTGCTGCCTGTGCTGCCTCCTGTTCGGCATCGATGATGCGTTCGTATTCGCTGTAGTTGCCGCCGAACAGCCGGATCTCGCCTGCCCGGAGCTCGGCGATCCCGTCCATGCGGTCGAGCAGTTCCCGGTCGTGGCTGACCACCAGCACGGTGCCGGGGAACTGGCGGATCACGTCGTAGAGCCGTCGACGTGCCACCGTGTCGAGGTTGTTGGTCGGCTCGTCCAGCAGCAGCACGTCGGGTTCGCGCAGCAGTTCCGCGACCAGGCCGAGCAGCACGGTTTCGCCGCCCGACAGGGTGTCGAGTGTGCGGTCGAGGTCGGCGACGGACCCGGCGACGTAGTCGAGTCCGAGCTTGCCGAGCAACGCGATCGCCTCGTCTTCGACCTGCCAGTGCACGCCGACGGTGTCGAAGTCGGCCGGTTCGCCGGTGCCGTTCTCGATGCGGTGCAACGCGGCCCGCAGGTACGCGATCCCGAGCAGCGCGTCGACGCGCTGACCAGCGCGCATACCCAGATCTTGACGCAGGTACCCGATGTCGCCGGGCACACTGATCGACCCGCGCACGGGCTTCAACTCACCGGCGACCAGCCGCAGCAGCGTAGATTTTCCGGCACCGTTGGCGCCGACGAGGCCGATCTGACCGGGGCCGACAACAGCATCGAGCCCGTCGAATACGGGCGTACCATCCGGCCAGTGAAAAGTGAGATCGGAAAAAGAAAGAGAGGTCATGCGGATCCCCTGGAGGTGCGACGGATACACGGTGCGCAGAATGCGGACCGTCCGAAAGGCAGCCTCAAGAAATCAACGCAGAACTCCGATCGCCGGGAACAAGACTCTCTATTGATAACACCGATCCGCCCCGACGCGCCACCCCTTTTTCGGTCATGTGAGCCCCGTCATGGAACCGCTAGCCTGGACGCGAGGCGCCGCGAACCGGGCGCACCATGATCGAAGGAGTGCGATGTCGAACACGATCGTGGTGCGCGAAGCCGCTGGAAACGACATCGATGCGGCCGCTGCGACGCTGGCGGAAGCGTTCCAGCACGACCCCGTGATGAGCTGGATCCTGCCCGACCCGGACCGTCGAGCGGCCGGCCTGCCGAGGTTTTTCGCCACGATGGCGCGGCACCTGTTCTTCCCCGTGCACGCCTCGGACCTGGCGTTACGCGGCGACGGCACCGTCGGCGCCGCGGCACTGTGGACTCCGCCGAACCATCCCGACCCGGCGACGCTGACCGAACTGCGCACCCTGCCCGGCATCTGGCGCGCGTTCGGCCGCCGCGCCCTGGCCGGCAAACAGGTCGGTGACCTGCTGAAGAAGAACCATCCCACCGAACCGCATTGGTACCTGGCGATGCTGGGCACCGCCCCCGACGTGCGCGGCCGCGGCTACGCGCACGCCCTGCTGCACAGTCGACTCGACCGCGTGGATGCCGAACACGCCGCCGCCTACCTGGAATCCAGCAACCCCGTCAACGTCCCGTACTACGAACGCTTCGGTTTCACCGTGACCGGCGAACTGCAACTTCCCGACGGCGGCCCGAAGCTGTGGCCGATGTGGCGGGCGGCTCGCTGAGTCAGAGCTTGACGATCGAGGTCACCGGGTAGTCACCCTGGTGCTCGCGCCCCTTCAGGAACTCGAGCTCCATGACCACCGCGGCCGCGACCACCACGGCACCGACCTCGGTGAACAGCGCGGCCGCGGCGGCCAAGGTGCCACCGGTGGCGAGCACGTCGTCGAGAAGCAGGATCCGCTTGCCCTCGAGCTCGACCCCGTTGGCCGGGATTTCCAGTGCGGCGGAACCGTATTCGAGGTTGTACTCGCGCGACACGACCGGCGGCGGCAGCTTGCCGCCCTTGCGGATGGCCAGCACGCCGGTGCCCAGCGTCGCGGCCACCCCCGCGCCGAGCAGGAACCCGCGCGCGTCGACACCGGCGACCAGGTCGGCGTCGGGGGCGATGGCGGCGAAGCAGTCGATGACCGCGCGGAACCCGACCGCGTCGGCGAAGACCGGGGTGAGATCGGCGAAACGCACTCCCGGCGTGGGGAAGTCGTCGTGCCAGCGAGTCAGCCGCTCGACCGCCTCGGCCGCTACAGCGGTGCGCTCATTGGCCTGGTCACCGGACTCGGCCACCGCGTGCTTGCTCATCGACTCTCTTCCCTCACCTGTCATCGCTGCAACACCCAGCGATCCATATTCCAGCCGGTACCGGCCTGTGTCGGCCCGGCGATCCCGTTCTCCATGCCGGTGCCGAAGGCGATGACGCGCGGTGTCGCGAACAACGGAATGCTCGGAAGTTGCGCCCACAGCAGGTTTTCGGCCTCGGTCAGCAGGTTCAGCGTCGTGGTCGAGTTGGTCTCGCCCGCCAGCTGATCGGTGATCGCATCGTAGCGACCGTTAGCGAAGCCACCGAAATCGAGTCCGCTACCGGCCCGCAACGCCGACACCGCGGGCACACCGGCACTGGACCCCGCGGGCCCCGGCACCGCCCCGGTGCCACCGAGCACCGCGTCGACCGCACCCTCGCGCAGCTTGCCCGGCGTGAAGTCGGGTGCACCCGCGTCGACCACGGTGATCCCCGCCCCACGGCAGGAGTCGGCGATCATGGCGACCGTCTGCGCACGGCGCGCATCCGGCCCCTGGTAACCGATCCGCACCGTCGGCTGCGCCGTTCCCGACGAGGCCAACGTCGCGGTGGCCGCGGCGATATCGGCACCGAGATACCGGTCCGCCCCACCCACAACTGCCGGGTAGTACAGCGAATCCTGCTGCACCACACGCGAATTCAACACACCGGCACCGAGCCCATGCGTCGGCGGTTCGCCCGCCTTACCGAGGGTGTCGAACAGCGCCTGCCGCGGCACACACTGCGCGAACGCCCGGCGAACCTCCACCCGCGAGAACACCCCGCCGGTGGCGAGCACGAGCTGCTCGGCACCGCGACTGGCCACGGTCTGCTCGTCGAACCCGTCCAGCTTCAGATCCGCGACCGACCCGGCCCCCAGATCCACTACGCCCAGGGCGTTCTCCTTCGCCTTGGCGGCGAAGTCGGTTCCCTTGGGCCACACCACGATCCGCTTGGTCTCGGGCGCGTCACCCCACCACTTCTCATTGGCCACCAGCACCAAACCGTCCTTGGCACCGAAGGATTCGATCCGGTACGGCCCCGACGACGGGAACTTGGTCAGGTCCAACGCACCGGACCCGATGGTCCAGCCGCTGTTCCAGAAATCGGCGATCCGGCCGATCACCGCCTCGTCGCCGGATTGCAAGGCGCCCACCACATTCGGCACGCCGACCGCCTGCGCCACCACGTGCGCGGGCATCACCTCGGTCGCGCTGAACAGAGTGCGCCACGGCAGGTAGTGCTTGCCCGGCCGGAACACCACCGTGGCGTCGCGCGATCCGGGCTGGCAGTCGATCCGCTCGATCTCGTCGTAGCCCGTGGTGCTCGCCGCGTCGAACAACGGCAGCGGCCCACGATCACCAGGACGGGTGAACTTGCCCGAGCGGGCCGACCAGGCCAGCACCAGATCGTCGCAGGAGGTCTTCACCCCGTCGGAGTACACCCCGTCCGGGTTGAGCCGGTACTGCACCGTCTGGGCCTCGCCCGGCACTTCCTTGGCCGTGCCGAAGTCGGTGTCGGCCACCTGCTGACCGTCGGGTCCGGTGTAGAAGAACCCGGTCAGCACGCGACCGAACACCGCCGCGGTGCCGCTACCGGCGCCCAGTGTGCTGGCGCCGTTGTAGCTGGCCACCGCCGCGTCGACCGCGTACCCGATGGAGGGCACCTGGTTCTTGGTCGAGCAGCCGGCCACCACGGAGGTGGTGACCGCCGCGGTGGCCAGCACGGTGATCAATCGAATCGTGCTGCGTCGCATGATGAGATCCCCTGCTCGTGTGTCAGTGCCTTCGCTGTTGACGCTTCCCGGTCGGCCGCGAGCCCGGTCGCGGTGCGCCCGAACCGGTCCCACGCGAACGCGCACCCGCACCCACCGGAACCCGCGCGGGCTCACCGACCCCGGCACGTTTGGCCAGGACCTTCTTGGTGTGCGCGGCCACCGGACCCCAGCGTTCCTTGATCGACACCAGCACCGGAACGGCGAGGAAGATCGAGGAGTAGGCGCCCACGATCATGCCCACCAGCTGCACCAGCGCGAGGTCCTTCAGGGTGCCCACACCCAGCAGCCAGACCGCGATCACCAGCATGCCGATGATCGGCAGGATACCGATGATCGTGGTGCTGATCGAGCGCATCAACGTCTGGTTGGCGGCCAGGTTGGCCTGTTCGGCGTAGGTGCGTTTGTTCAGGTGCAGCACGCCGCGGGTGTTCTCCTCGACCTTGTCGAAGACCACCACGTTGTCGTACAGCACGTAACCCAGAATCGTGAGCAGGCCGATCACCGCCGCGGGTGTCACCTCGAACCCGACCAGCGAGTAGATACCCGCGGTCACGAACAGGTTGAAGAACAGCGACACGATCGCCGCGATCGACATGTCTCGTTCGAAGCGGATGGCGATGTAGACCATGGTCAACAGCACGAACACCGCCAGCGCGATCAGCGCCTTCTTGGTGATCTGCCCGCCCCAGGTCTCGCTGATCTCGGCGATGCTGATGGCGTTGCGGGTGACCTGACCCGACGAGTCCTTGGGCTGGAACTTGTCGAACAGCGCCGACTGGACCTGTTCGGTCTGGTTCAGGTCCAGGGTCTCCGAGCGCACCTGAATGGTGGCCGAGGCGCCGGAGCCGACCTTCTGCACCGCGACGGGTCCGTGGCCCAGCGTCTGCGCGTAGACGTCTTCCACCTGCTGGGTGCTGACGTTGTCCGCGGCCGGGATCTGGATGCGCGAGCCGCCCTCGAAGTCGATCCCGAGGGTGAAGCCGCGCACCGCGATGCTCAGCAGCGAGATCAGCAGCAGCACCGCCGACATCGTGTAGAAGAACTTGCGCCTGCTGACGATGGGGAAGCCACCGGTGCCGGTGTAGAGACGTTCGAAGAACCCGTGTTTCGGGCCCGCCGGCGACTCGTCTTTGTCCAGGTTCACCGATTCCTCGGTGGGCTTGTCGTTGCTCATCGTGACATCTCCTTCGGCCGGGCATGGCCGCGTTCCCTGGCGATCTGCTGGACCGAGCCGAGACCGTTCACCGACGGTTTCGCCCAGAACGGCGAACGCGCGGCGAGCATCATCAGCGGGGCGGTGACCAGGTAGAGCACGATCACGTCGAGGACGGTGGTGATACCGAGGGTGAAGGCGAAGCCCTTCACCTGACCGGCGGCGAGCAGGTACAGCACGACCGAGGCGATCAAACTGACGGTCTTACCCGACAGGTTGGTGCGCTGGGCGCGGGCCCAACCGCGCGGCACGGCCGAGCGGAAGCTGCGGCCCTCGCGCATCTCGTCCTTGATGCGTTCGAAGAACACCACGAACGAGTCCGCGGTCAGACCGATACCGATGATCAGACCGGCGATACCGGCCAGGTCGAGGGTGAACCCGATCCAGCGGCCCAGCAGCACGATGATGCCGTAGACCGCGACACCGGCCGCGATCAGCGAGAACCCGGCCAGCAGGCCCAGCATCCGATACACCAGCAGGCAGTACATGAGCACCGCGATCAGGCCGATGGCACCGGCGAGCAGGCCCGCCTTCAGCGAGGACAGGCCCAGCGTCGCCGAGACGGTCTCGGCTTCGGAGGTCTGGAACGACAGCGGCAGCGAACCGTACTTGAGGGTGTTGGCCAGCTCCTTCGCGCTGTCGGGGGTGAACTGACCCGTGATCTGGGTGGATCCGGTGTATTGCCCACCCGACAGCACCTGCGGCGCGCTGACCACGCTCGAATCCAGTACGAAGGCGACTCGCTTGTTCAGGTACTCCGTGGTGAGCTGACCCCAGATCTCACCACCGGCCGACTTGAACGAGATATTCACCGCGTGCTTGGCCGATTCCAACTGGTACTTCGCATCGGAGATCTCCTGGCCGTCGATGCGGCTGGGACCGAGCAAAAATACCTCGGTGCCGTCCTGCGAGCAGGTGACCAGCGGCAGGGCCGGGTCGTCGTTACCGGCCAGCGGGTCGGGCTTGGTGCAGTCCATCGCCGTCACGGCGATCTGCTGGACCTGCTGGTCGGTGCTCTGCCGCAGCGCCTTGGCGTCGGCGATCTCCTTGGCCTGCTGCTGCTGGAACGTCAGATCACCGGGAGCCGGAGTAGGCGTTGGCGGTGCCTGCGCGGGGAACACGCGCGACTGCGGCGCCGGGGTGACCGGAGCGTCCGCGGGCGGGGTCGCCTCGCCCGGGGTGGGCTGAGTCGATTCACCCGGCGCGGGTGCCGGCGCGTCGGTGGCCGGCGGTGCGGTGCCACCCGGCTGCGCGGGCGGAGTCGCTCCGCCTGCCTGCGGCTGGGTCGCGAACAGCACCGGGCGGATGTAGAGCTTGGCGGTGGTGGCCAGCGCGCGTGCCTGCTGGCTGTCGTCGCCGGGCACCGTGATGACCAGATTGTCACCGTCGATGACCACTTCGGAGCCGGAGACGCCGAGACCGTTGACACGGGCCTCGATGATCTCCTGCGCCTTCTTCAGGCTCTCCTGGCTCGGCTTGTTGCCGTCGGGGGTACGCGCGGTCAACGTGACGCGGGTACCGCCCTGCAGGTCGATGCCGAGCTTGGCCGACGGGGAATGGTCACCGGTGAAGAACACCAGCGCGTAGATCACGGCCAGCAGCGCGGCGTATACACCGAGCAACCGGAACGGATGCGCCGATCCTTGGGAGGAAGGTGGCACAGCAGGTCATCTCCTAGGCGGAAGTCGAGGCTGGATCGGTGGGCACAACGGTGCCCGGCCCGGAACGCAAGAGCGCGTCCGGGCGGGGAAAGGGACTGGTCAGTCCTTGGTCAGCCGGGTCTCGGTCTGCTCCACGGCTTCCTCGACGACGGGGGCGTCGATGGCTTCGTGCGCACCGTCGACGGTGGTCTCGTCGGCGGTGGTGTCGTCGACGCGCACTTCGCGGATCGCCTGACGCAGCCAGGTGGTCACGACCTCTTCGGCGATCTCCAGGTCGACGGTGGTCTCGTCGGTGTCGACGATGGTGCCGTACAGACCCGAGGTGGTGATCACCCGGTCACCGACCTTCAGGCTGTCCTGCAGGGTCGAGACCTTCTCGGCCTCCCGCTTCTGTTTGCGGATACCGAAGAACATCGGCACGAGCAGGGCCAGGATCAGCAGCGGAAAGAGGAAGTCCATCGTCGAAGTCAGTCCCTAGTCAGTGGTGGACGTGCAAGTACGTCCCACAGTCTGCCAGTTCCCCGTCGCGGCGACACACCGACCACCGACGCGCGCGTGAATCGGGTCTCATTCGGCCCGGCCGTAGGTGTAATCGTCGAGCGGGAACGACACGGCTTCGCGGTGCGCGGAGGCGGTGCTGGTGGGGCGCAGCAGGGCCGCTTCACCGTGTTGGTTGAAGTAGTAGCTGCGCGAGGTGGCGCAGTCGCCGCCGTAGAACACCGACGAGCCCAGCTTCTCGGTCATCCGGTCGAGGAACTGCGCATTGGCGTCTTCGGTGACCTCGAAGGTGTGCTCGCCGCGTCGGAACAGTTCGGTGAACAACCGGCCCATGTGCTTCATCTGGGCTTCGATGGTGGTGAAGTACGACAGCCCGCTGTAGGAGTAGGGACTGTTGAGGCTGATGAAGTTGGGGAAGTGCGGCACGGTGATGCCCTCGTAGGCCTGAAAGCGGTTGTCGCGCCAGAACTTTCCCAGATTCACGCCGTCACGGCCGACGATCTCGATGGCCGGGAAGTTCACGTCCCACAGGTTGAAGCCGGTGGCCAGCAGCAGGGTGTCGATCTCGGTTTTGTGGCCGTCGGTGGTGACGATGCCGTCGGGTTCGAGGTGGTCGATCGAGTTCGTTTCCAGGTGGACGTGCGGCTGGTTGAACGCGGCGAAGTACGTGTTGGAGAACGTGGGTCGCTTGCAGCCGAAGTCGTAGTGCGGCGTGAGCTTGTCCCTGGTCTCCCGGTCGCGCACCTGCGCGAACAGGTGCGCCTTGGCCAGCAGCGCGGCGGCGGTGTTGAGCGGTTTGGCCTGCTTGTAATGCAGCACCCCGACGACCATCAGCGCCTCGAGCATCGCGGTATTGGCCAGCCGCGCGGCCTTCTGCGTCAGCGGAACCGTGGCGAACATCTTCTGGACCACATCGGGAATCGGGGCGTCGACCTTGGGCACCACCCAGATCGGGGTGCGCTGGAACACCGTCAGCTCGTCGACCTTCGCCGCGACCTCCGGCACCAACTGCACCGCGGTGGCACCGGTGCCGATGATGGCGGCCTTGCGACCGGTCAGGTCGTAGTCGGCGTCCCAGTCGGTGGTGTGGATGATCTTGCCCGCGAAGGACTCGATGCCGGGGAACGGCGGGGTGTAGGGCTGGGACAGGAAGCCGGTCGCGGTGAGCAGGTAGCGCGCGGTCAGCGTTTCACCGCCCGCTATCGACACCTCCCACTGCTGGTCGTCGTCGTCCCAGCGCGCGCTGTCCACGACGGTGTCGAACCGCATCCGCGCGCGCAGACCGTACTTGTCGGCCACGTGCTCGGCGTATTCCTTCAGTTCCGCGCCCGGCGCGAACAGTCGGGACCACCGGGGGTTGGGTTCGAAGGAATACGAATACGTCACCGAGGCGATGTCGACCGCAAGGCCGGGATACCTGTTCACATGCCAGGTGCCGCCCAGGTCGCTTTCGCGCTCCAGAATGACGAAATCACGCAAGCCCAGCCGGTCGAGTTCGATAGCGGCACCGATGCCGCCGAAACCCGCCCCGACCACGACAGCGTCGAGCTGAGGTGCCACGTCGAACCTCCACAATCAGCGTCAGAATGACATGTCATTCTGCTTACGGCGACTGTAACATCGTCAATGTGACGAAGCCACCCTCGCGAATCGAGCAGCGCAAGGCCGAATTGCGCAGGGAGATCATCGATACCGCGTTCGACTGCTTCGCCGAGAAGGGCTATCACGCCACCGGAATCGCCGACATCGCCACCCGGCTCGGCATCGGCCACGGCACCTTCTACCGCTACTTCGCGAACAAGCGCGACATCATCGACCACGTCATCGACGAGGTGAGCGGGCGCGTGTTCGGTTCACTGGACCAGGGCATGGAACCCGAAAGTGCCGCCACCCTGGACGAATACGCCGCCCTGATCGACCGGATCAGCGACTCGTTGAACCGGGTCCTGCTCGACGATCCACGCACCGCGCAGCTGCTGCTGTTCCACGCCACCGGCATCGACGACGAACTCACCGACCGCATCTACGGCCTGCTCGACGCCACCGAGATCCTGATGTCGCGCTACCTCGAACATGGTGTGCGCGTGGGCTATCTGCGCGCCGACGTCGACACCGCCAGCACCGCCAAGGCAGCACTGGGCATGATCGTGGCCGGGGTCGTCACGGGGATGCGCACCCCCGATCCCGCGGCGATGGCGGTGTACAGTCACGCCGTGCGGCGGCTGTTCATCGACGGTGTCGCGGCCACTGTCCGATAACGAAAAGCCGTGGGATAGAAGGGCAATCCTGAAATAATGACCGCTGTGACGCCCGACGATGTGAGCCGCACCCACTTCGCCATGCCGAATCTGGGGCATCGCGGCTACCACGCAGACGAGGTCGACGCCTTCATGGAGAAGGTGTCGGCGACCCTGGACGGACAGGGTGGGCTCACCGCCGACGACATCCGTCACGTGCACTTCGGCGCCCCACGTTTCGGTGGGCGCGGGTACCAGGCCGACCAGGTCGACGACTTCCTCGACCGGGTGCGCACCGAACTCGAGCACCGGCAGAAGGGCGGCTCCCCCGTTCCGGCGGCGCGCTCGGGTGACGATGTCGCGCAGATGCTGACTCCCGATGATGTGCACCGGATGCGGTTCACCCAGTCCGCGGTGGGCAGGCGCGGGTACCACGAGGAAGAGGTCGACGCGTTCCTCGACCTGGTCGCGGCGACCCTGGCGCACAACGGGCCAGGCAGTCTGACCACGTCGGATGTGCGCAGCGTGCGGTTCACCGACACGCGCCTCGGCACCCGCGGCTACTCCCGCGACGAGGTCGACGCCTTCATCGACCTCGTGATCACCGCCCTGGAAAACGCCGAGCGCCGGTAATCTCGGTCCTTATCCTTGGATGCTGTGCATTTCCGCTTCGCGCAGGTCGTCGGGGAACACGTACCGGCGGAAGGCCCAGAAGCGGAACGCCATCGCCAGCAGCACGCCCAGGATCTGCCCGGAGATGAAGTTCGCGACCATCTGCGTCGTCGGATCCACGTGCGGCACACGCAGATTCAGCGCGTACAGCGAGATCGCCTGCGGGATCATGGTGACCGCGATGCCCAGTGCGCTGACGGTGAAGAACAGTGCCGCTTCGTGACTGCGCTGCCTGCCGCCGCGCGCGCGGAACGACCACTCGCGGTTGAGGATGTAGGAGGCGATGGTCGCTATCAGCGCGCCCAGCAGGCGTGCGGTCAGGGGCTTGTCGCCGAGCACGGTCAGTTTCACCGCGTACACGACCCCGGTGTCGATGAACCAGGTGATACCGCCGACGACGGCGAATTTCAGAAGTTCCCGATGCTTGAGAAGCAGGGAACGCAACGGCTCAGGAAGCCGCTGCACCATCTCGAGGACTGCCACTGAATCGACAGTAGACGACGTTGCGGTGCGGTGCCTGTCGGGCGCGGGCGCGCCTCAGTCGAGGCGGTCGATGCTGGGTTGCGGTTCGCGACCCCGCACTTCGATGGCGCCGATGACCAGATCCGGGGGCGGGACCAGGCCCAGATGCTCCCAGGCGCCCGCGGTCGCGACCCGGCCGCGGGGTGTGCGGGCGACCAGTCCGGCGCGGACCAGGAACGGTTCGCACACCTCTTCCACGGTGGCGGCTTCCTCGCCGACGGCCACGGCCAGGGTCGACACCCCCACCGGTCCGCCGCCGAATCCGCGCACCAGCGCACCGAGCACGGCCCGGTCGAGGCGGTCCAGGCCCAGTTCGTCGACGTCGTAGACCTCGAGCGCCGCCATCGCGATGGGGTGGGTGATCATGCCGTCCGCTCTGACCTCGGCGTAGTCGCGCACCCGGCGCAGCAGGCGGTTGGCGATGCGGGGCGTACCGCGGGAACGCCCGGCTACTTCGGCGGCGGCGTCGGGGTCGATCTGCACGCCCAGGATCCGCGCGGAGCGGGTGAGGATCTGCAGCAGTTCGGCGGGGTCGTAGAAGTCCATGTGGCCGGTGAAGCCGAAACGGTCGCGCAGCGGGCCGGTGAGCGCGCCCGATCGGGTGGTGGCGCCGACCAGGGTGAACGGGGCGATGTCGAGGGGAATCGAGGTCGCGCCCGGGCCCTTGCCGACCACCACGTCGACGCGGAAGTCCTCCATGGCCAGGTACAGCATTTCCTCGGCGGGGCGGGCCATGCGGTGGATCTCGTCGATGAACAGTACGTCGCCTTCGACCAGGTTGGACAGCATCGCGGCGAGGTCGCCCGCGCGTTCCAGTGCCGGGCCCGAGGTGATGCGCAGGGCGGTGCCCAGTTCGCCCGCGATGATCATCGCCATGCTCGTCTTGCCCAGACCGGGCGGGCCCGACAGCAGCACGTGGTCGGGGGTGGCGCCGCGTTGGCGGGCGCCGCGCAGGACCAGGGCCAACTGTTCGCGCACGCGGGGCTGGCCGATGAAGGTGTCCAGCGAGGTGGGGCGCAGGCCGGTCTCGACTTCACCGTCGGTGCTGAGCAGCCGGGCGGTGAGGTCGGATTCGTCGTCGAAGGTGTCGAAATCGGAGTCCACGGTCTACCTGTTCTTGCCGAGCAGGCTCAGGGCCGCGCGCAGGGCGACCGAGGTGGTGGCGGTGGGTTGTTCGGCGAGCACGGTGTCCACGGCCTGTTCGGCCTGTTTCGCGGGGAAGCCGAGGCCCACCAGCGCTTCGGAAACCTGTTCTCGCACAGGGGTACTCGCGGTTTGCGCGCCGGGCGGACCGGCGGGAACGGGCACCTGGTTCACCTTGTCGCGCAGTTCCACGACCATGCGTTCGGCACCGCGTTTGCCGATGCCGGGGACGCGGGTCAGTGCGGCAACATTGCTCTCGGCCAGGGCTTTTCGCAGGGCTTCGGGTTCGAGCACGGCCAGCACCGCCATCGCCAGGCGCGGGCCGACCCCGGACACGGTCTGCAGCAGGCCGAACAGTTCGCGCGCTTCGGTGTCGGCGAACCCGAACAGGGTCATCGAGTCCTCGCGCACGATCATCGCGGTGAACAGGCGTGTCTGCTCGCCGCGGGTGAGGCCGGCCAGCGTGGCCGGGGTGGCGTTGAGCCGATACCCGACGCCGGCGGCCTCGATCACCACGTGATCGAGCGCGATCTCGAGTACCTCTCCGCGTACCGACGCGATCACGGCCGCACCACCTTCCGTTGTTCGGCGAGCTTCTGTTCGTAGCGGCGACGGATCTGTTCCGCCTGTGCCTGCGCCGCGGCCATCCGGTCCATCAGCGGCGCCCGCCAACAATGACAGATCGCCAGCGCGAGCGCGTCGGCGGCATCGGCGGGTTTGGGCGCCACCTGCAACCCCAGAATCCGCGTCACCATCGCGGTGACCTGCGCTTTATCGGCCGACCCGTTCCCGGTGACCGCCGCTTTCACCTCACTGGGCGTATGAAACGCCACCCGAATCCCCCGCCGCGCCGCCGCCAACGCGATCACCCCACCGGCCTGCGCGGTCCCCATCGCCGTGCGCACATTGTGCTGCGCGAACACCCGCTCGATCGCCACGGCTTCTGGCTTATGGATGTCCATCCACTCCTCGGCCGCATCAGCCACCGCCATCAACCGCAAAGCCAACTCGGCCTCGGGCGGCGTCCGCACCACCCCCACATCCAAGGCGACCACCTTCCGCCCCGGCCCACTGTCCACCATGCTCAGCCCGCACCGCGTGAGCCCCGGATCGACGCCCATCACCCGCACCGAACACCCCTTCGAAGACACGAACAGTTGTTCGAAAGTCTAGAGCATCCCCCGCACCTCACCGACCACCGACACGGCCCTCACCCCGGCCGCGCCGGCAACCCGAGCAGCGTCGGATCACTGGCGTATTTCGCCCAGACACCCGCCGGATCCGCGACCAGCTTGCGAGACCGCAGATCCAACATCCCCGCCACATACGACACCGTCGCAGCGACCTCCCCGTCTCCCCTGGTCAACGTGTGCTCCACCCGATAGGTCTTCCCCTGCCCCCACTCCCACCGACAGTCGACCTCCACCGTGTCGTCGATGCGAAGCTCCCGCAGATACCGCACGTTCAACTCGAGATTCACCGGCCCGAACCCCGCCCCCACCAACTCCTGCACCGAAACCCCCGCCGCCCCCACACACGCGAACCGCGCATGATCCGCGAACTGCTGATAGGCAGCCCCCGTCACATGCAACTGCGCATCGAGATCAGACACCCGAATCGCAATCCGAACCCGAAACGGCACACTGGTTTCCGTCATGCCGCCAGTGTGACACCGGGGTACGACACGTTCCGCTGTCTAGTAACAGCTGAGAAAGGGAAACGGTGGCTTACTCAATCGGCATTTGGCGCCGGCCGGGCTCCGCGGTCTACCGCTGGGAGTCCGACTTCGGCACCGACTCCAAGGAGGAAGGCCACGTGCTGGTCGATGCTGCGAGCAAAACAGTGCGGCAGGCTTCACCGGACGGTCACCCGATCGGTGACCTCGTCCTCGGGGCAGACGGACAGCAGACCGGCAATGCCGCGAGCATCGACCCCGACCGCCTCTGGCAGATCGCTGTCGCGATCCTGCGCAAGATCGGCCCATCAGGCGAACTTCCCGAGACCGCACACAGACACTTCTGAGGACAACGCGTCGCGGGCAGCGAGCTGTGCGCCCTCCTTACCTGCCCCCGAACAACACGACCTATGCCTCCCCCACCGCGGCGGTGAATACCTCGAGCGCGGGTACGGTCGAGGGGTCAGGTTGGGGCGGTTCGAGGTGAGGGAGAAGCGCAGATGGCCATACCTACCGGGGAGATCGTGGTGACGCCGGAGGGGCGGGATCTGGTGATCACGCGGGCGTTGGGGTTGCCGATCGAGGAGGTGTGGGCTCGGTTGACCGATCCGCATCTGACCGTGGGGTGGTATGGGACGTGGGAGGGGCAGGCGGGGGCCGGGAATCTCATTCGGGTGCAGATGCGGTTCGAGGAGGGGCAGCCGTGGACGGATATGCGCATCGATGACTGTATGCCGCCGCTGCATCTGGGGATTTCCTCGGCGGATCAGATCGGGCTGTGGCGGCTCGAGGTGAGTTTGCTCGATGTCGGGGCGGCCACCGAGTTGCGGCTGGTCCATCACCTGACGTCGGAGTACCAGTTGGCGGAGATTCCGCAGGTCGGGCCGGGGTGGGAGTATTACGCGGACATGTTCGTGGCCGCGTGCACGCACACCGAGCTGCCGGATTTCGCCGATTACTACCCGGCGATGTCGGGCTATTACGAGCAGCGCGCGTCCTGAAACGTGAACCGCCCCAGCCGAATTGACGGCCGGGGCGGTTTCGACGGAAGTGACGGTTCTACTCGTCGTCGAGTTCCGCGGCGACTTCGTCGGAGATGTCGACGTTGGTGTACACGTTCTGCACATCGTCGCTGTCTTCGAGCGCGTCGACCAGCTTGAACACCTTGCGAGCACCCTCGGCGTCCACCGCGACCAGCACCGACGCCTGGAAACCGGACTCCGCGGAGTCGTAGTCGATGTTGGCGGCCTGCAGCGCCGAACGCACCGCGATCAGATCGCCGGGCTCGCTGATGATCTCGAAGGCATCGCCCAGGTCGTTGACCTCTTCGGCGCCGACATCGAGTACATGCTCGAGCACGTCGTCCTCGGACAGCCCGTTCTTCTCGAGGGTCACCACACCCTTGCGACCGAACAGGTACGACACCGAACCGGGATCGGCCATGTTGCCGCCGTTGCGGGTCATGGCCAACCGGACCTCGCCCGCGGCGCGGTTGCGGTTGTCGGTGAGGCACTCGATCAGCACGGCCACGCCGTTGGGCCCGTAGCCCTCGTACATGATCGTCTGCCAGTCGGCGCCGCCGACTTCTTCACCACCGCCGCGCTTGCGGGCGCGCTCGATGTTGTCGATGGGGACCGACGTCTTCTTCGCCTTCTGGATGGCGTCGAACAGCGTCGGGTTGCCCGCAGGGTCACTACCACCAGTGCGAGCCGCCACCTCGATGTTCTTGATCAGCTTGGCGAAGAGTTTGCCGCGCTTGGCATCGATTCCCGCCTTCTTGTGCTTGGTGGTGGCCCATTTGGAGTGGCCGCTCATGCCCTACTTCCTTCAAGTCGGTTGCGCGTCTGCCCGGCCGGACAAGCTCGGACCAGCCTACTCATCGCCGGTCACGGATGCCGACGCGGGCTTTCACCGCGCGCAACGCACCAGGTCGACGAACAGTTCGTGCACGCGAAGATCGCCGGTGACCTCGGGATGGAACGAGGTCGCCACCACATTGCCCTGCTTGGCGGCCACGATGCGACCCTGCGCGGGCCCGTGCGGCACGCGCGCGAGCACCTCGACATCGTCACCGACCCGCTCCACCCACGGGGCGCGAATGAACACCGCGCGCACGGGGGTGTCAAGGCCGGTGAAGTCCAGGTCGGTTTCGAAGGAGTCGACCTGTCGACCGAAAGCGTTGCGCCGCACCGTCATATCGATACCGGACAGGTGCTGAGCGTCGGCACGGGTGTCGAGGACTTCCGAGGCGAGCAGGATCATGCCCGCGCAGGACCCGAACGCGGGCAGCCCGTCGCGCAGCCGCGCCCGCAACGGTTCCAGCAGGTCGAACGCCTGCAACAGCTTGGAGATCGCGGTCGACTCACCACCGGGCAGCACCAGCCCGTCCACGGCCGCCAGTTCCGACTCGCGCCGCACCAGCACCGGGTTCGCGCCGCAATGTTGCAGTGCGGCAACGTGTTCGCGCACGTCACCCTGCAGCGCGAGGACGCCGATGGTGGGCCGGGTGGGGGTCGAGGTTGCGTTCACAGCCGTCGATCTTACGAGCGAGGTCGGTGTGGGCGCGCTCACGCTCACTTGTGCCGGGGCGTGCGGATCAGGCCTTCCTGGACGACCGCGGCGACCAGGTTGCCTTCGCGGTCCCAGATCTTGCCGCCGGTCAGCGCGCGACCGAAGCCGGCCGAGGGCGACGACTGGTCGTAGAGCAGCCATTCGTCGGCGCGGAAGGGGCGAAGGAACCACATGGCGTGGTCCAGCGACGCGTTCTGGGTGGGTTCGTCGGGGTGGGTGACCTTCGACGAGCCCAGCAGCGTCATATCGCTCATGTAGGCCAGCGTGCACACGTGGAACATCGGGTCGTCGGGCAGCGGATGCCGGTACCGGAACCACACCTGCTGCGGCGACACGGCGCCGTCGCGCGCCACGACCTGGTCCTGCGGGACCGTGCGAATGTCCCAGTGTTCCCATTCGCGCATGGCCCACAGGCGTTCGGGGCTCATGCTCACGCTGGCGTCGGGCAGGTTGTCGGGGCCTTCGACCGCGGGCATCACGTCCTGGTGTTCGGGCCCTTCGTCGCCGTGATGGAACGACGCCGACATCATGAAGATGGCCTGCCCGTCCTGCACCCCGGTGACGCGCCGCGTGCAGAACGACCGCCCGTCGCGGATGCGTTCGACCAGGTAGACGGTGGGTTCTTCCGGGTTGCCCGGTCGCAGGAAGTAGCCGTGCAGAGAATGCACCTGGAAGGTGGGGTCCACGGTGCTGACCGCCGAGACCAGCGCCTGCCCGGCCACCTGGCCGCCGAAGGTGCGCGGTAGCTGGGATTCCGTGGACGCACCACGGAAGATGTCGCGCTCCAGCCGCTCGATCGCGAGCGCCTCTTCGATTGTCGCCATGTGCTCGAGATTATCGTCTCGCCGACCGGGCGGTATGTCCGGCTCGGCGCGACGCACCGAAATGTGCTGAGATGCCACCGATGCCCACCTTCACTCCCACCTCACCGCGGGCCCTCGCCGGCTTGGTCGCCGACACGCTCGACGACCTGCCGGGACGGCGAGTGGTCGCGGTCGACGGGGCCGATGCGGCGCAGCCGGTCGAGCTCGCTCGCCAGATCGTCGAGGTTCTGGCGGATCGCGGCCGTTCAGCGGCGGTGGTGTCGGTGCACGATTTCGTTCGCCCCGCGTCCTTGCGCATGGAATACGGTCGCGACGACGAATGGTCTTATCGCACAGCCTGGTTCGACTACGAGGCGATCGAACGTGAGATCGTGACCTCGATGCGAACCGAGGGTCGCTGGTTGCCCGCGTTGTGGGACGAGGATCTGGATCGGTCGGCGCGGGCGGCGATTCGTGCCGCCCAAGCCGATCTGGTGCTGGTTCTCGCGGGTCCGATGTTGCTCGGGCGAGGCCTGGAATTCGATCTCAGTGTTCGCTTGGAACTGAGTGACCAAGCGGCCCTTCGACTTACACCCACCGACCAGCAGTGGACGTTGCCTGCCTTACGCGACCACACCGCCGAAAACCCCGAAGCGGCAACCTGGACGGTCCGCTGGGATCACCCCGATCGGGCGGCGTTGCGTAGCTGAACCGGCTTCGGTTCGGATACGCGAAAGCCCCGTTCGAAAACTTCCGAACGGGGCTCGTGCGAGAAACGATCAGGCGCAGGCGACCGAGGTCTGGCCCAGGTTGGTGAGCATGCCGCAGGCCCAGACCTTCTGGACCTTCCACTTGCCCGCGTCGGCGACGAACGGCACGTCGACCGGGTTGACCTGGCCGTTGAGGCCGAAGTCGGCGTTGGCGGTGACGCTCTCACCGAAGGAGGTCACCTTGGTGACCACCACGGTGACGTTGTTCTCCTGGACGGCCTGCGCCAAACGGTTGGGCAGTTCGGGATCGGCTTCGATGCCCTGCACGAAGTCCAGCTTCTGGTCGTTGGGGACCGTCGGGTCCAGCGCGGTGGACAGCTGGGCGTTGAGCTGCTCGACGGTCGGCACGGCAGGCAGGTCCGAGGCAGGCGCCTGGGCCGCGGTGGTGGTCTTCGGTGCGGGCTTGGCGGTGCCCTTGTCGTCGCTGCACGCGCTCAGACCGAGCGCGGCAACCACGGCCATGCCTGCGATCGCGACTCGTGCGGTCCTACGAAACATCATTCACTGTCCTTACTTCGGGTCGGTTCTCGCCCGGGAGGCGACGGCCCGGAACTGCGCCAGACAGCGCAGGCCTCCATGCCACGGCCCGGACGCTACCCAGCATTTTTGAGGAAACCCTGAGACACAGACAACTTGGGTCTGTGAGTTGGGTCGGATTGTGGTGTATCCCAGCATTACTGCCCGGTCGCGGGCCTCAGGCCGGCGATCGCGTCGACGAGTTGGGCGTGGGTGTCGCTGTCGGCGGCGGCGATCAGGCCGTGGGGCGCGGTGTGCAGGGGTTGTCCGGCAAGGCCCGTGACCACGCAGCCCGCCGCCTGGCAGATCGCGATCGCGCTGGCGAAATGCACGCTGTCGCGGAGATCGCCGCCGGTGATGTAGGCGGCGCGGCGGCCGGCCGCGACCCATGCCAGGGCCAGCGAGGTCGACAGCACTCGCGGATGGAACTGTCCCGCAAAGCCTTTCGCGTCGAACAGTTGCGCGGGCGTCGACCAGGGGAACGGGTTGTCCAGATCGATATCGACGAGGTGACTGTCGGGTTGCGGGCGCAGCGGCTGGTCGCGGCCGTCCGCGCGCAGGAACGCGCCGTGCCCCGCGGTCCAGAACACCTCGTCGGCGAACGGATCGGCGGTCGCGGCGGCGGTGATCGAATCACCTTCGCGCAGAGCGACATTCACCGCCACCAAGGCAGTCTCGACCGCGAAATTCCTGGTGCCACACAGTGGATCGATGAACCAGGTCCGCCCACTGCGAGCCGTCCCGGTGACACCCGATTCCTCGGCGGAGAACCGGTCGCCGGGACAGGCGGTGGCCAGGACTTCCAGGATGGCGTTCTCGGCCGCGATGTCGACCTGCGTGGCGAAATCATCGCCCTGTTTGGCATAGCGCGCGAGCGGGCCGTGGAACGCCGAGCGAATCACCTGCGAAGCGACTTCTGTTGCGTGGATTGCGATTTCACTATCCGAAAGGTGCACCGACTCCAGAGTACGGACCGCACCGCACCCTGATGCCCTACTTCGCCAGGTATACAGCGAGGCCCAGTCCGCAGATGCCGACCGTCACCCGCAACACGCTGGGCGGGATCACCTTCACGACCGGCGGCCCACACCAGCCACCCACCAGCGCGCCCGCGCCCAACGCCAGCGCCGCACCCCAGTGCACCGGCCCGAAGAACGCGAAGCCGATCGCGGCGACCAGGTTGGCGATGCCGAGCAGGAAACTCTTGAGAATCGAAGCGCTCCACACGGATTCGGACGTGCACAGCAGCATCATCGACAGGTAGATCACGCCCGCGCCCGCACCGAAGTAGCCGCCGTAGACGGAGATGAGCAGGATGCCCAGCGGCATGATCCATGGGGCGTTGAGCTCGCCGACGTGGCGGCGCACCACGGGTTGCACCAGCAGCGCCAGCGACGCGAGCGCGACCAGGAACGGCACGATCACCTCGAACGCGTCATCGGGGGCGACCACCAACGCCAGCGCGCCCAGCGCACCACCCGCCGCCGACAACACCGCCCAGCGCACGAGCGTGGGCCCGCGTCCGGTCAGTTCGCGCCCGGAGTTCGCGGTCGCGCCGACACCCACGGCCACCATGGCGACCGTGTTGGTGACATTGGCCGCCACCGGCGGCAGACCCACGGCCAGCAACGCCGGGTAGGAAACGATCGAGGCCATCCCGGTGACGAAACCGATCAAACCGGTGAACAATCCCGCGACGACCAGCAAGAAGAAGTCGAGCGCGGTCACGGACCGACTGTACGGTATGCCCAGTTGGCAGCAATTCTCGGGCAAGACCCGCCTAGACCACCAGCGGCGCGGGATCACTTCGACACGCCGTAGCCCGTGCCAGGATGGCGGAGTGCAGATGACGACTTTCGAGCCGGGCGAACCACCCGTTCGACGTAACCGGCTGGACTCCAACACCGTTGCCCGGCTCGACGACGTCACCACCTTCGCGCAACTGCTGGACGCGGTGGAACTGGTCCGCATGGATCATCCCGACGCGCGCGTGCTGTGCACCCTCGACGACCTGGGCCAATGCGCGTACACGAGCATGCACGCCACGCTGGGCCTGGTCGACGACGACGGCACCGACCACGACGACCCCGTCGCCTCCCACCACTTCGACAACAACGCCGTCACCCGGATCGCCGCCCTGCTGGACACCCCGTCCGCGCGGATCCCCTGGGAAGCACTGCGCGACACCCGCAACGCCTCCGAGGACGAACTGTCCGCCCTGGTCGCCGCCAACCGCAACCCCGACCGCGTGGTCGACGACGTGGTGCTGATCCAACGTGTCCCCGTGGACCGCGACGACCTGGCCATCGCAGGCATCCCCAACGGCTATTTCGCCGACGACTGGTCCACCTACGACAACCACACCGTCATCCGCCGCATGACCACCCACGGCTACCGCCACATAGCCATCGGCGCCTCCCTACTGGCCTTCGCCCGCCCGGTAGCCCCCACCCCCGAACAAGCAGCCGCCCTGGTCACCGACCTCACCCACCTCTACGGCTCCCCCACCGCCATCGCCTGGCACGAACTAGCCGTCCAACTCCCCACCCAACGCCACCTCATCCTCGGCTACGCCGAAAACTACGCCGACGCCCTCACCACCGACACCGAGGATGCAGCGGGCCAGCCGTAACGGCACGGTCAGAGCTCCCACAAGGAGGAGATAGGTAGTCCCACGAGGTTCTCGCCGAATCGCACACCATGGTCTGCGGTGCCGAGCACGATCCCGCCGACGAACCTGTCACCCAGGCGCTCGGCAAGCCGCTGTAGTCCACGGAAGTGCTCGGGTTTGTAGGTCTGCTTCGCCTTCACCTCGAGGCCGAGAACCCGACCGTCGTCCAACTCGATGACGACGTCCACCTCGACGCCTGACGACTCGCGGTAGTGGAAGACAGAGAACCGGGTGTCACTCCAGGTCTGCTGCTTGCGCAGTTCGGAGACCACGAGACCTTCGAGCAGCGGACCGAGCAGCTCACCACCGCCGACGAGCGCAGCGGCACGTTCAGCCGTGATGCCGGCTAGATGCATCGCGAGCGCGGAGTCGGTAATGAGCCCTTTGGCCTTGCCGGTCTGGCGCGTTGTGAGGTTTCCCGTCCACGGCCGGATCCGTTCGACGAGATAGAGCGTCTCGACGAGATCGAGGTAGGCGGTCATGGTCGTCTCGGGGACATCCGCATCCCGCGAGAGACGAGCCCGGACGACCTCACCGGCTTGGTTTGCCGCGATCAGGCGCAGGACGGTCGCCAAACGATTGCCATCGACGAGACGCCGGACATCGCGGGCATCTCGCTGGACGATGCGTTCCACGTAGCCGTCGAACCAGGCCCTGCGCAGTCGCGGCGACCGCCGAAAGACCTCCGGGTACCCACCTGCGGCGAGGATGTTCGCGTAGTCCACACGCGAGACGGCCGAGCGGACGCCGAAGGGATCCACGCCGACAAGAAAGCGAGTCACGAAGTCATCGACGCGACCGTTGATCTCTCCCTGGCTCAGGGTCCGCAGTGGCAGCGTGACGGCTCGGCCGGCGAGCGAGTCGGGCGTCCGTTCGAGCCGTAGCAGATCAGCCGACCCAGTGAGCAGGAATCGGCCTGGGGTGCGGTGGCGGTCGATGGACGCCTTGATCGGTAACAGCAGTTCCGGGGCACGCTGGATCTCGTCGATGACCAGCAACCCGTCGGGCAGCTGGTTCACGAAGGCCTGCGGGTCGTTCTGCGCTGCGGACCGCATGATGTCGTCGTCCAGAGTCAGGTACCGACCGGGGCGTTCCGAGCCTTCGACGAGCATCGTGGCGAGCGTGCTCTTCCCTACCTGTCGCGCACCCTCGATGACGACTGCGGGGAAAGATTCGACGAGCTCAGTCGCCCACGGCAGGGCATGTCGGAACAGGATATCGGCAGAGGTCACGACACCATGACATCGCATAAGTCGCTGTTCTGCAAGCACAAACCCGCTGATCTACCGGATCCAAGTCGCTGTTCTGCAACCTCGAAGTCGCTGATTCAGCACAGGCGCGGTGATCGGCGACACAGCCCTGGCCGCCGACACCGAAGGAGCCTCCGGCCAGCCCTCAGGAGCGCAGACGACGGTGGGCCCGTCCGGAAACGGACGGGCCCACCTGAGTTACTCAGTGCCCGAACAACTTCGGGCGAAAGATCACCAGCCGCGTTCGGCGAGGCGGTGGGGCTGGGGGATTTCTTCGACGTTGATGCCGACCATGGCTTCGCCCAGGCCGCGGGAGACCTTGGCCAGCACATCCGGGTCGTCGTAGAAGGTGGTGGCCTTGACGATGGCGGCGGCGCGCTGTTCGGGGTTGCCGGACTTGAAGATGCCGGAGCCGACGAACACGCCTTCGGCGCCCAGCTGCATCATCATGGCGGCGTCGGCGGGGGTGGCGATGCCGCCCGCGGTGAACATGACGACGGGGAGCTTGCCGGTCTGGGCGACCTCGCGGACCAGCTCGTAGGGGGCCTGCAGTTCCTTGGCGGCTACGAACAGCTCGTCTTCGGACAGCGAGGACAGGCGGCGGATCTCGCCGCGGATGGTGCGCATGTGGGTGGTGGCGTTGGAGACGTCGCCGGTGCCTGCTTCACCCTTGGAGCGGATCATGGCCGCGCCTTCGGTGATGCGGCGCAGGGCCTCGCCCAGGTTGGTGGCGCCACAGACGAAGGGGACGGTGAAGTTCCACTTGTCGATGTGGTTGGCGTAGTCGGCGGGGGTGAGGACCTCGGACTCGTCGATGTAGTCCACGCCAAGGCTCTGCAGGATCTGCGCTTCGACGAAGTGGCCGATGCGGGCCTTGGCCATGACCGGGATGGAGACGGCTTCGATGATGCCGTCGATCATGTCGGGGTCGCTCATCCGCGACACGCCACCCTGCGCGCGGATGTCGGCGGGCACCCGCTCGAGCGCCATCACGGCCACGGCGCCGGCGTCTTCGGCGATCTTGGCCTGCTCGGCGTTGACCACATCCATGATCACGCCACCCTTGAGCATCTCGGCCATGCCGCGCTTCACGCGGGCGGTGCCGACGGTGTTGGTGGTCTCAGGCGTAGTCACGGCTGTCTCCTGTGTCATGGGCGCCAATCAAGTCGCTCGGGTACGTGTCACCGTCGATTCTAGAGCTGCCTGTTTTCGGCCTTCATAGCCAGTTGAGCACCACTGGCCTTGTCACGACCAGCGGCGATGCGGACGCAGCCCACCGCTGGCCTTGTCCGGTGGTCGCCCGTCAGCGGATCGAGCGCACCACGTGCTGGGTGTCGTCGGTGGCCGCGGTCACGGCTTCGGCGAGCAGCTCGTCGAGGTGATACGGGTAGACCGCTTCACCGGCGGCGTCGAGGGCGCGGATGTCGGCGGCGGTGCACCAGCGGTGATCGGTGATGGTGCGACGTTCCAACGCGGTGAGGTCGGCGGGCCGCCATTCGAAACCGGGGCAGCGCAGGGTGAAGAACAGTTCTTCGGAGCGGATGAGTTCACCGTTGAACGGGAACACCGCGACACGTCGCCACAGTGGTCCGCGCAGGGCGGCCGCGTCGATGCGTTGGCCGGTTTCCTCGTAGGTTTCGCGGACCGCGGCGTCGCGCAGGTTCTCCCCCGGTTCCACGCCGCCGCCGACGGTGAACCAGAAGGCGATCTCGGGAATCATCGGGTCGTGCCCGCGCAGCAGCAGCACGCGGTCTTGTTCGTCGAGCAGGACCACGCGCGCCGAGGTGCGGGTGGTGTGCACGACCAGTCCGGTGGCCGCGGCGGGGGTGGCGCGTTCGGTGATCTCGAAGTAGTGCGGCAGCGGCGCGGTGCCGCCCAGGTGCAGCACGCGCACGGATCGGCGGGTGCGCAGGGCGAGGGTGTCGCGCACGGCGTCGTTGTGGAAGCGGCGCGCGATCAGCACGCGCGCTTCGGCGTCGGCGAGTTCGGCGACCAGTTGGGGGCGCAGGTGGTCGATGTCGACCAGGGTCAACGCGGCGGACAGTTGATTCTCGATGGTTTCGCGGTCACTGCGGTCGACGCGTTCGGCCCGGTCGGCCAGGGTGGCCAGCAGCGCGGCCCGTTCGGCGCGGCGGGGGTCGGCGCTGACCGGTCCCGCCTCCGACATCGCCACCGCGCGCGCCACCACGGCGCGACGAGCCAGTGCCGCGTCGAGGGCCTGCCAGGATTGATCGGAGCGAACGTGCAGCCGGTCGAGTCGGTTGGCGGTGGAGTAGGCCCACACGCCGAGGGCGAGCACGAGCAGTGCGATCAGCCCGAGGACAAGGACTGTGGTCGCGGAGAAAGTGATCATCCGGCGGCACGCACCCGGTTGTCGCCGACGGTGACGGTCTCGTACACGCGCAGGATCTGCTCGGCCACCACCGGCCAGTCGTATTCCGCGACGACCTGGGTGGCGGTGCGCACGAGCTGTTCGCGCGCGTCGTTGTCGGTGAGCAACAGGTCGATGGCGGTGGCCAGCGCGTCGGAGTCACCGATGGGGGTGAGCAAACCCGCTGTGCCGTCACGCAATACGCGCCGGAAGGCATCGAGTTCGCTGGCGACCACCGGCGTGCCGGCGGCCATCGCCTCGATCAGGATGATGCCGAAACTCTCGCCGCCCAGGTTCGGTGCGACGTACACGTCGGCGCTGCGCAGCGCGGCGGCTTTCTCCTCGTCGGAGACCTGGCCGAGGAAGCGCAGGTGACCCGCGTGCTCACCGGCGACGCGGCGCAACCGCTCCTCGTCACCGCGTCCGACGATGAGAATCTCCACGTCGGGATGATGGTCGATGAGCGCGGGCAGCGCGCCCAGCAGCACGTCCATGCCCTTGCGTGGTTCGTCGTAGCGGCCGAGGAACAGCACCGTGCGGCCCGCACGCGGGTATCCGTCGAGTGGTTCGCCGCGCGCGAAGGCGGACACGTCGACCCCGTTGGGGATCTCCACCGCGTCGGACCCCAGTGCCTCGACCTGCCAGCGCCGGGCCAGCTCGGACACGGCGATCCGCCCGCTGATCTTCTCGTGGTACGGGCGCAGCACGCCTTGAAAAGTGCTGAGTACCAACGACTTCGTGGTCGATGTGTGGAAGGTGGCCACGATGGGACCCTCGGCGATCTTGAGCGCCAGCATCGACAAGCTCGGGGCGTTGGGTTCGTGGATGTGCAGCACGTCGAAGTCGTTGCTGTCGATCCAGCGACGAATCCGCGTGTAGGCCATGGGCCCGAAGGACAGGCGCGCCACGGACCCGTTGTAGGGAATCGCGACCGCGCGACCCGCCGAGACGACGAAATCGGGCAGCGGTGTGTCGTCGGAGGCGGGGGCGAGCACGCTCACCTTGTGCCCGCGTTCGATGAACACCCGCGCCAGCTCGACCACATGGGCCTGCACGCCGCCGGGGACGTCGAACGAATACGGGCAGATCATGCCGATCTTCACCGCGGTCCCCCGCTCTGCTTCGCGGTGATCCGCGACAGTCGCTCCGAGGACAGATCGCCTTCCCACAGCGGCTGCAGCATGTGCCAGTCAGCGGGATGCTCGGCGATATTGGCGGCGAACCGGTCGGCCAGCAGTTGCGTGGCCGCGGCGACTCCGCCCGAAACGTCCAGTGCCGGTTCGGCTTTCAGGCCCCAGCCTTCGGTGCCGTCGTCGTCGACGGTGAACCAGCCGTGCACGGGCACCAGTGCGGCCCCGGTCTCGATGGCCAGTTTGGCGGCACCGCCGGGCATCCAGGTGCGTTCGCCGAAGAAGTCGACGGGCACGCCCTTGCCGGTGAGGTCGCGTTCGCCCATCAGGCACACGATCCGGTTCTGCCGCAGGCGTTCCGCCAGGGCCACGAACGGCGGCTCCTCGCCACCGGTGAGCGGGAAGACCTCGAAACCGAGGCTCTCGCGATAGGCGACGAACCGTTCGAACAGCGACTCCGGCTTCAGCCGTTCGGCCACGGTGGTGAACGTTTGATAGTGCTGCACCAACCAGACACCGGCCATGTCCCAGTTGCCCGAATGCGGCAGCACCAGGATCAGGCCGCGCCCCTGTTCGAGGGCGGCGTCGACATTCTCCAGACCGCCGACGTAGTAGTCGATCTTCGTGTGATCCATCGACGGCAGCCGGAACGCTTCACGCCAGTAGCGGGCGTAGGAGCGCATACTCGCCTGCATGAGTTCATCGGGCACCTGTTCTGCGGGCACGCCGAGGACGCGAGACAGGTTGCGGCGCAACTGTTTCGGGCCGCCGTCTTTCACCGACCGATCGGCGCCGAGGTCGAAAACCTTGCGCACCAACCCTTCCGGTGCCGACCGCACCAGGCGCCAACCCGCGGCGTATCCCCAGTCGCTGGCCTGATCTTTGAGACTCACGAAGCCTCCTGCGGCGCAGCGGGCGGAATAACGACCCGGGCACCCGGCGAATTACGCACGGCCAACACCCGTTGGAACACCGTCACGATGCTCAGCACCGCCAGCACCCACATGGCCACATACACAGCCCAGGTCAGCCAGTCGATACCCCAGTGCCCGCCGATACCGGTGAGCCCGGCGCCGACCAACACCAGCACCAAACGATCAGGACGTTCGATCAGCCCACCGTCCGCGGACAGCCCACTGGCCTCCGCACGAGCCTTGGCGTACGAGATCACCTGCGAGGTCACCAGCACGACCAATGTCACCGCGAACAGTGACTTACTGCCCTCGTGATACACCGCCCACCAGGCCAGACCGCCGAAGATCGCACCGTCGGCCACCCGGTCACAGGTGGCGTCGAGAACCGCGCCGTACTTCGTGCCGCCGCCGCGGGCGCGCGCCATCGCTCCGTCGAGCATGTCGAACATGACGAACAACCAGATGACCAACGTTCCCCAGAACAGGTGTCCGGAGGGGAACAGGGTCACCGCGGCGGCGATCGTCGCCGCAGTGCCGATCAGTGTCATCGCGTCCGGGGTGAGCCCCGTTCGCACGAGCGCTTTGCCCAGCGGCGCAGTCGCTTTCGCAAACGTCTCGCGGCCGAAGAAGCTGAGCACGTTCTCTATTCCTCCCACGCCTCCGCCAGCAATTGCCGCGTCTCGCGCAACAACTGAGGCATCACCTTCACGCCGCCGACCACGGTGATGAAGTTCGCATCCCCGCCCCAGCGCGGAACAATGTGCTGGTGCAGGTGGTCGGCGAGCGAACCACCGGCCACACCACCGAGATTGAGGCCGACGTTGAATCCGGCAGGCCGCGAGACCTGCTTCATCACCCGAATGGCCCGCTGCGTGAAGGCCATCAGTTCCGCGCTTTCCGCGGGCGTGAGGTCCTCCAGGTCGGCTACTCGCCGGTAAGGTACCACCATCATGTGCCCTGGGTTGTACGGGTACAAGTTGAGCACGGCGTAAACATTCTCGCCGCGGGCGATGATCAGGCCGTCTTCGTCCGACATCTTGGGAATATCGGTGAACGGATGTCCCGTCGCGTCTTTGGGCTTGACCTCGCCGGTGATGTACGACATCCGGTACGGGGTCCACAGCCGCTGCAGGCGGTCGGGTTGCCCCGCCCCGGCGTCGACGATGGAGCCGGCGTCGGGGCTCACGGGCTCGCTCATGAGGACGCCTTGACGATCTCGAATCCCTCCGCGGTGGGCGAGGCGTTCTCCCGGTTGCGCACCCACGCGGTGATGGTGGCGATCGCGTCGGCGACCGGCACGGTGTTGACCTGGGTGCCGTCGCGGAACCGGAAGCTGACCGCGTCGGCTTCCACGTCGCGCGCGCCGGCCAGCAGCATGAAGGGCACCTTCTGCGCGGTCTGGTTGAAGATCTTCTTCTGCATGCGGTCGTCGCTGCGGTCGACCTGGGCGCGCACGCCCGCGTCACGCAGCTGTTCGATCACCGAATCCAGGTGCGGGGCAAAGTTTTCCGCGACCGGGATGCCCACGACCTGCACCGGCGACAGCCAGGCGGGAAACGCGCCGGCGTAGTGCTCGGTGAGCACGCCGAAGAAGCGTTCGATGGAGCCGAACAGGGCCCGGTGGATCATTACCGGGCGCTGCTTGGTGCCGTCGGAGGAGGTGTATTCCAGGTCGAAGCGCTCGGGCAGGTTGAAGTCGAGCTGCACGGTCGACATCTGCCAGGTGCGGCCCAGCGCGTCCTTGACCTGCACGGAGATCTTCGGGCCGTAGAACGCGGCACCGCCCGGGTCGGGCACGAGATCCAAACCGGAAGCCTCGGCGACCTTTTCGAGGGTTTCGGTGGCCTCGGCCCACAGCTCGTCCGAACCCACGTACTTCTTCGGGTCCTTGGTGGACAGCTCGAGGTAGAAGTCGTCGAGGCCGTAGTCCTTCAGCAGGCCGAGCACGAACTGCAGGGTGCTGGTGAGCTCGGCGTGCATCTGCTCTTTGGTGCAGTAGATGTGGGCGTCGTCCTGGGTCATGCCGCGCACGCGGGTCAGGCCGTGGATCACGCCGGACTTCTCGTAGCGGTACACCGAACCGAATTCGAACATCCGCAGCGGCAATTCGCGGTAGGAGCGGCCGCGTGCCCGGAAGATCAGGTTGTGCATCGGGCAGTTCATCGGCTTGACGTAGTAGTCCTGGCCGGGCTTGCGTACGGTGCCGTCTTCGTTGAGCTCGGCATCCAGGTGCATGGCCGGGAACATGCCGTCGCGGTACCAATCGAGATGCCCGGAGGTCTCGAACAGCGCGCCCTTGGTGATGTGCGGGGTGTTGACGAACTCGTAGCCTGCCTCGACGTGGCGCTGGCGGGAGTACTCCTCCATCTCCTTGCGGATGATGCCGCCCTTGGGGTGGAACACCGGCAGACCCGAACCGAGCTCGTCGGGGAAGGAGAACAGGTCCAGCTCGAGGCCCAGCTTGCGGTGATCGCGACGCTCGGCCTCTGCGAGCAGTTCCAGGTAGGCATCCATGGCCTCGGTGGATTCCCACGCGGTGCCGTACACGCGCTGCAGGTCCTCACGGTCCTGGTCGCCACGCCAGTAGGCGGCCGACGAGCGGGTCAGCTTGAACGCGGGGATGAACTTGGTGGTGGGGATGTGCGGGCCGCGGCACAGGTCGCCCCACAGCTTCTCACCGGTGCGCGGATCGAGGTTGTCGTAGATGGTCAGCTCGTTGCCGCCGACCTCCATGATCTCGGGATCGTCGATACCGGACTTGTCGCTGATCAGTTCCAGCTTGAACGGCTCGTTCGCCAGTTCGACACGGGCATCGTCGACCTCGACCACGCGACGCGAAAAGCGTTGCGCGCCTTTGATGATCTTCTTCATCCGCGATTCCAGCTTGGCCAGATCCTCGGGGGTGAACGGCTTGTCGACCTGGAAGTCGTAGTAGAAGCCGTCCTTGATCGGCGGACCGATGCCCAGCTTCGCGTCGGGGAACTCCTGCTGCACGGCCTGGGCGAGCACGTGCGCGGCCGAGTGCCGGATCACGCTGCGGCCGTCCTCGGTGTTCGCGGCGACCGCCTCGACGTCGACGTCTTCGGAGGGGGTCCAGGACAGATCCTTGAGCGCACCGTCGACATCGCGCACGACCACGATGGTGTCGGGACCCTTCGTCGGCAGCCCCGCTTCGCGAACCGCTGCGCCCGCGGTAGTCCCGGCCGGCACGCGGACGACGGCGACAGGACTGATGGGTGCAGAGGTGGTCACGGGGAGGTTCTCCTTGGACTTGGCGGCTGCGGGGTAAATCCCGCACGCACGATCCTACTGTTCCGTGTCTTCGGGATTTTTGGCCAGGTGGCAAAGATCTTTCAGGTCTGTGCCAACAGGGCGGTTCGCTCCGCGGATGGGCGTTTCGGGCAGCTGGTGCACATTTCGCAGCCGGGGACCTCGTAGACAAGGCAGCACGAGATGCGTTTCACAAAGGTGCGGGTGCCGACCGTGATGAAGCGGGGCGCAGGTAGTTTCGCGCCGATTTCGGCGGCCAGTTTCGTGCCTGCCTCGGGGGCACCGGCGTCGAGGGCGCGGTTGCCGATCGCGTCGGCGACGATGGCCCACAGGGCCGGGATTCCGGCGCCGGACACGGCCGCTACCTGCAGAATCACCGTCGTCAGCGTTTCGCGCAGCGCCGTTCCGACGGCCGCGTCGGGCGACTGTTCGCCGCGGAAGTGCACGCGCTCGACTCCCCCATCGGGACGAACCTCGCATTCGAGCCCGTCCAACGTCGCGATCGGGGCCGGTCGACCGGATGCGTAGGCGGTGGTGATCTGGTCGACCAGCGCCGACGCGACCATGCACCACCACAGCGTGCCGCCCACCCTCGGCGTTTCGGTGCCCCACGACCGACTCATCTCGGCGATCCGGGCCGACACCCACACGGGATCGGCGAGTAGTCGGCCCGCGACCGTGCTCACGACATCAGGGGACTGTGCAACCATGGCCAATCGACTCCGATCCACCCTGCGACCATCGAGAACGTACCGAGCAGCCACAGCGTCACCAGGACGAGGGCGAAGGTGGCGACCGCGCCCAGCACCTTGATGAACCAACCGCGCGAGGTGTACCAGTCCATGACGATCCGGTACTTGCCGCGCACCCAGTTCAGGGTGTGGTGGGCCCAGACGAACTCGGTGGCCAGGATGCCGAACCCCGCGAACACCAGCGCCCAGCCGGGTCCCGGATACGGGATCGCGACGATCCCCAGCAGCAGCACCAGCCCACCGACCACGCCCACGGCGATGCGGTAACCGAGGTTGAGGGTAGGGCGCGCGGCGATGTGTGCCCGGAAGGCGCGCCCGCGGTCCTTGACGGCGTCCCATCGCCCCGGCTCGGCGGTGGCGGCGCTGTCGGTGACGTGCTCGGCCGCGGTCGAATCGCTGGTCATGGTTTCCAGACTACGAGTTCGACCGCCGCCGGGTCGCGACGTGACGGCTTCGCCCCCGCCCACGAGCGGGTTTTCGCCGCCCGCGTCAACCGGTGACCGCGAGTGCCGCGTGATCGTCGATGGCGCGAACCCCGTCGACGGTCACCTCGAGCACGCGCGCGCCCGCGATGTCGAAGAACAATCCCGACAGTTCCAGCCCCCGTTCGGCCACCGCGCGACGAACGGCGGGGTTGCGTCCCAGCGTCTCGAGCTGCACGGCCACATTCACCATGCTCAACTGATCCACCTCGCCGTATCCGGCCGCCCTGGCCGCGGCGGCCACCGGATGACCCGCGCGGAACCGTTGCAGCGTCGGCTCGGCGTGCCGCAACCAGGAACCCAGGCCGCCGCCGGTGTCGGCCGCGCTGTGGACCGCCTTCATCGCCCCGCACGAGGAATGCCCGCACACCACCACGGTGCGCACCGCCAGGGAATCCAGGGCGAAGGTCAACGCCGCTTCGACCGAGTCGTCGCCGCTGACCGGCACCAGGTTGCCGACGTTGCGCACGGTGAACAGGTCGCCCGGTCCGCTGTTGGTGATCACATTGGGCACGATCCGCGAATCCGAGCAGGTGAGAAAAAAGGAGTCGGGGTCCTGGTGCATCCCGTCCAGGTGCGGGCGGACCACGTGCGCGTGCCCGCGATGGAAGGCCGCGATCCCGGCGGTCATCGCGTGGCCACCGGACTTCTGGTGCCGCCACGGGCGCAGCATGTCGTCGATGGCGGCGCGCACGAATCCGCGCGTGGGCGGCGCGGCCGGGGTATCGGCCATCCGGGCGGGCCCGATCTCGACGAAATCGACACGCGCACCGGTGCTTTCGTGCTGACGCTGCCAGTCCTCGATCGCCTCGAACGCGGCATGGTCGAGGAAGTCCACGGTCATCTCCACCCGCACATCGGCGCCGGCGGGCACCTTCGCCAGTTCCGCCGACATCTTCGGCAGCGCCAGGAACGTGCACGACCCGTCGATATGAACCTGCCAGTTCCCGTCGGGCAGCGGCGTGGCCTGCACGTGCACGCGCACGACCCGCCACAGCAGCAACGCGAAGGCCAGACCCAGCCCGATGATCACGCCTTCCAGGAGGTTGGCGAACACCACACCGAGCACGGTGACCACGTAGACCAGCAGGTCACCGGTGCGTCGCGCGAGCCGGATGTGCGCCAGTTTCACCAACTGCATGCCGATGACGATGAGCAGCCCCGCCAGCGCCGCCTTCGGAATCTGTTCCACCACCCCGACCAGCGCCACCGAGAACACCAGAATCCACACCCCGTGCAGCACCGCCGACGCCCGAGTGCGCGCCCCCGCCCGGACATTGGTGGCACTGCGCACGATCACACCGGTGACCGGCAGCCCGCCGACCAGCCCCGACAGCAGGTTCGCACAACCCTGCCCGAGCAGTTCCCGATCGAAATCGGCGCGCTGCCCGTCGCGCATCCGCCCCACGGCCACCGCCGAGAGCAAGCTTTCCACGCTGGCGATCAGCGCGATCGTGAGCACCGCGAACGCCACCTGCCACCACTGCCCCGACGGAAGCTGCGGCAAGGTCATGGACTCGAACAGCGAGGCGTTCAACATGATTCGCTCGATATCGGTGGGCAACACCATCGCCAACCCGGCACCGGTGACGATCGCGACCAGCGGCGCGGGCACCACCCTGACCTTGGCCGGCAGATACTTCCACCCCAGCAGGATCACCATCACGGCCCCACCCACGATCACATCACCCCAGCGGGCCGCGGACAGCTGCGCGGGCAGCGCACTCAGGTTGGCCAGGCTCGAATGACTCGACACCCCACCCAGCAGCACCAGAAGTTGTTGCAGCGCAATGGTGATGCCGATCCCGGCCAGCATCGCGTGCACCACCACCGGCGCCACCGCCAACGCCGCCCGCGCAATCCGACTGAGCCCGAACAGAATCTGCAACACCCCCGCCGCCGCGACGATGAAACATGTTGCCCGCCAGCCGAACTGTGCGATCGTCTCCGCGACCACCACAGTCAGCCCCGCCGCGGGCCCACTCACCTGCAACGGCGACCCACCCAACAACCCGGCCACCACCCCGCCCACCACCGCGGCGATCAACCCGGCGGCCACCGGCGCCCCCGAGGCCACCGCGATCCCGATGGACAACGGCAGCGCCACCAAGAACACCACTACAGACGCCGGAACATCATGCCGCAGAACAGATTTCGTAGCCATCATTCTCCTTCGCCGGAAGCGCACTCCCGGTTCATCGGTCGAACATGTACTGGCAAGAGAAACAGCGAACGGCTTCGTGGAGCTTCGAACTCATGACGCGAAGGCCGCGACAATAGTAAAGAACTTCCCAAGCACTAGGAAAGCTTTTCGGGCAATTTGTGGCGAATCGCCACCAATCCGTGACACCGGTCACACGGCTGACGTCAGCCGATGTCGACCACGCGGGCCCAGGAGGGTGGGCGACCGGGGATGTAGTCGGGGTTGTGCTCGCTCCAGGAATCCGCGCGGCGGAACAGGCCCACGATTGTTCGGCACGGTGGTGGGTCGCTGGGCCAGGGGGTTTGGCCGTCGGTCAGGACCGCGATGACGTCGGGGCGGGTGCGCAGGGCCTTGGTGAAGCCGGTTCGCAGGTCGGTGCCGCCGCCGCCGATCAGCGACATGGATTCGGCCTGGCACAGCGGGTAGGCGATGTGGGCGGCGGCGTCGCAGGAGAACACGGTGATCAGGTCGCGGCGGCCGCCGACGGCGCGGGTGATGGCGGCGACTTCGAGCAGGGCGCTGCCGAGTTCGGCGTCGCTGACCGAGCCGGAGGTGTCGATGACCACGCCCACGCGCGGGGGTGTGCGGCGCAGGCTCGGCAGCACGACGCCGGGCAAGCTCGCGCTGCGCCGGGCCGGGCGGCCGTAGGTGTAGTCCTCACCGACACCGGGGGCCGAAACGGCCGCGCGCAGAGCGGCTCCCAGCAGGTCCCGCCACGGTTGCGGCGGGTGCAATGCCTGGTCGGCCCAACGCCGCCAGCCCTGCGGCGCGTTGCCCGGATTGCCGACGATGCCCTGCGCCACCCGGAACCGAACACCTTCGCGTTCCTGTTCACTGAGCCCGTCGGCACCGTCGGGGCCCAGGTCCCACTCCCGCGCCGATCCGTCTGCGCCGCTGCCACAATCGAGCCACCCCAGCTGCTGCGCTCCGCGCGCGAAGGTGAACTGATCCAGGTAGTCCTCCATGAGTGCGCCCGCGAGCAGGCCCAGGGTTCCCGGCGTGACGGCGCCGTCCGGCACGACCAACCCGTCGCCGAAGGCGTCATCGTTGATTTCGGCATCCGCGGCGATGTTCATGCGCAGCCGTTCCGCCGGGCCGGACAGGTCATGGGTGTCGGCGTAGCGGTCGCTGCGGGCGTGGTGTTCGCGCAGGAGATGCGAAACCTCGTGCACCAGAATCGAAGCCAGCTCCTCTACCGGCGTGTGGTCCACGAACGCGGGCGACACATAGCACCGCCAGTACTTGTCCACGCCCATGGTCCGCACCGCGAGCGAGTCGACGATGTGCAGCGCGTACAGGGCGGTCGCGAGGTAGGGCCGAGCCGAAACGGCGTGCAGGCGTGCGGCATACAGCTTGTCGAGGTCCAGGCCCGATGTCACTGTCATCGGCCTTCCTCGACGGCCACGCGCGCCGCGGCCCGGTCGGCGCTCTGCGCTACCGCCACCATCGCGCCGAGCTGTTCGATCGATGCGGGGATCGCCCAGTTGTCGCGCCGCAGGGTGGCCAGGGTGGTCGCCGGGACCACCACCAGGTCGGGGGCACCGGTTTCCACGGCCCTGACCAGCAGTGACCAGGCCGCGTCCCAGCGGGATCTCTCCGGGCGTTTGCGCACCGCGGCCACCACCGCGTCGAGCACGGCTTGGCGCAGATCGCCGCGTTCGGGCAGGTCGGCGGCGTCCGGGTCGGCCAGCAGCACTTCGGGGTCGGGCAGATCCATTCGGTCGATACTGGTGAGCAGTTCGAACCCGGCACCGTCGCCGACGGTGCCGCGGATCAGTTGGGACAACACGTCGCGACGGGCGTCGGAGGCGGTGGCGAAGGCGATCAGCCGCACGGTCATCTCCCAGCTTCGCGGCGACGGCCACGCTCCGCCACGGCGGGTTTCGGTCGTGGGCAGTTGGTGCACCAGTTTCGGCCTGGCTGCCAGTAGCGTGCACACCGCGCGTCTGGCGAAAGTGACTGCCTCGGAGAACTTTTCGTGGTCGAGCTGCGGCAGTGTCGCGCGCGGCCATGTGCCACCGAGTCCTCGGACGACGACATCGTGGTTGTGCACCCACTGCAGGTGCACGAAACGGTTCGCCAGCGGTGCGCTCAGTTCCCAGCCGTCGGCGGCCGAGGAGCGCGGGTTGGCGGCGGCGACGATGCGCACGCCGGGCGGCAGGTGCAGGGTGCCGATCCGGCGTTCCAGGACCACGCGCAACAGTGCGGCTTGCACGGCCGGCGGGGCGGTGGACAGTTCGTCGAGGAACAGCAGGCCGCGACCGGTGTGTACCAGTCGCACGGCCCAGTCCGGCGGCGCCATCGGGACACCCTTGGTCGCGGGATCGTCGCCGATGATAGGCAGGCCCGAAAAGTCCGACGGCTCATGGACACTCGCGATCACCGTGGTCAGCGGGAGGTCCAGGGACTCGGCGAGTTGGGTCAGGGCGGCGGTCTTGCCGATGCCCGGTTCGCCCCACAGCAGCACCGGCAGGTCGGCGGCGACGGCCAGGGTCAACGCGTCGAGTTGGGTGTCGGGGCGCGGTTCGGTGCGAACCTCGCCGAGCAGAGTCAGCAGATCGCCTGCGAGGTCGAGTTGGGAGCTGAGACGCGCAGGGCACAGTGTGTGAACAGACATGTATGAATCACCTTGGGGTCGAGGAGGTTTGGGTGGTCCCGCGGGCAGGACTGGTTGCCACAGCCGTGGAGCAGCGGACAGTGGCGGAGGTCGGTCGGTGTCGACGGATCAGCGCGAGGCGGCGTGGCGTGGATGCGTGCGTCGCTGCGCCCGGGAAAGCCGGCGCACGGGATTGTCGGCGCGACCGGGCGCGGGCAGCCCGGCGCGGAACAGGCCATAGGTGATCCGTTGCCGGACAGCGGCTTCCAGCTCGGTGCGCAGCGGTCCGTCGCGCAGTACCGCGTCGGCGCCGAGCACGCCCTCGACGACGGTGAGCGCGCCCGCGATATCGCCGTGGTCCAGGTGTTCGCGAACCACGTCCAGCCAGTCAGGGCGGCGATGGGTGCGGTCGATGGCTTGCAGGCAGGGCATCGGGGTGCCGGTCAGCGCGACCAGCAGTTCCTCGCGCCGAATTTCGGTCGGGTCGTGATCGAGTGCGGTGAGCACGCCGTCCACCACGCCGATTCGGTGCTGCTGTCCCCGGCATTCCACGAGCCGCTCACCAGGTCTGGTCCCCGGCGTTTCGGTCGGCTCGCAGGCTTCGCCGAGCGCCGAGGCGACCAGCGGATGCAGCCGATCGGGCGTGATCGCACCTCGGCGGATCAGCTCGAGATCGGGCAGCACCCAGGTTGCCGCGTCGGGCAGGACCGGCAGCGCCGAGATGCCGCCGCGAACGGCCTGTTGCGCGACACGCAAGGCAGGTGGGCCCGACTGCGCGAGATCGTGCTCGCCGATCTCGAGGATGATCCGTTTCCGCGCACCACACCGCACCGCGACCAACCCCGACCCGCACTGGTCGGTGCGCAGCAGGATCGCGGCCTCGGCCGCCCAGCGGTCCACCGCACACGAGCTGGGCACCCGCATCGGGAGCTCGGAGGCCACGAATTGACCTGTCCCACACCGTATTCGCAGCTGGTGTGCGTGGCGCGCGTCCCACAGATGTGGGTGCAGGTCGAGCCGATAGCGCCGGTTCGGTCGCGGATGTGGGTGCAGGTTCGGGCCGCCTTCGGGTCGGTCCGCGTCCCAGAGCGCGAGGCTGATCCGCTGCCCGGCGGTCGCCCACGTCGGCGGAGTGCGAACCACCAGGTGCACCGAACCCGCACCGGCGCAGTCACTTTCGTCCATTCCGTCAGGTCGGTAACCTGCGGTGCCGTATCGAGCCAGCACCATTGTCAGCCCCGGCCGGAGCAACCCGTCGGGCGCGACTCGCGGTAGGTGCCAGCGCAGCAGATCCGGTGCGAGATGGCGCAGATCGGCCCGCACTCGGGCGGCCAGCTCCCGACCATGGGTTCGTGCCAGCGCACGCAGATCGAGATCGACGTCGACATGCGCCGCGGCGCACGCGCCTGCCCAGTCGCCGACGGTGCGGCGGGCGGTGGCGGTGTCGATCATGGCGGGCGGGACAGCGAATTCGCGCACGCGCAGCCACAAGGCAAGGCGGGGATCGTCGACATGATCGAGCGGGAGGGTTGCCGGTTCGATGACCGGCGTGGGGCTCAACGGCCCGGGCGGAGGACGCCCTTTCCACTTGTCGTCATGTGGCCAGTATGCACAACAATGTCCGACCCGACAAGCGGTCGGCCGGGCACCTGGTCGGACCAGGTGCCCGCCTCGCGGAGGTGTCGCTACCGGGCGTCGGCCAGGGCGCGGGTGTCGGCACCCAACTGCGGGTAGGTCGGGTATTCGATGCCCGAGATGTATTGCACTGTGCGGACCACCTGGCAGGAGTAGCCGAATTCGTTGTCGTACCAGACGTACAGGATCGCGGTGTCGCCTTCGACGATGGTGGCGTTGGCGTCGATGATCGAGGCGGCGCGGGAGCCGATGAAGTCGCTGGAGACGGCGTCGGTGGCGGCGGTGTAGTCGAGGTTGCGGCTCAGGGGGCCTGCCAGGGAGACCTGGCGCAGGTAGGCCAGGACGTCTTCTTTGGTGGTGTCCTGCTTCAGCTGCAGGTTCAAGATCGCGACCGAGACGTCGGGGGTGGGGACGCGGATCGAGTTGCCGGTGATCTTGGCCTTGAAGTCCGGCATCGCCTTCGCGACGGCCTCTGCCGCACCGGTTTCGGTGAGCACCAGGTTGAACGGCGCGGAGCGGCCGCGACGGTCGGCCTTGTGGTAGTTATCGAGGAGGTTCTGGTCGTTGGTGAACGAGTGGACCGTCTCGACATGTCCACGCACGATGCCGAATTCGTCGTCGATGGCCTTGAGCGGCGGCACGATCGCGTTGGTGGTGCAGGAGGCGCAGGAGAAGATCTGCTGCGACAGGTCCAGGTCGCGGTGGTTGACGCCGT
The DNA here is from genome assembly GCF_042714895.1 of Nocardia sp. NPDC058666. Taxonomy (NCBI): domain Bacteria; kingdom Bacillati; phylum Actinomycetota; class Actinomycetes; order Mycobacteriales; family Nocardiaceae; genus Nocardia; species Nocardia sp. NPDC058666. Next base: position 393,865 of record NZ_JBHXRY010000004.1, read on the forward strand.
GCACGATATTGGGCACGTCGCCCTTGCCCGGCGCGGTGAGCACGACCTTGGCGATGCCGGGGCGCAGGTGCTGTTCCAGGCCTTCGCGGTCACGCCAGCGGCCGGTGTTGTCGATCAGGATCGCGTTGTCGATGCCGTAGGCGGTGTAGTCGATCGTGGTGGGGTCGTCGCTGTAGATGAACTTGATGACGTTGCCGTTGGCGGTGATCGTCTCGTTCTCGACGTCGACCTTGATCGTGCCGTTGAAGTGCCCGTGCACCGAGTCCCGCCGCAGCAGCGACGCCCGCTTCGCCAGGTCGTCGTCGCCACCGCGCCGCACCACCACCGCCCGCAGACTCAGCCCGTTACCCGACCCGGCCTTCTCGATGAGCAACCGAGTGACCAACCGCCCGATCCGCCCGAACCCGTAGAGCACCACATCGCGCGGCCCCTGCGACACGGCCTTGTTCCCGTCACTGGCCTGCGCCAGCATCGACGTGGTGAACTCCTCGACCGAAAGCCGCTGCCCCGCAGCGTGATACGCCATCACCAGCTGCCCCAGATCGACCTTGCACGGCCCCAGATCCAACCGGCTGATCACCTGCAGAAACGGCAACGTCTCATCCACCGACAGCTCCTCGCCGCCGATCTGCCGCGCGAACCGATGCGTGCGCAAAATGCTGATCACCGACTTGTTCACCAGCGACCGGCTGTGCAGCAGAATCGTCACACCCTTACTGCGATACAGGGTCCCGATGATCGGAATCATCGCCTCCGCGGCAGCTTCCTGAGCATTCCAGCGATCAAGTTGTTCGGTACTCAACACACGTCCTCTGGTTTCAACGATATTTGCGCTACATCGATGCTAGTGAGGACGCTGATTTCACCGCGGCCCACTCCCCACCGGTGAGATCGTGCGTCCCCTGTCGATGCGCCGGCCGGTCGGGCAGCGAAAGACTGTGGCACTCAGGTCGTGGCGGTCCAGTCGATCCAGGCGGGTTTCACTCTGGCGCACAACGGGTTTCCGGCGGCGTCGGTCAGGCGCACTCGCGCCTCGAGCACGCCTGATTGCGCCGCCGCGGACAGGACCTCGGCGGGGACATCGGCCAACATGAGTTTGGCTCGCCGGAACATGGTGGTGGTACCGGCGGCGTCGACGGTGCCCCAGCTCAGGTACAGGAACCTCTCCCCCGGCCGACCCTGGATGTAGGGACCGCGCACGTCGTCGCCGTCGACGGTGCACTCCACGGTCCAGGTGACCGTGTCGGCGTCTCCCCGCTGTGGGTCCAGCAACTCCTGTGGGCGGTTCTTCCGTTGCACCCCGACATGGATGTTCGTGTACGCCGACGCGATTCCCGCCGGTCGGCAGGAGGATCCGGGCAGCTGCGTCCCGACGATTCGGATAAGCATCCGACCATCCTCGCGTGTCGGCCGGTCCGCCTCTCACCCCCGGTTCGCCCGCCCCCTCTATCCCCCTGTTTCTCCGTCTGCTCCAAGAACGTTGGAACCTGGTTTCCTTCTCGCCGGTCCCACGAACCCCTCTTTCTCCCAAGCGACTACACGCCC
>NZ_JBHXRY010000004.1:395419-461592 GCF_042714895.1 Nocardia sp. NPDC058666
TGTCCTCGGTTCTCTGTTCGTGCTTGTTCTTTTCCCCCCCCCCCCCCCCTCCTTCTCCCCCTTCCCCCCCCACCCCTCCTCCGCCCCCTCCCGCTGCGGTCAACTGGTTGCTACGTCGGCGCGAGAAATGTCGGACTCGGGTTCGTTTCGGGCAGGTGCGACGAATACCGTTGTCGCCAAGGCGATTACGAGCAGACCGGCGCACAGGTAGCTCGATATCTCGATGCCTGCCGCCATGGCCGCGCGGGCGGCCTCCGCGAGGGGGAGGGTTCGGGGGTTCTCAGCGAGGGTGGGGATTATCGAGCCCGCGCTGTCGGTGACGGTCGAGGAGAGGTGGGCGGCCTCGGATTCGGGCAGGCCTGTGTCGGTGAGGCGGTGGTGGAGGTCGGTACCGAGGGTGCTGAAGTAGAGGGTGGTGAGCACAGCTATCCCCAGGGCTGAGCCGAGTTCTCGTGCGGCACTTTGGATTCCCGAGCCTTGGCCCGCGCTGTCGGTCGGGACGTCGGCGAGCACTACGTTGGTGACCTGGGCGGTGGCGAAGCCGACGCCGATGCCGTAGACGAACAGGGCCGCCGCAATCGCCCACCAGCTGGTGTCCGCGGCGGCGAACAGGCCGAGCAGGGCCAGGCCCGCCGCTTCCAGCAGCAAGCCGATCCGGACCTGCCCCAGGGCCGAAACCGATGCTGTCAGTGAGAAACTCGCGCCGCTGGCGACGAAACTACCGATCGCCAGTGGCACCAGCGCGAGGCCGGCCTGCAGCGCGGTGTAGTCGAGGGCGAACTGCAACCACAGCGGCAGGACCGCGATGATGCCGAATTCGCCGAGGCCGACGATCAACGTCACCACGTTGCCCTTGCGGAACGAATCGATCGAGAACAGCCGCACATCGACCAACGGTTCGCCGCCGGCGCGACCGAGCATCGCCTGCCTGCGCCAGAACAACACCAGTACGACAACAGCACCGATGAACGCCATGAGAACCGGCGAAGGTCCACTGCGCCACACGAATTCCCCGATCCCCAACGGCTGCGTGACCATCAACCACCCGTAGTGCCGACCCTCGATCATGGCGAACGCGAGCAGACCCAGACCCACTGCCGACAGCACCGCACCGAGCCAGTCGACGCGGCCCACATTCTTCGGCGCGGAGGGAAGATAGATCAGCACCGCCGCCATGATCACCGCGACCGCCGGGATGTTGATCCCGAAGGCCCACCGCCACGAGAAGTCGGCCAGCCACCCGCCCAGCAACGGGCCCACCGCCGCGGCCGCGCCGATCGTTGATCCCCAGATCGCGAACGCCTGCCCGCGCGCCTTTCCGGTGAACGCGGCGTTCACCAGCGCCAGCGACGTCGGCAGGATCATCGCCCCGCCCACACCCTGCAGGAAACGGGCCACGATCAGCAGGCCACCGCTGGGCGCCATGGCGGCGAGCAGGCTGGTGGCGCCGAACACGACCAACCCGATCAGAAATAGTTTGCGCGCGCCGTACAGGTCACTGAGCCTGCCCGCCAACAGCAGCAGCGCCGCGAACACGATCGCGTAGGACTCCTGGATCCATTGGGCCTGAATCGACGTGATGCCCAGGTCATCCACGATCGGCGCGAGGATCACGTTCACGATCGTCAGGTCGACCACGATCAGCGCCACGCCCAGCGAGACGGCGATCAGCCCCAACCACAACCGCAGCGGTGGAGTCTCGATTTCGTTCGACACATTACCTCCGTCATCAAGTTACTTTATGATGAAGGTAGATGCGGGACGGTAGGTTGTCAATCGGCGACGAACGAGAGGACGGCATGGCGAAGCAGACATCCGACGATGTCGCGGTCCAGCGGCAACGCCTGGCCGCCGGGCTCATCGACTACGGCGCGAGCTTCACCGAATTGGGCCGCCGGTTCGCGGAGACACTCGGCGTGCACTCCACCGACGCGTTCGCGCTGATGGAGATCGCCGCCGCGGAACAGGCGGGCGCACCGCTGTCCCCCGCGCTGCTGAGCAAGCGGATCACGCTGACTTCGGGCGCGATGACCACCCTGCTCAACCGGCTCGAGCAAGCCGGCTACATCATCCGCAGCCGCGAGCACACCGATCGCCGCGTGGTGACGTTGCGCTGCAGCGAGAATGCCGCGCGGCAGGCCGACGAGTTCTTCCGTCCGATCAATGCCGCGCAGGACGCGATCCTGGCCGACTACACACCGGCCCAACTGGCACAGTTCCAGACGTTGCTGGGGCGGCTGCGGTCATCGATGGACGGCCCGACCGCCTGAGTCGGAATCGGTGGCCTTTCAAGGATGTTCGCGCGCTTGTCGACCCGCCGGGACTGTCGGTGTCACGTGCTAGTTTCGAGTGGTCGGCACCCTTCGTGCCGCGATGATTCGACAGGGGAAATCTGTATGGGTGTCAGTTTGTCCAAGGGTGGCAACGTCTCGCTGACCAAGGCGGCGCCGAATCTCACCGCGGTCGCCGTAGGCCTGGGCTGGGACCTGCGGACCACCACCGGAACCGACTTCGATCTCGATGCCAGCGCCATCGGCCTGGGCCCGGACAAGAAGGTCGCCTCCGACAAGCACTTCGTGTTCTTCAACAACCTGAAGTCGCCCGAAGGCGCGATCGAGCACGCCGGTGACAACAAGACCGGTGAGGGCGACGGTGACGACGAGGTCATCAACGTCGACCTGGCCGCCACCCCGCCCACGATCGAGTCCATCGTGTTCCCGGTCTCGATCTACGACGGTGTGACCCGCAGCCAGTCGTTCGGCCAGGTCCGCAACGCCTACATCCGCGTGACCGACCGCAGCAACGGCGAAGAGCTGGCCCGCTACGACCTGTCCGAGGACGCCTCCACCGAGACCGCGATGGTCTTCGGCGAGCTGTACCGCAACGGCGCCGAGTGGAAGTTCCGCGCCATCGGCCAGGGTTACGCCTCGGGCCTGGAAGGCATCGCCCGCGATTTCGGCGTCAACCTCTGACAAGCCTTTCGTGAGGCGATCCCGCGCGTGCGGGCTCGCCTCACGATGAGTGCGGTTCGCATCCCCCAGTTCATTCGACGGCTACCGAACGGCTACCCGACTCCGCAACGATCGCCCGGTCCCCATCGGCGGGGACGAGGTCGTTGGCTAGGAGTTGAGTGTGGCTGGAATGAGACAGTGGCGTCTGGGTGCGGCAATCGCGACGGTGGCAGTACTGGCCGTCGCCTGCGGATCCGACGATCCGACCGGGCCCGCCGCGGCGCCGGGCTGGGAGCGCGACGCCACCACCAGCTACCACCGGTTGGCCACGTACCCGATCTTCCAGAACCGGCCCGCCGACGCCGCCGCGGACGACAAGACCTCCGCCGAGATCTCCGCGGTCACCGCCGACGGCAAGACCCTGATCTACACCGATGCCGGCGGCAAGCGCATCGGATTCCTCGACCTCAGTGACCCGAAGAACTCCAAGGGCGCGGGCACGTTGTCGCTGGCGCAGCTGGGCCACGCCGATGACCAGCCCACCTCGGTAGCCGTTGTGGGAGAACATGTTCTGGTGGTCGTGGACAGCAGCGGCGGTGACTTCGCCGCACCGTCCGGACGCCTGGATGTGGTGCGGATCAGCGATCGCACGAAGGTGCACAGCATCGATCTCGGCGGTCAGCCGGACTCGATCGCGATCAGCAAAGACGGCAAGCACGCCGCCGTCGCGATGGAGAACCAGCGCGACGAGAAGTTCGCCCCGGCCGGCGGCAAGGAGGGCGATCTGCCGCAGCCGCCGACCGGTTTCGTGCAGCTGCTCGATCTGTCCGGCGCCCCGCAGCAGTGGGCCGCCAAGCAACTGCGCATCGACGAGGCCGCCGCGCGCGCTGCCGGTCTGACGGCGCCCGAGGATCTCGAGCCGGAGTACGTCACGTTCAACTCCCGCGGCGAGGTCGCCCTCACCCTGCAGGAGAACAACGGCATCGCCATCATCGACGCCGCCACCGGCACCGTGCGCAAGATCTTCTCGGCGGGCAAGGTCGCGCTGGACGGCGTCGATACCAAGAAGGACGGTCTGATCGACCAGACCGGCAAGCTGGAAGCGCAGCCGCGCGAACCCGACACCATCGGCTGGATCGGCGACGATCACGTGGTCACCGCCAACGAAGGCGACTGGAAGGGCGGCACGCGCGGCTGGACCATCTTCGACGCGAAGACCGGCGAGGTGGTCTGGGACGCGGGCAACTCCTTCGAACAGCTCGCGACGCGGGTGGGCCTGTTCAACGATGGTCGCGCGGGCAAGAAGGGCACCGAGCCCGAAGGTCTCGCGGTCACCGAACTCAACGGCAAGCCGGTGGTGCTCGTCGGCTCAGAGCGCAGCAATTTCGTTGCGGCATACGATGTTTCGGATGTGAAGGCACCGGTGTTCCGCCAGGTGCTCGCGACCGGTGTGGGCCCCGAGGGCATTCTGCCGATCCCCTCGCGCAACCTGCTCGCGGTCTCGTCCGAAGAGGACTCCGCGGAAAGCTTTGTGCGCGGCACGGTCTCGATGTTCGGCTTCGGTGCCGATTTCGCCGGGTCGGAAACGCCGCAGTTCCCGTCGGTGGTGTCCGCTGATATCGCCGGTGCGCCGATCGGCTGGGGTGCACTGGGTGCGCTGAGCGCAGACCCGGCCGCCGCCGACCGGCTGTTCACCGCGTCCGATATCGCCTACGGCCCGTCGCGCATCCTGAGCATGGACGTGTCGGTCACGCCCGCGTTGATCGACAAGCAGATTCCGGTGACCGAAGGCGGCAAGCCCGTCACTTTCGACATCGAAGGCCTGGCCGCTCGTAGGGACGGCGGCTTCTACCTCGCCGTCGAGGGCAAGGAAGGCCCGGGCAACGAACTGGTCCGCGTGGCCGGTGACGGCGCGGTGCAGCAGCGGATCGCACTGCCCGCCGAGATCACCGCCGGGCTGGGCAAGCAGGGGCTGGAAGGTGTCGCGGTCCAGGGGTCCGGTGCCGACGAGACCGTGTGGGTCGCGGTGCAGCGCGAAGTGAAGGGCGACCCCAAGGGTGTCGCGCGGATCGGTAAGTTCGTCCCGAAGACCGGCGAATGGCAGTGGTACGGCTACCAACTCGACTCCACCGACGTCAAGGGCGACTGGATCGGCCTGTCCGAGATCGTGGTCGACGGTGATTCGCTGCTGCTGATCGAACGCGACAAGCTCAACGGTCCGGCCGCCGCACTGAAATCCGTTACCCGCGTACAGATCCCGACCACGCCCGGCGTCACCGGCACAACCGCGCCCGCGGTGCTGCCCAAGACCGAGGTCCGTGACCTGGTTCCCGCCCTGCGTGCCACCAACGGTTGGGTGCAGGAGAAGGTCGAAGGCCTGACCATCGCTGGCAACGGTGAGCTCTACGCCGTGACCGATAACGACGGTCTCGACGCCGCCACCGGCGAAACGGTACTGCTGCGCCTGGGCAAGCTGAACTGATCCCTCCGGGGAGGGACGGCGGCGTCCCTCCCCGCGCATTCTTTTGCGGAATCCATTCGGTCCGGCACGGCCGTGATCGTTTCGGCCGCATCGAGGAGGTAGAACGCTTCGCCGAGCTGACCTGAGTGCACGGCCCTGACATGTGTGAAACCTCCTGTGACGAAGTCGGGCGGCGACGGGTCGGGTTTGCGGTGGGTGAGCTGGTAAGGCATCTTTACAGGCAGGTGCGCCGGGAAGTCTGGTCGGCAACCCCGACTCGAGCTCCGTCGAGTGGGGTTCGATTGGTGACGGGTAACCACTCTTGCTCTTGATGCGCAGCTCAGGCTCTCTCGACCGACTGTTTCCGGCGGTGGTCCGATGACACCGCCGTCGAAGACACGTCGCACGGTCCTCACTCGCGGCAGCTGGCCCGAAACCCAACGGCTCACCTCGGTGCTGCGGCGCGAAACCGTGGGTGGTGTGCTGCTGATCATCGCGGCGATCATCGCGCTGATCTGGGCGAACACGCCGTGGTCGGGTGCGTATGAGGCGCTGCGCGACTTCCATATCGGGCCTGCCTCGCTGCATCTGAACCTGTCGTTGAGCGAGTGGGCGGCCGATGGGTTGCTGGCGATCTTCTTCTTCGTGGTGGGTCTGGAACTCAAACGCGAGTTCGTGGCCGGTGACCTGCGTGATCCGCGGCGGGCCGCGCTGCCGGTGGTCGCCGCGATCGGTGGCATGGTGTGCCCGGCGGTGATCTATGTGCTGATCAACCGTGGCGGCGCGGTGGACGGCTGGGCTATCCCGACCGCCACCGATATCGCGTTCGCGCTGGCCGTGCTGGCGGTGATCAACACCCACCTGCCCGCCGCGCTGCGCACATTCCTGCTCACCCTCGCCGTCGTGGACGACCTGCTCGCGGTCACCGTGATCGCGATCTTCTACACCAGCAAGTTGGACCTGCCGTTCCTCGCCGCGGCGGTCGTTCCCATCGCCCTGTTCGCGCTCGCTGTGCAACGCCGGATCAGTTCCCCCTGGCTGCTGGTACCGCTCGCGCTGGTCGCGTGGTGGCTGGTGCATCTGTCGGGCGTGCACGCCACCGTGGCGGGTGTGCTGCTCGGCTTCACCGTCCCGGTCCTGGCCAAGCACGGCGAACCCGACGAGCACGGGCCCGCCGAACGTTTCGAACACGCGATCCGGCCGCTGTCGACCGGCTTCGCGGTGCCGGTTTTCGCGTTCTTCGCCGCCGGTGTCACCGTCGGCGGGCTCACCGGGCTCACCGATTCCCTCGGCGACAAGGTGACCCTCGGCATCATCGCGGGCCTGGTCGCGGGCAAGCTGATCGGCATCACCGCCACGACCTATCTCACCGCGAAACTCACCCGCGCGGAACTGGATTCGGAACTGGCCTGGATCGATGTCGCGGGTGTGGCCCTGCTGGGCGGCATCGGGTTCACCGTGTCCCTGCTGGTGGGCGAACTCGCCTTCGCCGGTGACCACACCAGCGCCGATCACGTCCGCATCGGCGTGCTGTTCGGCACCGTGACCGCGGCGATCCTGGCCACCGTCGTGCTTCGCGCCCGCAACCGGGTCTACCGGGCGTTGGACGAAGCCGAAGCGCGCGACGACGACGGCGACGGCATCCCCGACGTGTACCAACACCCGCGCTGATGCGGCGCACCACCCTCGACCGCTCGACGAGGAGCACTGCATGACCCCAGCGGAATCGCTGCGCCACGTCACCATGGGCTGAACCCGAACGTCACCTCAGCTGAGCTGTCGACCACCTCGGTCGTTTCGGGTCACCGTCATGACGTTCGGCGCACCGGCGGCGGCGTCCACGTTCCGTTCAGGGCCTCGGCGTCGGGCGCGTACAGGCGCAATGTGATGCCAAGGGGGCCGGTGGGCGCGGGCAGCCAGTTCGCCACCCGATCGGGGCCCGGGTTCGTGTGCGAGATGTAGATGTCCAGCGATCCGTCGGCGTTGTAGTTCAGCGGATCTCGGTCGCCCAGCGCGTAGCGGTCCAGTTCGTTGGCGATCTGGAAGCCTTCGAGGTCGTACATCGTGACCGACCAGAACGCCGCGACAGGCGGCAGCTTCCCGGCATCGAAGTGCAGCACGTAGTCGTTGTCGCCCACCAGCGGGTTGCCCGTCGCGTCACGGACCAGCAGCGGGTAGATCGCGTCCTCGGCGGGGTTGGCGCCCAGGCCTAGCAGGGTGATGGCCGACCTGCGGAAGTAGTCGTTGCCGTAGACACCGATGGTGTACAGGATGCTCATCCAGCCGTCGACGGGCGGGATCATCGTGGTGCGCGCGGCGAGCAGATCCGCACGCGCCGCACGCACGCCCGCCTCGATCTCGGCCAGCTCGGCGGCGGAGAACCGCGTCGCGTCGAAGTCCTGACCTGCGACGATACCCAGCAACGAGATACGGGCCAGGATGGAGAAGTCGGTGCGGTGCGGGGGAATCATCCGCAAGACGGTGGCCGCGTGGCCGAAGAACTGCGTCGCGGGCATCTCGTTGACCTCGCGCAGCGGTTCGATCTCGCCGACCAGAGCCGGATCGGGGACAAAGGGTGGGCGGTCGCCGAGCTCGATGATCCGCAGACCGGATTGGAACTCGTTGACCGACGCGTAGTCGTCGGGGCCGTTCGCCTGGGTTCGCCCGATCACCCACACGATCGGGGTCGGCGCCTGAATCACCGCGATGCCGGCGGGTAACTGCCCGCGATAGTCCGGCCCGACCACGACATAATCCTGCGCCTCGGTGCCGGTGGTTCGCTTCCCCGGACTGGCGAACGCGTCGGTCCAGGCGTCGAGCATGGGCATCATGTAATACCGGCCGTGACTGTCCGGAATATGAATCTGGACCGGACCGTGGGTGAGGTCCAACCACGCCGACGAGTACAGCGTGTCGAAATTCGGGCGTACGACCCCGCGGAAATCGACATCCGGCAATTCGCGCATGTGATGAAACTGGTTCGGCGGCCCGAAACCCGGCGTGGACCCGGTCGGGGAGTTCGTCTGCTGCTGGCGGGTGACATCCATGGTCACCACCGAGTAGAAGTAGACATACGCCTCGTAGCTCAAGGTTTGCAGATCACTGGACAACACACTCATCGCGCCTCCGTCTCAGATCACGGCCCCGATGGGTGGCCGCGTCCATTGTCGGTGCCGGGGCCGCGTGAAACCTCACCCACAGCGGATGAATTTGCCCGAGACCGAGGATTTGGTTGCGGCGACCATGATCGGATAGAACTTGCTTTGCTGTCATCAGTACAGCAAACGTTCAGCACGCCAACGGAATACGGCGTGTACAGGTGGATAGGAAAATCATGCGTCGGACTACCGGCAAATTGTGCCGTCAGGCTCTCATCGCGGCATTGCCCCTGGCGGTCGCTGTGACCTTCGCGGGCGCGGGGACGGCTTCTGCCGACGTCGCGGGCGTCGCCCCGCAGCAGGCCCCGGTCATCCAGATGGTCGCGGCCTCGCAGGAACTGGTTCCGGTCCAGCAGGAGACGGCTCCGGTCGTCGAGCTGTGGGCCGCGGCGGTCGCCGAACAGCCCATCACCCCGGCCGCCACTCCGGTCGCGGCGGATCTCGAGGACATCGCCACGAATCCGAACGCGGCCAACCCCAATCCGATGGCCAACGGCGCGGCCGCGGGTGCGGTCGTCGGAGCAGTGATCGGCGCGACCATCTGCGCCCTCACCATCGTCGGCATCCCCCTCATCCCGCTGTGCGCCCTCGGCCCCGCCCTGCAGGGCGCCCTGATCGGCATGCTCGTGGGCGCGGTCGCCCCGGACGTCGTCCCGCAGGTCCTTCCCTGATCCTGGGAATCGACTGCACCATCGCTATGCGCGGGAACTGGTCACCACAGTGATCTGCTCTGACGCATGACGCCACAGAAAACGGTCCGGGTCTGAAATCGAGACCCGGACCGTGTCGCGTTCGATACCCCCGCACCAGAAGCCGCGCTGCCTCGGAACTTGCCGGTGTGATGTTCGATGCGATGGCCGAGTCGGGCGGTGAATTCGGTGATGAATTCGTCGGTGAGAGGTGGCCAGCCCCAGAAGTCGAAGGCGAGGGCGCCCAGGGCGAAGCCGTCGTCCCATTGCCAGGTGGTGATCGGGCTGTTCGTGGTGCAGAAGGTGCAGGGGGCGGCGCCTTCGCCGGAGTCTCGCCAGGAGTCGATCGCGTCCGAAAAGGGTTGCCACACTGCGGGATCGGCTTCCCAGGCTTGCGGGTAGTCGATGATCACGGTCGTTACCGCGCACTGCGGGCAGGTGGCGCCCGCAGGTTCGATGCCGCCCTGACCGGAATAGTGCGCGTTGCGCCCGACGATGACCGCCACCGGCCCGCAGATCCAATCGTCGCCCCAGTGGTTGGCGATCTCCGCCCAAGCCGGGCCCGGGAGATACCCCTCGTCGACCTGGAGGCTGTACATCGCGTCGCCCGAGGTTTCCCGAAGGAGCCACCCGCGCGACACCATCCAGTCGACCATTCGCTGCGCCAACGCGCCCGCGTCCACGGCAGCTACCTCGAGATCGACAACCCGTTCGAAGAAATCACCCACACCCGCATACTGCCATCGGCACCGACGTCGGTGACGGCGCGCAGGTCACTTCGGGACCGCTATTCAACATGTATTCAACGAAAACGGCAGGCCATCGCCGCTAGGGCTCTGACCTCGCGCCTGGCCCTACCGAACCCGTTGCGCAAGGTTGGCCCACGTAAGCGTGTGAGGCGGATCTCGCCTCACACGCTCGCCCGTCTATCGAGAGCGGTTCGCTCGGACAGGATCATGGCTGTCGGTAAAGCGCAGGATCCGTGGGATCACCTGGTCTGGATTTGCCCACAACAGATCGTGTCCGATACCGGGATAGATCTGAACCTCAGCCTGCGGGATATGGTTGCGGGCGCGAGCCGCTCCGAGCTCTGGATCGCTGACGACGGTCTCGGCGCCGAAGAGCACCAGGGTCGGGACGGTGATGGCCGCAAGCTGATCATCGGTGAACGGACGGTCCCACGGCGTCGCCATACGGAACTTCATAGTCGCCATGGCGCCCGCGAACTCCTCATCGGTGGGCTCGTAACCAGGCATCAACCACTTGGTGAACTTCCGCATCTTCTCGGGAGTCGGGCGCATGCCCGCCGTGATGAACTTGAAAAGCAGACTCCAACGCGGCTTGGCGAATGTTGCCGCGCTCGGTTCGAACAAGGTCAGGCTCGCCAAACGCTCGGAGCGGTACACCCCGGTCGCACCGGCCAGCCAGGAGCCCAGGGAGTTTCCGACCAGATGGACACGATCCTCGCCGAGGCCGACGATCACCTCGCCCATCCACTTCGCGATATCTTCCGCGTCGCGCAATGGTGCTGTCTGCACACACTTCCCGGCCCACCCCATAACGTCGGGGGTGTATACGACGTGGTCTCGTGCCAGATCCTTGATGAACCGCGACCACACGAGGCCGTTGCCGCCGATACCTGGCAGCAGCATGATCGGCGCGCCTTCCCCCTTCCCGGATTTGCGTACACGTGTCGTCCCGAACGACGTTTCGACGTCGACAGTGGTCGATGGCACCGGCCATTTCGCCGCTATGGCGTCGTAGACGCTCAGGAAGGTCGCCTTCGCTTCCTCACTGGTGAATCGCCCGATCTTCGGCATCGTGTTCCCTCCCTTTCATCGTTTTACGGTATGACCGTACCGCATTAACCGGTATAAGCGTACCCCTTAAGGCGGTATGGGTATACCGTCTAGGCTGATGCGTCCACGATGACCCACAACAGCGAGGTGACCGCGCTGATGCCACGATTGGTAGACCATGAACTGCGGCGACGGGAGATCACCGATGCTGTGCGGCGCGTGATCGTCGCCGGTGGACTTGACGCGGTGACCTTTCAGACCGTCGCCGCTGAATCCGGATTCTCAGTGCGGGTCGTGCAGTACTACTTCGGCACCAAGAGGGACTTTCTGCTGGCGACCCATCGCTCGGTGATGGAAGACGCCGGCGCTCGGTTCACGAAGCGATGGACCGCACTCGGCGCGGAAGCCACGCCCCGTGAAACCGTCCGAGCGGTGTTGACCGAACTACTCCCCCTCGATGACCAGCGCCGCGCGGAAACCATCGTGCTCGGAGCGTTCGCCTGGGCAGCGATCTGCGGCCAGGGCATCACCGCCGAAGAAACCTTCGCTGCACCCCGGGCTTTGATTGCGATCGTCGCCGAGCAACTCCGGCGGGACCAGGCCCACGATGTGTCGGCGTCCTGCGATCCTGAGCGCGACGCGGAGCTCATCGCGATGGCAACCGGCGGCCTCGCCCATGGAATGCTCCAAGGTTTCGGCACCGCACAGACCGCGATCGGACTCCTGGACCGCCTTCTCGACCTCACCTTCGGTGTCGAGGGTGACCGAGCGGAAGCGACCCACCACTGATCGCAGGATCTGAGCGATGCGGGTCTGCTAACGCGCTAGCCTCCGAGTAACCGCGGCAGCCAACTCCGGGCCGACCGGAAGCGTGCGCGCGAACACCTCACCGGCCGCCTGTAGATCTTTGCCGTGTCCGAACATCTTCGTCAGCCTGCGACGTAGAAAGTTCCGACGCTCGGCGTCTGGAAACCGCCGAGGCCCGGCAGGGTGGCCGTGACCAATATCTGGCCCGGTCCGGTGATGATTTCGGCGCGATCGGCTGACCAGTCGGTGATCGTTCCCGAGGCACCGGTGGACAGGTTCTGCCAGGTGTAGACGTACCCGTGGCCCGCCGGTGTCGGATAGATCGCGCCGTGTCCGTGCGACACCGTCGGCTGCACCAGCGCGGCCCCGTTGGCGGGGTTGGCAGCAACGATCAGCCCGGGTACCTGTAACCGCGTTTCCGCCGGGTACGAAGGCTGCGCTGCCGCCGCACCGGCCGCCGCGATGGCGACGAACAACCCAGCAAACCCCACCAGAGCCGACGTTCCGACTGTTCGACGCACCTGCGCTCACCTCATCTGTAGTTCGGATACTCCGCGGGTACATCCAAACCACACAGCCGACCGTTACAGATACAGCAACTCTATGGCTACAAGGAATTTGAACGCGACGGACAGTCGCGCATTCCCGCCTGCTGAGTGGCTGCCGGTCGACCGGCAGCCAGCCGCCCCGATCCGGACGGCTCGGGTAGGCGATCCATCGATCCGGGGTCGTATCCGCGTGCCCCCCGCGTGCCCCTAACCGCGGTATCAGGCGGTAAATCAGGGCGAAAGTCGCACAGAAAACCGGCCAGTCTTCCAACTGTGATAGAAACAAAAAACACCCCCTGACCTGCGAAGGTCAGGGGGTGTAATGTGGTCCCAGCTGGTTTCGAACCAGCGACCTTCCGCGTGTGAGGCGGACGCTCTCCCGCTGAGCTATGGGACCGAACTTTGTGTCGGGCGGGTTTTGATGGCCGCTCGAACGAGATGGAACATTAGCATGAGGCACCGGTAAGACACCAAATCGGCTGGTGAACCTATGGTTCGGGGCCCTCGACACTCAGGCCGACCACGCCTTCAGTCGGTCGGCAATCTCAGTGACATCGACGACGCCCGTGGCGACCTCGTTCATCAATATCTCCTGCTCGGTCGGCATGGGCCGCAGTCGCACGCCGTTGATTCGGAGCATCATCGCGGCAGCGAGGAAGGCAGTGCGCTTGTTGCCATCAACCAATGCGTGGTTGCGGGCGATCGAATGGAGCAGCGCGGCAGCCTTCATGTGCAAGGTCGGATAGGCGTCTTGGCCGAACACTGTCGCCTGCGGTCGATGCGCCGCCGACGCCAACAACCCATAGTCGCCGACCGACGCGTCGGTGCCGTTCACAGCTGCAGCGATGGTGAGAAGTTCAGAGATGTCGAGGTAGGCGACTGTCACTTGAGCCGCTCCATCAGGTCAGCATGGAGTGTCATCTCCTCACTGAGCATCGCCGCGAACACGTCTGAGCGGCGGGTGAGATACACGTGAATCGCCTCCTGCGCCAGGTCTTGTTTACTGCGACCCTCGCGAGCAGCTTGGGCGGTCAACGCGTTGTCGTCGTCATCGTTGAGCCTCAAGGTCATTGCCATACTGATGATGGTATCAGGTAGGTATCACCGCCGAACGCCCTCGACGACCCGAACAACACCGGAGTAATTCACATTTAGGGCCATCTACCAGGCGATTTGTAGTCTGTGGTGAACGTCGGCTAATGTTCTCATCGCACCGCAGAGAGCAGCGAAACCGAGAGGCAGAGCCGCTCTCCTCAGTGTGAAGTAAATGCGGATGTGGCGCAGTGGTAGCGCATCACCTTGCCAAGGTGAGGGTCGCGAGTTCGAATCTCGTCATCCGCTCGAGAGGTAGGTAAGGCACTTTAGCCCCATCCTCCTTTGTACGGTGGAGTGGCCGAGTGGTGAGGCAACGGCCTGCAAAGCCGTGCACACGGGTTCGATTCCCGTCTCCACCTCGCGCGATTAGCTCAGCGGGAGAGCGCTTCCCTGACACGGAAGAGGTCACTGGTTCAATCCCAGTATCGCGCACCACCGTACTACGAGTCAGGCCCCCTTTCGAGGGGGCCTGACTTGTTTGCGTTGCCGATCTGGGCGGCGTCTGTAACCCAGATCACTGTCTGCACGGTTTGACGGTGCGCTCCCCTAGTATCGGCACACGGCGTCGCCGGGCCGGCGCGGAACCGGCGGTAGGGAGAGGTAACCAGTGAGGCAGATCCTGTTGGCGGCGGGGATCGCGCTGGTTGTCACCATCACGCTGACGCCGGTGTTGATTCGAGTGTTCGCGCGGCGCGGGTTCGGGCAGGAGATCCGGATCGACGGGCCCGCCAGCCACCACGCCAAACGCGGAACGCCGACCATGGGTGGGTTGGCGATCGGGGCGGGGGTGTGGGCCGGGTATCTGGGGTCGCATCTGATCGGGTTGCTGTGGGGCGCACCGGGACCCAGCGCTTCGGGAGTGCTGGTGTTGCTGCTGGCGTCGGCGTTGGGGATGGTGGGGTTTCTCGACGATTCGATCAAACTGCGCAAACACCGCAACCTCGGGCTGACCGCCGCGGGCAAGTACATCGGGCAGATCGGCGCCGCGGTGGTGTTCGCGGTGCTGGTGCTGCGGTTCCCCGGCGCCACCGGGCTCACGCCTGCCAGCCGCAACCTGTCGTACGTGCGCGACATCAGCACCATCACCTTCGCGTCGCTGTTCTTCGTGGTGTTCATCGTGTTGCTGGTGGTGGCCTGGTCGAACGCGGTCAACATCACCGACGGGCTGGACGGGCTGGCGGCGGGATCGATGAGCCTGACGCTCGGCGCGTACGTGGTGATCACGCTGTGGCAGTACGACAACTCCTGCGAGATCAGCCCCGGACGCGGCTGCTACACCGTGCGCGACCCCAGCGACCTGGCCATGGTCAGCGCGGCGGGGGCGGCGGCCTGTATCGGGTTCCTGTGGTGGAACGCGGCGCCGGCCAAGATCTTCATGGGCGACACCGGATCGCTGGGTCTGGGCGGGCTGTTGGCGGGCCTGTCGATCACCAGCCGCACCGAACTCCTGGCAGTGGTGATCGGGGCGCTGTTCGTCGCGGAGATCATGTCCGTGGTGCTGCAGATCGTGGTCTTCCGCACCACCCACACGCGACTGTTCCGGATGGCGCCGTTCCACCACCACTTCGAACTGAACAACTGGCCCGAGACCGCGGTGATCATCCGATTCTGGGTGCTGGCGGGGATCGCGTCGGCCACGGGACTGTGCCTGTTCTACGGCGAGTACGTCGCCTCGCTCTAGTTGTCGGAACCTGCCGATACGCTGACCGCATCAGCGAGGGAGGTCGCCACGGTGAGTGCCGAGATCGTCAAGGAGCCGGGTCACGATATCGCCGGTGATGTCAGCTTCGAGCTGGAAGAGCTCGACGAGCTGGTCGGCGAACTGCTGACCGAGCACGCCGAACGCGCGGCCCGTGATGCGCGGATCGTGGGATTGCGGCTGGGGATCGGCGGGCAGCGGCCGGAAACACTGACCCGGATCGGTGCGCGGTACGACCTGGCCCGGGATCGGGTGCGGCAGCTGTATACGAAGGCTGTCGGGCAGATCGTGCGCGAAGCCGATCGCACCGGACACCGGTGCACGACTGTGTTCGCGCACCGCTATCCCCTGGACGCGGGCGATCTGCGGCTGGTGCGGATGCTGCTGACGGAAACCTATGCCACCGATACCGACCTGGTGGCGATGGAGTGGTCCTATCTGAAGCTGCGGCTGGCCGGGCACGAGCAAGGCGATGCCCGGCGCGTGGCGGGGTATGTCATGCAACGAATCCTGGGGTGGCAGAAGAAGACCGCGAGCATCCTGGCCAAACTGCACGTGCCCGACGACGGCATCGAAGCGCTGCCCCTGGACGACATGCAGTGGTTCGACGGACCCGTGGCCGCGTTGCCCACCGAGTCCGCGCGCGTGGCCGACGGCGACGATGACGGGCGCGCGCGGTTCTACCTGGCCAAGGCCGGTCGCGACGTCGCCTACGACTCCGCGCTGGTGGCCCGATTACTGCGCACCCTGGACGCCGACCCGGCGGTGGCGGCGTTCCAGGAGGAACCGACCGCGCTCACCTACCAGTTCGGCGGCGAGGATCGGGTGCACTATCCGGCCGTGGCGGCACAACTCACCGATGGCCGGACCGTACTCATCGATGTTGTTCCGCTGGGTCGGATAGCGTTCCACCACAATCGGATTCAGAGCGAACTCGGCCGCGCCTACGCTCACGAACACGGTTGGGGATGGCTCGTGTGGACCGGCAGCGCACTGGGTGCCGGTCGGCTCGAGGCCAGGTCGGTCGACGCTTCGCTCGAGCAACGACTCACCACCGACCTGGAACAAGGCCCGTACGACCGGCAGTCACTGGCCGCGGTCGCCACGGAAACCGGTCTGGACCTGCTCGACCTGAGCGGACTCGTGCTGCGCAACGACTGGCAGTGGGATCGAATGCCGATGCGGCTCAGCGCATCACGATCGCGCCGACCATCACCGTGAGCACCAGCAGCATCGCGCAGCACACCAACCACTGATACTGATTCAGGGTGCGGTCCATCCGGCGCAGGGTCGCGCGCAGACCCGCGGCGATCCGCTGCTGAGCCATGAGTTCGCTGCGCAACCCCGCGAGGGTGATCGCTTCGGCGTCGGCGTTGGCACCCGCCCGGTCGATGCGGTTGTGCAGGCGGCCGACCAGGCGCTGCTTGTCGCGCACGGCCTGGCGCGACACCGCCAGCTCCACGCGTTGGTCGCGCAGTTCCGTGCGCTGATGCTCGATCATCGCGGCCTGCGCCGCGGTGTGCCGTTCCCAGGTGCCCACTTCGGCCCACCCTCCTGTCGTGAGATCCGCGTGCCCCCAATGGATTCGGCCGTTCACCCAGCCGTCGAGGAAGTCGCGCAGTTCGGTGCTGTCGTGCGTCGGGGCGGCGAAACCGGTCGCGCCCGCGGCGAGCATGCCCTGGTCGATCCGGTAATCCGCGGCCGAGGGGGCGAAATCGGCGACGCCGACCGCGGGCACCAGCGGCACCCAGAAACCCTGCGGGCAGATCCACAGCACATCGTCGATACCGGCCGCCTGCAAGCGTTTCCGGTGTTCGCGGGCCGCGGTGATGTCCAGCGGACCGCTGCGGACCTCGACCACGCAGCGCCGGTCGCCGCGACGCCAGTAGAGGTCGACGGGAATATCGTCGATCCGGGCGTCGACCTGCGCCTCGTCGGCGCCTGCCGCGGTGAGTCTGCCGCAGATCCAGTGTTCCAGCCGTTGCGTATTCCACTGTGTCGCCGCGCATTCGGGGCAACCACAGCCGTACCCGGTGCGCTCGGTGACCGCGCGCCGACCCCCCTCGGAAATTCCGAGTTCGTCGAGCAGCGCCCGCCGTCCGCACGCCACCTGCGTGTCGCTGCGCCGCTTCGTCCTCACACCATCACTCCCTCACCATGGGACCCGTCGTGCGCTCACGCTCACGTCCTGGACATCAGGTTCCCGCAGGCACCGACACGGCGCCAGCCCCCTTGACCCGCGTTCGGGTGCGTCACCGACCGGTGATCGAGATCACAAACGCGACTCTGCTTGTATATCAAGCCATTTCACTGCGCCGACGTCGCACGATCACCCTGATATCTTGATCATTTCGATACACAGACCGGGCCAGTTGCCTGTCCGTTTCATCCTGATTACGAATCGGTTCGGCGCGTCGCGGAGACGGTCGCCACATCACGTGCTGTTGCCCCGGTGGATATGATCGCTGCGGCCGAGGCGGGCACGCTCGGGCGACCACGGGAAGTAGGGTGTGCATGAACCACGCTGAGCACGACGAATCCATCGGGTCGATGCTGGCCGGTATCGCCACGGCGCTGCGCGAAGTCAGCGACAAACTCGATATCGTCGCCGCGCGGGTGCAACAGGACGTGCCCACCTTCCCCTCAGACGAGGATCTGCCCGACAAGACCCGGATCCACCGGCTGGAATCCTGGGCATTCCATGCGTCACAGGACATTTCACGCCTGAGCTCCCGGCTGGACGCGCTCGACGGGGGTGACAGCGACCCGGCGCGGCCGGTGCGGGGCACGCGCAGCCGTCGCGAGGTCCGGGAAGCCGCGGAGGCGGCCGAACGGGCCGCCGACGGGTTCGATGACGCCGAACCCTTACTGCCGCAGCAGGATCGCGATGCGCAGGGTTTACGGCCGCCGCTCGAACGGCGGCACTCCCCCGCCAAGCCGAGCACCGATCACCTCGGTGACCCCACCGCACTGGGCGCTACGCCGATGGCCCGGGGCGTGGCCGAGGGTGGGTCGCCGTTCGGGCAGCCGATTCCGATGGACACCGAATCGTTGATCGCGGTGGGGCGCAACGGGAACGGGCTGCCGGGCGCGGGTCATCGTCCGGTGCGGCTCAGTGAGGGTGCGACGGTCGATGATGAGGTGGGGTCCGCGCCGGTACGCACGGTGTCGAACGGGACCGGGTCGACCGATGGAGATGCGGCGAGGGGTTCGGTACGCACCGGGACCGCCGCGAACGGGACCGCGTCGAAGAACGAGGCGGCGGTCGGCACGGTCCGCACCGGGACGGCGTCGAACGAGGCAGTGTCGCGCCTGGCGGGTGACATCGCGACGCCGCGCAACGGTACTGCGGTGCCCGCGGTGATCGGGACGGTGGTGCCTGCATCGGAGGCCGACAGCCGGAAGTCGGAGGGCGATACCTCGCTGCCCGGCAGCGTTGACGTTGCTGCGAATGTCGCGACGGCGCTGACCGGCGGCCGTGCGGTCGACTCGCCAGTCGAGACGGCGCTGACCAGTGATACCGGCGTCTCGCTGCCGGTCGAGGACCAGACCACTACCGCTGCGCAGCCGACTGTGAGCGCTGATGTCGGTATCGAGCGGGCTCGACCGGTCAAGAAGCCGGCGGTGAGTTCGCCCGATCTGGTGCTTGATGTGCCGCTGCCGGAAGGGTTGTCCAACAACGGGAATGGTGCGGCACGGCTCGCGGTGACCGATATCGCCCACGCCGAGAGTGGGCGTCTGCCGTCGGCGCCGATGACGGTGCGGCCGTCGGAACCGCCTGCGGGATCAACGACCGGCGATCGCTCCGAGGAAGAGTCGAAAGCTGATGCCGCCAACGGATTCGGGCAATTCCCCCACACGGCACCGAAGAACACCCTGTCCAACGGAACTCCCGCCCGGCTGAGTACGTCCGACGACGTTTCCCCCACGGGCACCACCAGCAACGGGATCCGCTGGTCGTTCTCCGATGACACGGCGACCACTTCCCCGCCGCAGGATCGAAACGGTCTCGCGCGCAACGGTTTCACCACCGATTCCGCGCGCCGATCGGACACGCTGTTCGGCGACTTCACGCCGCGGGAACGACTGACCACCGGCTCCGAGGATTCCGCGCCCGCCGTGTCCGTCGCGCCCGCCCGCCTGACCCCTCCGTCGAACCCAGCTCCGGCGGATCCGACCAGCTCCGATCTCCCGGACGGCACCGGCATACGCGCCGACCACAATGGCACAGCCCGCACCGACAACACGACTGTCACTCACGACGCAACGCTCACCAACAACGCGGCGCGAACGAACTACGCACCGCTCACCACCAACACGTCGCCCGGGAATCACGATCGCCCGTCCGCGGGCTTCGATCCCCCGACCCTCGACCTGCCGGTCGGCCGTGACCTGTCGAAGAACACCCCGCGCAGCCCTGAACCCCCAGCCGCCGACCCGGCCCCGCCCACCGCCACCGACGCCGCCGGAATCACCGTGACCGGCACCTACCGCGCCTTCGACATCGAACGCGCCCACGTGGACAAGCTGCAGGCCATGCTCGACGAGCTGAAGCGCTCGGCGGGACTACCGCCGGGGCGTCGCGACGTGTTCGGACCACCGACGCCGGAACGCGGCTAGGGCCGCGCCCTCGACAGGCGAACTCAGGCGGGCGTAGCCAGCTGAACGAGGCCGGGGTCCACGTCGGGTTTCGGTGGTTCGCGCAAAACCACCCCGATCAGGTCGCGCAGCGCCGCGTGGCCTGTGTCAGCGGTGTTGCGTGGATGCCAGGCCATCGCGACGACGGGCGCGGGTAGCGGGAGCGGGATCTCGAACATGGCCAGGCCGAGTGCTTCGCGGGCGGATTCTGAGAGCAGTTCCGGTGCGGGACAGACCAATTCGGTGGAGGCGAGAGTGAGCAGGGCCGTGGGCAGGTCGGGGACGGTGGCGACTACTCGGCGGGTGCGGCCGTGGAGGGCGAGGCGGTCGTCGATGGGGCTGTGGGTGCGGCCGGTGGGGGAAACTTCCAGGTGTCGGGCCGAGGCGTAGGCGGCGACGGTGGGGCGGGTGGTGGCGAAGGGGTGGTCGGGGGCGGCTACGCCGATCCAGCGGTCGGTGAACAGGCGTTTGACCACGGTTTCGGGGTCGGTCTTGCCGATCATGCCGACTTCCACGTCTACTCGGCCGTCGCGTAGGGCGACCGCACCGTCGGCGGGGTCGGCGGCCAGCAAGCGCACCGTCACCCCTGGTAATTGTGCGTGGACCGCGGCCAGCAGCGGGCCCGACAGTCGCGCACCCACCGAATCACCCACGCGGACAACGAAATCGCGGTGTCGGCCGGTGCCGTTGCCTTCGCGCGCGGTGAGCAGCGACCGGCCCTGGTCGACCAGGCTCGCCACGTCGTGACGCAACGCGAGCGCGCGCGGTGTGGGCACCATCTGTCTGCCCGAGCGCACCAGCAGCGGGTCACCCAGCACGTCGCGTAACCGGGTGAGGGTGCGGCTCATCGCCGAGGTCGAGGTGTGCAGTCGCCGGGCCGCCTCGGTCACGCTGTTGGTGTCCAGCAGCGCGTCGAGAGCGAGCAGTAGGTTCAGATCCAGCGCGTCCACGCGAGGATTATGACCAACACACCGATCGCCGCCAAGCGAGGCCGACGGCGATCCGGCGTGTCGGCTATCGGTCCGCTACGGCGGCGGTGGCCGGGGCGACCGGAGCCGCCACCGCGTGATTGCGCAGCACCCCGCGGTACGAGGTGGGCCGCAGGGGCCGCACCCACTGCGCCAGCCGTGACGTCAACGGCAACGGTGTGCCGAGGTCGTCGAGCATCTCGTCGACATTGGCCAGCGAGAACGGGATCACCGAGGCACCGTGAGCGTGCTTGCCGTCGCTGCGTTCGCGCGACCACGACAGTCGCTCGTCGATCTCGGTGTCCATCAGTTCGGGCATCGGCGGCACGAACTTGCCCGTGAGCAGGCCGGCGATCCACTGCGCGCCCACCTCGGCGCTCAGCGCACTGGCGGTGGAACTGTTGTAACCGGCGAAGCTCAGGTTGGGCACGTGGACCGGCAGGATGTGCCGGTACAGGCGGAAGTCACCCACCTCGTCGGTCAGTGCGCGCCGCACGAACGGTGTCAGGAACGGGACTTCCTGACGGTATCCGGTGGCGCAGATGACCAGTTCGGCCAGCTTCAGGCTGCCGTCGGCCAACCGCACCGCGGGCCCGTGTTGCCCGCCGATGAGTTCGACGATCTCGGTGTCGCGATGCACGGCGATCCGGCCCGCCTCGACCTGCTCGACGAAACCTTCGGTGGCCAGGGCCGCGCCCGCGGTGGCCATCTCCGAGATCGACCCGGTGGGTACCAGGTCGTGCTCGCGCAGCCGCAGCTTGCGCGTGACGCGTTCCTGCAGCAGGTCCATGTTCGACTGGCGAAACGCCAGACGCTCGAGCAGCCGTTCGGCCAGGCGCGGGAAGCGGGACGCGAAATGCGCCTCGCCCATGCGCGTGAGCAGCAACCGTTCGTAGTCGACACCGAAGCCCAGCTTGCGCGGCATCTTCCAGGTGAGTCGGCGGGCCACCACGGTGGTCTCGTCGGCGATATGGCTGACCGCCTCGGCGACATCGCACGCGGACTTGCCGTAGCCCAGCACCACCACCGACCGGTCGCGCGCGTGTTCGACATCGTGGAATTGCGAGACGTGGCACAGCCGCCCGCCCGCGGCGCGGAAGGCCGCGGCGCCGGGCAGGTCGGGCAGCACCGGGTCGCTGAACACACCGTTGGCCACGATCAGGTGATCGCAGGTGGCTCGGTGCACGCCGTCGCGGTCGCGGACCTCGAGCAACCAGCCGCTGTCGACCGGGTCGGCCGCCAACACCTCGGTGCCCAGGCGCAGGTGCGGGCCCAAGCCGAACTGTTGCGCGTATCCGGCCAGGTAGGCCTGCATCTGCTGACCGTCGGGCCAGCGGGGGAAGTCTTCGGGCATCGGGTGATCGCTGAAGGCGTACGTGGTCTTGCTGTTCTGCGCGCGCAGTCCGGGATACCGGCGGGTGGCACTCCACACACCGCCGACGTCAGGGGCGCGGTCGAAGACTTCGACCGGGAACCCCGCCTGGCTCAATACCTTCGCGCAGGCCAAACCTGCCACTCCCGCACCGACGATCCCGATGCGGCTACCGCTCGTCATGCGACGCAGACTACTCGGACATATGGCACCGGGGCTACCGACCGGAACTGGTAGGACCCACAACGCTGCGTGCTGTACTGGAAGCATGACCAACACTTCCGTTGTCGTGGATCGGGCCGGGCTGTGGGACGCCGAGGCCCTCAGCGACGTCGCCGCGGCGACCTTTCCGCTGGCCTGTCCGCCCGAGGTGACCCCGTCCGACATCGAGATCTTCCTCGAGCAGGTGCTGTCGGGCGAACGCTTCGGCGAGTACCTGTCCGATCCGGCCAGGACCGTGCTCAAGGCGGTCGAAGGTGACGAGATCGTCGGCTACGCCATGCTCATCGCGGGCAGGCCCGCCGACCCCGACGTGGCCGCGCAGGTCAGCGCGGGCGAGGTGGTGGAGCTGAACAAGATGTATGTGCTGCCCGGCCATCACGGCAGCGGGGTCGCGGCGGCGTTGATGGCGGCCTCGGTCGACACCGCGCGGGCTTCGGGCGCGGGAACGGTGTGGTTGGGGGTCAACCAGGCCAACGAGCGGGCGCAGAAGTTCTACGGCAAGCACGGCTTCCGGCAGGTGGGCACCAAGACGTTCCTGGTCGGCAGCCAGCTGCATTCCGATTTCGTGTTCGAACGCGCACTGTAGAACTACTACGCGGCGGTCCCAGTCGCGGGACCGCCGCGAAAAGGCTTATGCCGCAGCAGCTTCGAAACGCGAGAGGGCCAGCAGGCGCGAGATCGCGCGCAGGTACTTCTTGCGGTAGCCGCCGTCCAGCATCTCCTGCGAGAAGATCTGGTCCAGCTTCACACCCGAGACCGTGACCGGGATGCTCGCGTCGTAGAGACGGTCGGCCAGCACGACCACGCGCAGCGCGACGGCCTGGTCGGTGACGGTGTGCACGTCGGAGATGTACACCGACGCCACGCCCTGGATCAGCGCACCGAACTTGGACGGGTGCAGGGTGCTCAGGTGCTTCAGCAGCACGTCGAACTCGTCGAGCGTGGAACCGGGGGTGGCCGCGGCACGTTCGACCAGCAGCTGCGTCGAGGTGGGTTCCGGGGCGGGCGGCAGGTCGCGGTGCCGGTAGTCGGGGCCGTCCACGCGCACCGGATCGAAGATCGAACCGAGTTTCTTGATCTCGCGCAGGAAGTCCGAGGCCGCGAAACGGCCTTCGCCCAGCTGACCGGGCAGGGTGTTCGAGGTCGCCACGATGGAGACACCGCGCGCGGACAGTTCGGTGAGCAGGCGCGAGACCAGCATCGTGTCGCCGGGATCGTCGAGTTCGAACTCGTCGATGCACAGCACACTGTTGGCCGACAGGCGCTCCACGGCGTTGTTGAAGCCCAGCGCGCCGACCAGGTTGGTGACCTCGCCGAAGGTGCCGAACGACTTGGGCGCGGGCGAACTGTGGAAGATCGAGGCGAGCAGGTGGGTCTTGCCCACACCGAAACCGCCGTCGAGATACAGGCCCGCGCCGGACACGGCCTTCTTCTTGCCGAACAGGCTCTTCTTGGAGGCGGCCTTGTGGATTTTCGCCACCTGACCTGCGAAAGCCTCGGCCTTGGCGACCGCAGCGGCTTGGCTGGGCTCGTTGGGGTCGGGGATGTAGGAGGCGAAGCTGACCTCGTCGAACATGGGCGGGGGCACCATCTGCGCGACTAGTTGGTCGGCCGGGACCTCCGGATGGCGATCGACAAGGCGTTCTTGCATTCACAAATCGTACGGACGTGGTTGCATCGATCCCTATGCAGCGTATCCACAATGTGACCCAGCTCGCAGATCTCGACGACGACGCACTGGCCAGGTGCTATGCCTATCCGCGGCATCTGGACGGGCCGTGGGTGCGGGCCAACTTCGTCAGCAGCATCGACGGGGCGTTCACCGTCGACGGGGTGTCGGCGGGGTTGGGGACCGCGGCCGACAAGCGGGTGTTCACGGTGCTGCGCGAACTGGCCGACGTGGTCGTCATCGGCGCGGGCACCCTGCGGGCGGAGAACTACGGCGGCGCGCACCCCGACCGGCAACGCCGCATCACCCACCACCAGCACGGCATCGGCGGTCATCCCGAAGGCGCCCCGCCGCCGATCGCGGTCGTCACCGCCACCGCCAAGCTCGATCCGGGCGCGAAGTTCTTCGTCGACGCGCAGGTACCGCCGCTGATCATCACCACCACCCAGGCCGACCCCGCGCAGATCACCGCGCTCGAGGACGCGGGCGCGGTGGTGGTGATCGCCGGGACGGCCGCGATCATGCCCGCCGCACTGATCCGGGTGTTCGCGCAACGCGGTTTACACCGGGTGCTGTGCGAAGGCGGACCGCATCTGTTCGGGCAGCTGGCCGAGGCCGGTCTGGTCGACGAACTGTGCCTGACCACCGCCCCGATGCTGGTGGGAGGCACGGGCGGGCGAATCTCGCTGTCGGCGAGCACATTCGACCTGCCCATGGCACGCAAGCAACTGCTGCTCGACGACGACGGCACCGTGCTGGCCCGCTGGGCCCGTCGATGAAACCTGGCGCCGAACCTGGCAGTGTGTAGCGCATGCGTTGGACTCGGGCCGCGGTAATCGCCGCGACACTGTCGATCATGCTCGCGGGCTGTGGGGCCGGCCCTTCCGATCGGCCGGTTGTCGCCGTCGAGCGGCCCGGCGCCGGCGGGGGCGCGACCGAGGAACCCGCGGTGCCGGATCTGGCCAAGGCCGAGGTCCCCGCCACCGATCTGGCCTGGCGCGATTGCACCGAGGCCACGGTGAGTTCGCTGGACTTCGGTGCCGCCCCCGCGGGCCTTGTCCTGGAGTGCGCGGAGTTCTCGACCCCGATCGACACCGCGGGCACCGTGATCGGCACCTTCCGCGCCGGTGCCCTGCGCGCCCGGTTGCCGCAGACGCCCGCCGACGCGGCACCGCTGGTGCTCACCTCCGGTTCGGACCGCTCGTCGGCGTCGACGTTGGCCGGGCTGGCGATCGGGCCCAACAGCGCGTTGCTGGCCGCGCAGCCGATCGTGGCGGTGGATCGGCGCGGGATCGGCGCCTCGCAGCCCATCGACTGCATTCCCGCGCAGCTGCGCGCGGTGATGACCGACCTCGGCCAGACCGGCGTGGGCAACGCGGATCAGGTCGCCGCGGTGGCCGGGTTCAGCCAGGACGCCACCATCGCCTGCCGCGATTTCCTGCAGCCCTACGAGGGCACGTTCGACGCCCCGCACGCCGCCGACGACATCGAACAACTGCGCAAGCAGTGGCAGGTCGACAAGATCAACCTGCTCGGCGCGGGCAACGGCGCGAAGGTGGCCTTGAGCTACGCGCGCCGCTACGGCGACCACCTCGCCCGCCTGGTCCTCGACGCGCCCGAACCGGTCGGTGCCGACGCGACCACCATGGCCGAGGCGCGGGTGATCGGCGCGGAAGCGGCCGTGACCGCGTTCGCCCAGCGGTGCAAGGCCGCCAACTGTGCGCTGGGGGCCGACCCGCGCGCGGCGATCATCGCGCTGATGGACAAGGCCACCAACCGTGGACTGGGCGAGATCTCCGCCGCCGACCTGTCCACCGCGCTCACCGGATTCCTGTCCAGTCCGCGCGGGGACCAGGCCAACCGCGTCACCGCCATGGCCGACATCCTCGCCGCCGCCGACCGCGGCGACCGTGGACCGCTGACCGCGATGATCGGCCGCGAAGCCGCCGCGATCGGATCCGACGGCGAATTCGTGAACCGGTGCACCGACAGCCAGCAGCCGCCCACCCAGGACAAAGCGCGCGAACTCGCGCAGACCTGGGCGACCAAGTACCCGGTGTTCGGACGCAACGCGGCCGTCGGGCTGATGGTCTGCTCGGCCTGGCCGGTGTCCACCGCCGCGCCGCTGCCGACCGAACTCGCGCTGCCGGTGCTGGTGTTCGCCGGTGCGGCCGATCCGGTGGTCGGCGGGGCCGCGGCCTCGGTGACCGGTGCGCTCGGGTCCGCGGGGGCGGGGCACTCGACCATGACGTGGCAGGGGTGGGGGCATCCGGTGGTGGCCCACTCCGGGTGCGCGCAGAAAGCGGTCGTCGACTATCTCGCGGAGGCGAAACTGCCCGGCGACGGAGGGGCCTGCCCCGCCTGATCCGGGCACGACGTCAGCCTGATCGGGGTGCGGCGGCGGCTTGATCCGTGCGTGGCGGCGGCCTGATCCGGGCGTGGCGGCGGCCTGATCTGGGCGCGGCAACCAGCCGGTTTCGGCGCGTCGGACGGGTCCGGCCACACCATCACATCACGATCCGGTGTACCGTGCCCGAGTGTTGTTCCGACAGCTCGAGCCCCGTACCGCTCGCACCTCCACCGAGGTGATCAAGTTCGCCCTGTGGCCGTTCGCGGTCATGATGGTGCTGAACCGCGTCTTCATCAAGGCGATCAACGGGTTCGTCACCGACGACTACCGGCCGGTGTACAACGCGTCGTTCGCGTTCCTGAACGGCAAGCCGCTGTACACCGCCGACTTCTCGTCGGTGGACCCGCACTACCTCTACTACCCCAGCGGCACGCTGCTGATCGCGCCGGTGGCGATCATCGAATACGAACTGTCGCGCTGGCTGTTCATCGGGCTCAACGCGGCCGCGATCGTGCTCGCCTGGTACCTGATTCTTCGCCTGTTCAAGTTCGGGATCGGGTCGGTTGCCGCGCCCGCGCTGCTGCTGGCGATGTTCAGCTCCGAAACAGTGACCAATACGTTGGTCTTCACCAACGTCAACGGCTGCCTGCTGCTGGCCGAAATGCTGTTCATCACGCTGCTGCTGGCGCGTAAAGACCTCTGGGCCGGTGTGGCGCTGGGTTTGAGCATCGCGGTGAAACCGACGCTGGCGCCGTTGCTGTTGGTGGCGGCCGTTCGCGGCCAGTGGAAGGTCTTCATCACCGCGCTCGGTGTGCCGGTGGTGCTCACCGCGATCGCCTGGCCGCTGTCGGCGGACCCTGAGAAGTTCTTCACCCACGTGATGCCGTATCTG
Source organism: Nocardia sp. NPDC058666 (assembly GCF_042714895.1). NCBI lineage: Bacteria > Bacillati > Actinomycetota > Actinomycetes > Mycobacteriales > Nocardiaceae > Nocardia > Nocardia sp. NPDC058666. Next base: position 422,738 of record NZ_JBHXRY010000004.1, read on the forward strand.
TCCGAGACTCGCGATTACTTCAACAGTTCGGTCGGTGGCAGCGGGCTCTACTACGGATTGCCGGACTGGCTGACGCTGCTGGTCAAGGTCTTGATGGCCGCCGTGGTGGCGGTGTCGCTGTGGCTGCTGTGGCGCTACTACCGCCACGACGAACTGTTCTTCGTCACCACGTTCTCCGGCGTGCTGCTCACCGCATGGTTCCTGCTGCCGTCGCTGGGCCAGATGTACTACTCGATGATGCTGTTCCCGTTCCTGATGACCGTGGTGCTGCGCAATTCCGTGCTGCGCAACTGGCCCGCGTGGCTGGCCATCTTCGGGTTCATGACCTACGACAAGTGGCTGTCGGACCGTTGGCAGGACATCGGCCGCAACCTCGAATACCTGCGAGTGACGTTCGGCTGGGGACTGCTGCTCATCGTGGTGTTCTGTGTACTGGGCGACCGGTATCTGGCCGCACGACGCGAGAACAGGCTGCAGTTCGGCATCGACCCGGCGTGGATGACCGACGCCCCCGATTCGCGCGACCGCACCGACGAGCCGGTGACCCCGCCCCCGGCCAAGATTCCGCCGCGGCCGCAGGCCCCGCGTGAGGACCGCGAGCCCGCACTCAAGTAGGCGTTTCCCGGCCGGTGACGCGCCCCTCACGGCGCGCACCGGCCGAAACCATTAGCGTGGAGCCATGAGTTCCGATACTTCGTTGCCCGCGCCGCGCATCCAGCTCACGCCGCAGCAATGGCGGGCGAAACTGGACCCCGAGGAATACGCCGTGCTGCGCGAGGCCGCCACCGAGCGCCCGTTCATCGGCGAATACACCGACACCAAGACCGACGGTGTCTACACCTGTCGCGCCTGCGACGCCGAATTGTTCCGCAGCACAGAGAAATTCGACTCGCACTGCGGGTGGCCGTCGTTCTTCGACCCCGCCGATTCCGACGCGGTGATCCTCAAACCCGACGACACCATCGGCATGCGCCGGGTCGAGGTGGTCTGCGCGAACTGCCACAGCCACCTCGGCCACGTCTTCGAAGGCGAGGGATACCCGACGCCTACCGATCAGCGGTACTGCATCAACTCGATTTCCTTGCGCCTCAAGCCTTCCGCCGAGTAGCGGTCACACCAGATCGCGCACGTCCCACACCCACACGCCGTCGACCTGCTTGCCCGGCATGCCGAGCAAGCCGTCCACGGTGCGGCGCATGGCATCGTCGTTGTGGCTGGGCGGTAGCACCAGCACATCGGCACCCCAGTAGCGCAGGTCGGCCATGGCCTGCGCGCGCCGAGCGTCGTCGATGACCGGAACGATATTGGTCTTGCGGACCAGCATGAGCAGAGTCGCGGTGGAGCGCGGGTCGGCGCCGTAACCGGACTCGCGGGTCTCACCGATCGGGCCAACGAAGTAGCCGCCCACCAGCGGGAAGGCGAAGTCGGCGTCGATCTGCCACCGCAGCGCGATGGCGTCGCCCGAGGTCGGCGGCGGCACGATCACCAGCGAGCCGCCCGAAATATACTGTCGCACAGTACCTTCGGCGAAGAAGGCGGGCGTTGCGGGGCGTTCGGTGACGGGCACCATGGTCGGTGCGAGGGGCAGCAGCGCGAACGCCATCGCGCCGAACCAGGCAACGGACCGACGTGTCACGCCGGAGGTTCGCACCGAGTCGATCACCCGCTGGGTGCACAGGACCAGGCCGATCGCGATGGCCGGAATGGCCACCATGGCCAACCGGGATTCGATCATCCCGTTCAGCGGCGGGATCCACCCGAAAGCCAGCCACGGCATCGGGATCATCGAATATTCGCCCTCGCGGAAGCGCAGCACGCCGTCGAACGACATCACGATGCCCATCGACAGCGCCGTGAACACCACCCCGACGACCGCGGCGGCCCGCACGATCCGCTCATGCCACAGGCGGTACACGACCACGGCCATCAGCAGCAGCAGCGGCCAACCGAAGTAGGTGTTCTCCTCGGTCGGATTGATGGCCACGTCCGGGCCCAACGAGAACATCGCGCCCGCCGATTCCGGCGAGAACTGGAACAGCGAAATGATGTCGTTGCCGACCCGGCCGGTCCCGACGAATCGATACGACTGCGGTCCGGCGAACTGCCACCACAACCCGAAACCGGTGAGCGTCAACGTGACCAGTGCCGCGAGCAGGATCGACGGGGCCGCCGCGCGCGCGGTGAACGCGATGGCGCGCAGGGTGCGCAGGTAGGCCAGCGCGAAGCCCGCGAAGCCGAGCGCGAAGATCAGCAGCGGCTCTTCCCCCAGCGTGAGCTGCAGCGCGACCAACAGCCCGAGCACGACCGCGGCGCGTGGCTGCCACACCGGTCCCGACCCGACGTTGTCCTCCGCGTACCGGGCCATTTTGATCACCCGCACCGCGATCAGCGGCAGCAACATCAGGAACACGAAGTTCGCGTGCCCGTTGGTGTGCGCGATCATCGCGGGGGCGAAACCGCAGAACGCACCGCCGACGGCCGCGGCGAACTTCGAGGACACCAGTTCGCGCGAGAACACCCAGTACCAGGCGAAGGCCGTGCCGAACAGGCCGAAGGTCAGGGCCGCCACGAAGGTCACGGTCGGCCCGAACAGCAGGGTGATCGGCGTGAAGGGGACACCCCAGCCGTACATGAGGGTGTTGGCCATCATGTTGATGCCGTCGGGGTAGTTCTGCAGCTGGGTGCTGAACGGGTTTTCCGAGTGGGTGAGGTTGTGCGCGGTGATCGCGTAGAACCACTCGTACAGCGTCTGATCCTGATCGCTCTTGCTCAGGTAACCGCTGCCGGTGTTGGACCACAGCCCGGCCAGCACGAACACCGCCAGCGACAGATAGGAACCCGCCACGACCAGGTCGGTGCGCGCGCGGCGCAGCCAGTGCGCCCGCGTGGGGCGCTGCTCGACCGTTTCCGGTTCGGCTCGATCGATGACTGCTACCGCGGAGCGATCCTGTTCGGACCGATCCGTTCCCCGCCCTATAACCACGCGCGTATCTCTCTAAACCTCAAAGCCACAATCGGCCCGCTCACGATACTCGAGGGGCGCCACCGCCGCGACTTCAGGCCAACGAGAAAGGCCCAGTCCACGACTGGGCCTTTCGGTGATCGGTCCGCTACGGCAGGGCGTTGACCAACTGTTCGACCTCCACGCGCGGCCCGGTGAAGAACGGCACCTCTTCGCGCACATGCAGTCGAGCCTCGGTGGCCCGCAGGTCACGCATCAAATCCACGATCCGGTGCAGTTCGGGCGCCTCGAACGCGAGCAGCCACTCGTAATCGCCCAGCGCCATCGAGGTCACCGTGTTGGCGCGCACGTCCGGGTAGCCGCGCGCGGCCTTGCCGTGGTCGGCGAGCATCTTGCGACGATCCTCGTCGGGCAGCAGGTACCACTCGTACGAACGCACGAACGGGTAGACGCAGATGTAGTTGCCCGGGTCCTCCCCCGCCAGGAACGCGGGAATGTGGCTCTTGTTGAACTCCGCGGGACGGTGCACCGCGACGTTGCTCCACACCGGCGCGCTGGCCCGGCCCAGTTCGGTGGTGCGACGGAAATCCGAGTACGCGGCCTGCAGATCCTCGACCCGCTCGGCATGGGTCCACAGCATGAAATCGGCGTCGGCCCGCAACCCCGCCACGTCGTAGATCCCGCGCAACACCACACCCTTGTCGGCGAGCCCGTCGAAGAACGCTTGCGCCTCCTTGATCGCCGCGGTGCGATCCTCACCGAGCAGCCCCGGCTGCACCTGGAACACCGAGAACATCAGGTAGCGAATGGTGGAATTGAGGGCCTGGTAGTCGAGTCGTGCCATGGATCTATGGTGCCACTGCGGGGTTTTCGACCACCGCTGGGGCCACATCCCGGCGCGGCCTGCTCGCCCGCCACGACGAGGATTCGTCACTGCCGAACATCGAGGTCACCGTCGTCACCTCACCGGCATGGATTTCGACGGGCCCCAGGTCGGGATCGAGGATCAGGGAAGGGGTGCTGTTCGTTTCACCGGTGATGGTCACAGCGGGCGATCATGCAACACCGCTATCGCCGGTGGTCGGTGACACGCCGCGGGATCGTCGGCGGGTTCGCCACTTGTCAGTTGATGTGCGACGCGAGCGCGGTGGCGATCCGGTCGGCTGCTGCGGTGCCCGAGGCAACACACGCCGGGACGCCGACGCCGTGGAGGTAGGCACCTGCCACCGCGAGGCCGTCGAGGGGTGCGAGGGCGGATTCGAGGGTGGCGATGCGGTCGGTGTGGCCGGGGGCGTATTGCGGGAGGCCGCCGGGCCAGCGTTGGACCACCGCCTCGAGGGGGGTGATCGGGATGCCGGTGACGGTGGTCAGGTCGGTGATCGCTGCGGCGATGAGTTCGTCGTCGGTCCACGACAGGGGTTTGTCGTCGCCGAGGCGGCCGAAGGAGGCGCGGACCAGGGCGACGTCGCGTTCGGCCAGGTGCGGCCATTTGCGGCTGGACAGGGTGAAAGCCTTGGCGCGCAAGGGTTCTCCGGTGGCTACGAGGATGCCGGAGTTGTCGGGTAGTGGGGTTTCGTGTGGCAGGGCCATGGCGACCAGTGCCGACGAGGACAGTTCGATGCCTGCCGCGGCTTCGGCTGCTTCCGGTGCCACGTAGTGCAGCAGGCGGGCAGCGACGGGCGCGGGCGTCGCGATGACGACGGCGTCGACGGCTCCCAGTGGATCGACCACCCAGCCTTTGAGACCGCGAGCAACTCGCGTGCCGGCCGTGGTCGTGATGAATCGGGCTGCCGACGCTTCGGACAGTGCGGCGAGCAGGGCTCCGTAACCGTCACGCAGTCCACCGAATACCGGGGCAGAGCTGGGCGCCGGCATTGCCGCCCTGACCGCCTCGGTGAGGCTGGACGCCCCCGCATCGAGTGCCTCGGCGAGGGTGGGTAGTGCGGCGCGGATGCCGATGGAAGCGCTGGTCCCCGCGTATACCCCGCCCAGCAACGGATCCACGCTGCGTTCGACTACCTGGCGGCCGAATCGTTCCCCCACCAGCGTCTGCACGTCGACGTCGGAGCCGGGCGCCCAGTCCATCGAGCGCTCCGCTTCGGCAGCCACCTGGGCGAGGGTCGCCTCGTCGACCAGCCCGCGCAGCGACTCGGCGTCGGGCGGAATCCCCATAAGCGTGCGCCCCGGCAACGGGTGCGCCGACCCTTGCGCCCAGATCAGCGGACGCTTCCCCGCGGGCCGCACCAACTGGCCGTCCAGACCGAGCTCACTCATCAACTCGAGCACTTCAGGCCTGCGCCCCACGAAGGCCTCGGCACCCAGATCCACTGGCTCCCCGGCCAATTCACCGGTGTGCAGCACCCCGCCGATCCGCCCGCTCTGCTCGAGCACGACGATGTCGACGCTGTTCCCCAGCCGCTGCCGCAACCGATAGGCCGCCACGAGCCCGCTGATTCCGCCACCGATAACCGCGATCCGCATCCCCCGACCGTAATCGCGCTCGCCGCCGACCGAAGACACCCACCCGCTCCGATGTCGGCTGGATCACCCGGCCTAATCGACCAAAACGGCTCGCTTCAGGCGGAAAATCGCGGTACGAGCACGCCGATTGGTCGATTACGCCGGTCAACCCGCACTCGACGGTCCGCGCTGGACGCACACCGGTCTCGAAATCCGACCGAGCGGCCGACAGACCGGCGTAATCACGCAAAACGGCTCCCAAAAATCAGAATTCTGATCGAAAAGGCACCGATTGCGTGATTACGCCGGACCGTCGGCGGTGTTCTACAGCGAGTGCACCAGTTCGACCAGCGCGGTCAGCACGCCGGGATCTGTTTCGGGGGGCACCCCGTGGCCCAGGTTGAAGATGTGGCCGGTCGCGCCGAGGGTGATCGCCTCGTCCGCTTCCCGCACGATCCGCCGCGTCTCCGCCTCGACCGCGTCGAAACCGGCGAACAGGATCGCGGGATCCAGGTTGCCCTGCAAGCCTTTTCCGGCCCCGACTCGACGAACGGCCTCGGTGAGCGGCACCCGCCAGTCGACACCGACCACGTCGGCACCGACTTCGCCCATCGCCCCGAGCAGTTCGCCCGTGCCGACACCGAAGTGAATACGCGGCACGCCCGCCGACGCCACCTCCGCGAATACCCGCTCCGAATGCGGCATCACGAACTCGCGGTAATCGGCCAGCGACAACGCGCCCGCCCAGGAGTCGAACAGCTGCACCGCGTCGACCCCGGCCGACAGCTGGGCCTGCAGGAAGGCGATGGTGATGTCGGTGAGGGCGCCGAGCAGGGCGTGCCAGGTCTTCGGGTCGGCGTGCATCATCGCCTTGGTGCGCTCGTGTTGCTTGCTCGGCCCGCCTTCCACCAGGTAGGAGGCCAGGGTGAACGGGGCGCCGGCGAAACCGATGAGCGGGGTATCGCCGAGTGCGTCGGTGAGCAGTCGCACGCCTTCGGTGACCGCGCCGACCTGTTCGGGGCGCAGTCGCGGCAGCGCGCGCACGTCCGCTTCGGTGCGAATCGGCGAGGCGATGACCGGGCCGACACCGGGGACGATGTCGAGGTCGACGCCCGCGGCCTTGAGGGGAACGACGATGTCGGAGAACAGGATTGCCGCGTCGACGTCGTGTCGGCGGATCGGCTGCATGGTGATCTCACACACCAGCTCCGGGTCGAAGCACGACTCGAGCATGCCGATGCCCTTGCGCAGTTCTCGGTACTCCGGCAGGGAGCGGCCGGCCTGGCGCATGAACCACACCGGGCGCCTGCTCGGCGTCGCGCCGGTGGCGGCGGCCAGGAAAGGGGCATCGGTCAACCGGCGGCGGGTGTAAGTGCTCATATCGCCGTTCATCCTAGGCGGCAAGCGCACACCCACCGATCGAAGGGCCTTCCGTCGCATATCGCGCATCGAACCGACCCCCAGAATGCGCTCTGCGCAACGCGACCCGCACGCAACGCGCAGGGCGGCGCGCCTCCAACGGCGCCGGGCACCCACGGTCTACCGTTGCCCCTCGTGACACCGCTCGACATCCGCGACGGCGCCGCACCGACTGGGGGGACTCCCCGCGAGCCTGCTTCTTTCCGGGCGGCGGTCGATGCGATGGGCACCGCAACAGTGCACCCCCGAATCGAGTTGGCGCCTATCCGTCCCCCGCAACGGTTGGCGCCGTTCTCCTATGCGCTCGGAGCGGAGGTCATCCACCCCGACACCCCCGTGGTGCCGATCGACTCCGAAGGCGACGCGTTCGGCAGGCTGATCCTGCTACACGACCCCGACGGCGACGAGGCCTGGCACGGTGTGTTCCGGCTGGTCGCCTACATCCAGGCCGATATCGACGCCGCGCTGGCCGCGGACCCCCTGCTCCCGGAGGTCGCGTGGAGCTGGCTGGTGGACTCGCTGGAATCGCGCGGCGAACCGTTCACCGCGCTGGGCGGCACGGTCACCGCGACCAGTTCGGTCCGGTACGGCGACATCGCGGGCCCACCGCGTGCCCACCAGCTCGAACTGCGCGCGTCGTGGACCGCGACCACCACCGAGATGCGCCGACACGTCGAGGCGTTTTGCGAGGTTCTGGCCTTCGCCGCCGGGTTGCCGCCCGCCGGGGTCACCCATTTACGACCGGAGTCCTATACCCGCACCGATCACCCTTGATCGCCACGTAGAGTTCACGTTTATGTCGGTCGCCGAGGAACCCACCGCAGCAGAGCCCCTGCTCGCCCCTGCTGAGGGGGTTCCACCTGTGCTGACCACCGCCGACGAGGTCGCCGCGGCCGCCAAGGCCATCGCCGCGGGTACCGGCCCACTGGCCGTCGACGCCGAACGCGCGTCCGGTTTCCGCTACTCGGCACGCGCGTATCTGATCCAGTTGCGCCGCGAAGGCGCCGGTTCGTTCCTCATCGACCCCATTCCGGTCACCGACGCCCTGGCGCCGCTGGCCGACGCGATCAACGGCCTCGAATGGGTTCTGCACTCCGCCGACCAGGACCTACCCGGCCTGGCCGAACTGGGTTTGCGCCCCGCCCGCCTGTTCGACACCGAACTGGGCGGTCGGATCGCCGGTTACGAACGGGTCGGCCTGGCCGCGATGGTCGAAAACCTGCTGGGCCGGTCGCTACGCAAGGGTCACGGCGCCGCCGACTGGTCCAGCCGCCCGCTGCCCGACGAATGGCTCAACTACGCCGCCCTCGACGTGGAACTGCTGCTGGAACTGCGCGACACCGTCGCCGCCGACCTCACCGACCAGGGCAAATTCGACTGGGCCGCCGAGGAATTCGAACACGTGCGCACCATGGACCCGCCCACCCCCAAAACCGACCGCTGGCGCCGCACCTCCGGCATCCACGCCCTGCGCCGCACCCGCCAACTGGCGATCGTGCGCGAACTGTGGACCACCCGCGACGACCTGGCCCGCGCCCGCGACGTCGCCCCCTCCCGCATCCTGCCCGACTCGGCCATCGTCGCCGCCGCCACCGGCGAACCCCGCACCATCGCCCAACTGCGCACCCTGCCCGTCTACGGCGGCCCCCGCCAACGCCGCTACTCCCGCGACTGGCTGGCCGCCGTCGAACGAGGCCGCACCCTCCCCGACAAAGAACTCCCCCCACTGACCCTGCCCTTCGACGGCCCTCCCCCGGTCAACCGCTGGGAACGCCGCGACCCCGTCGCCGCCGCCCGCCTCACCACCGCCCGCGGTGCCATGGGCGAACTGTCCGCCGAACATTCGATCCCGGTCGAAAACCTGCTCTCCCCCGATTTGGTACGTCGACTGTGCTGGGACGGGCTGCCCGACTACAAGAACGTCGGCACGCCTGAAGAACTGTCCGCGAGGATCGAAGCGTTCCTCCTCGCAGGAGGGGCACGCAATTGGCAACGCACCCTCGCGGTCCCTGCCTTGACCAAGGCACTGACGCCTTCGACCGAATAGGCGCTACGTAAACTGCGGCCCCAGAAGAACTTTCAGGTCTTCCAGAGCAGACAACTGATTGTCGGTCATCGAATTCCCCGAGGCTGCCAGCGATGCCATGAACGGCCCCTCCCCGCTGGCCTCCAGCTCGTACAGCACGTACGCCATATAGTCGGCATCGGGATCGTCGGCCCGCCGCCCGAGCTCCTCGAGCACCACCAAAATCCCGTCGAGCTCCCGACTCGCGGACAGCACTCTGGCCGCGTCGATCTCCGTGGTGACGATCTCGTCATCCAACAGTTCCCCCAGCCGGACCCACACGCGGTCGTCGTCGACGAGCTTCGCGAGGTCGGGAATCGAATAGATCCGGGTTGCCGCATCCGAACTGCGCGAGCGAGACAGAGCGTCGCCTATCGCCTTCTCCCGCTCCACGCTCACAATCCTTCCACGATCCAGATCGGCTCCGCTCCCCGACCAGTTCCCGGAAACCCTTCGCGCACAGCCGCATCTTCCGGAGTCCGGGATCCAGGGCCTGTCCCTGCTACACATGCAGTGTCATATCGGGACCGACACGGTGTCGTGGGCTCGGTTGGGGTGGTGGTCGAAGGTACTCGGATTCGGGTACCTACACCGAGGATTCGGCGGGGCTGGTCGAGCACGCCACCTGCCACGAGTGGCGTCATGACCTGGGCGAGATCGTGGGGGCGCTGCTCGGGGCCGGGCTCGTCATCGAGGGGTTGGTGGAAATGCCCTATATGGACTGGCCCGCGTTTCCCGATCTTGTTGCCTGCGAACAGGGTTGGACGCTGCCGGACGGGAAGCCGCGGATTCCGTTGAACTTCGCCGTGGTTTCCCGGCGGCCACGGGGATGAGCGGCGGGGTCAGTTCTCGTCGAGAACTTTCAGGATCTTGCGGGTCTTGTCGTCGCGGGCGGTGACGCCCTGCTCGTACTTCTGTTCGCCGTTGCCGTAGGCGGCGTCCACTTCCTTGATGACCATGCCCATCTTGGACTTGTCCGGCTCCCCGATTTCGAAGGTCATCTGCGAGCCGACGTTTTGCATCAGGTGCAGGATGCCCGCGGGACCGCCGCCCAGGTTCATGCCTTCGAAGGGGCCGACGGTGGCCCAGCGCAGACCGAGGGAGGCTTTGACCAGGTCGTCCAGGTCTTTGGCGTCGATGACGCCCTGCTGGACCAGGTAGATGGACTGGTCGTTGAAGACTTTTTGCAGGCGGTTGCCGACGAAACCGGGGATTTCGCGCTTCAACCGGATCGGGGTTTTGCCCAGGTCGCCATAGACCTGCATCGCGCGGTCCATGGCCATGGACGAGGTTTTCTCGCCGGGCACGACCTCGACCAGGGGCATGAGGTCGGCGGGGTTGAACGGGTGGCCGATCAGGATGCGGTCCGCGGCGGGGCTGCCCTTGGCGATCTCGGAGGGCAGCAGCGACGACGAGGACGAGGCGAGCACGACATCGCCCGCGGTCGCGTCGGCCAGCTCGGCGAAGAGCTTGTGCTTGAAATCGAGACGCTCGGGGCCCGCCTCCTGCACGTAGTCGGCGCCCTCGGCGGCCGCGCCCGCCTCCGGGTAGGCGGTGACCGACAGGCCCGACAGTTCGGACCGCACGATCTGGTCGAGGTCGGGCCTGGGGTCCGCCAGGGCGACGTCCCAGCCGCCGCGCGCGAACAACTTCGCCCACCCGATACCGATCACACCGGCACCGACGATCGCCACTTTCGCCATGAAATCTCCTCCGAGTCTGGAACCCGAGCGGACCGTTCATCAGCGAGGCTACGCGGAGCACAAGCTCGGCAATACCCGACACGCGGCGGGCAAGGTGCAGGTCAGCGGGCCTGCAGCCACCCGCCGATGCGCTGGGCGATGGCGTCGGGGGTGAGGCCGAGCTCGTCGAGGATCTCCCCGCGCGAGGCGTGATCCAGGAACTGTTGCGGCACACCGAGATCGCGGGTGGGCACGTCGAGGCCCGCGTCGCGCAGGCGCGCGGAGACCGTGGAACCGATGCCGCCGTGCAGGCCGCCGTCCTCGACGGTGACCACCAGGCGGTAGTTCTCGGCGAGCTTGACCAGGGTGTCCGACACCGGGATGACCCAGCGCGGGTCCACCACGGTGACCGAAATGCCTTGGGGCTCCAGCAGTTCGGCGACCTTCATGGCGGTGTCGGCGAACGGGCCCACGGCCACCATCAGGACGTCGCCGTGCTGGGACTGCGCGGAACCGGCGCTGGGCACGGCCAGGCGGAGCACGTCGAGACCGTCGAGGCGTTCCACGGCCGTGATGTCTTCGGCGACACTGCCTTTGGGGAAGCGCAGCACGGTCGGACCGTCGGAGATCGCCAGCGCTTCGGCCAGTTCCTCACGCAGGGTGGCACCGTCGCGGGGGGCGGCCACGCGGATGCCGGGGATGATGCCCAGCAGCGAGAAGTCCCACATGCCGTTGTGGCTGGCGCCGTCGGGGCCGGTCACGCCCGCGCGGTCCAGGACCACGGTGACGGGCTGCTTCAGCAGGGCCACGTCCATCAGCAGCTGGTCGAAGGCGCGGTTGAGGAAGGTGGCATAGATGGCGATCACCGGGTGCAGGCCGCCCAGCGCCAGACCGGCGGCGGATGCCATGCCGTGCTGTTCGGCGATGCCGACGTCGAACATGCGCTCGGGGAACCGTTCACCGAACGCGGCAAGGCCCGTGGGGCCGGGCATGGCGGCGGTGATGGCCACGATGTCGTCGCGGCGGGCGCCGTGTTCGATGAGCTCCTCGGAGAACACCGCGGTCCAGCCCTTGGCCTTCTTGCCCGCCAGCGGGCGGCCGGTGAGCGGGTCGATCGGGTCGCAGGCGTGCATCTGATCGGCGACGTGGTTCTCGGCGTGCTCGTAGCCGTTGCCCTTGCGGGTCACCACGTGCACAACGACCGGGCCACCGAAGTCCTTGGCGCGACGCAGGGCCGCTTCCAGGGCGACCAGGTCGTGGCCGTCGACCGGGCCGACGTACTTCATGCCCAGGTCGGAGAACAGTTCCTGCGGGCTCACCGCGTCTTTGATCCCGGCCTTGAGGGCGTGGACCATCGAGTAGGCCGAATCGCCCACGGCGGGAATGCTTTTCAGGATGCGTTTGCCTGCCACCAGCGCGTGCTCGTAGGCGGGCTGGGTGCGCAGGGCGGTCAGGCGGTCCGCGAGACCACCGATGGTGGGGGCGTAGGAGCGGCCGTTGTCGTTGACCACCACCACCACTGGACGATCGGGTGCGCCCGCGATGTTGTTGAGCGCCTCCCAGCACATGCCGCCGGTCAGCGCGCCGTCACCGACGATCGCGACCGGGGTGCGGTCCTGGTGGGTCAGCGCGAACGCCTTGGCCAGACCGTCGACATACGACAGCGCGGCCGAGGCGTGCGAGGACTCGACCCAGTCGTGCTCGCTCTCGGCGCGACTGGGGTAACCCGACAGCCCGTCGCGCGAACGCAGCGAGTCGAAACGATCCTTGCGGCCGGTGAGGATCTTGTGCACGTAGGCCTGATGACCGGTGTCGAAGATCAACGGATCCGCGGGCGAATCGAAGATCCGGTGCAGCGCGATGGTCAGCTCGACCACCCCGAGATTGGGGCCGAGATGGCCTCCGGTGGCGGCGACCTTCTGCACCAGGAACTCGCGGATCTCGCCCGCCAGTTCGCGCAGTTGCGGCACGCTCAGCCGGCGCAGATCTTCGGGTGAATCCACCCTCGACAGCACTCCCACCTGAACTCGCTCCCTCCGGACAACATTGTGATCCGCCCAGTGTATTTGCCCGCGTGACCGGTACCGGCTCGCGGGCCCTTCCCAGCGTGCACACAGGAAGGTCTACGGTCGCGCCGACGATACCGCCGGATGGCCGCTGAACAGCGCGCCCGAACAGAATTGGGCTGCGACCAAGGCTTACCTCACCGACCGTGCCGTTGTGAGGACTATCTCCCCGCGCGTCCGCGTCCGCCCCCACCGCGAAGCGACCTAAGGTGACGCTGTGACCCGACCGCACAGCACGCGCACGATCGACCCGGGTGTGGTGGCGGGCATGCTCGACGACGTGTACGCGGCCTGCCGCGACGACACCTCCGGCGCACCCGCGGACTACATCCCCGAACTCGCGGCGGTGTCCCCCGATGCGTTCGGGCTGTGCCTGGCCACCGCCGACGGCCTGGTCTACGAGGTCGGCGACACCGATGTCGGGTTCACCATCCAGTCCATCTCCAAGCCGTTCACCTACGCGCTGGCGCTGGCCGATCGCGGGGTGGACGGGGTGGCCCAGCACATCGACGTGGAGCCCTCGGGCGAACCGTTCAACGAGATCAGCCTCGAACCCACGACACAGCGGCCGAGCAATCCGATGATCAACTCGGGAGCGATCACCGCGGCGTCGTTGATCCGTGGACGCGATGCCGCCGACAAGTTCGAACGGGTGCGGCGCTGCTACTCCCGGTTCGCCGGGCGCGAACTGTCGATGAACTCCGCGGTCTACGAATCCGAGGCGCGCACCGGATATCGCAACCGGGCGATCGGGTACATGTTGCGGTCGGTGGGGGTGATCGACGTCGACCCCGACGAGGCGGTGGACCGGTACTTCCGGCAGTGTTCGATCGAGATCACCTGCGCCGACCTGGCCGTGATGGCGGCGACGCTGGCCGACAACGGGGTCAATCCGAGAACACGGGAGCGGGCGCTGTCGACCTCGCTGACCGAGCGGGTGCTCAGCGTGATGACCACCTGCGGGATGTACAACGCGGCGGGCGACTGGGTGACCACGGTCGGGTTGCCCGCCAAGAGCGGGGTCGGTGGCGGGATCATCGCGGTGCTGCCAGGGCAGATCGGGATCTCGGTGTATTCGCCGCGACTGGACGGGCAGGGCAACAGTGTGCGCGGGGTCGCTGCGTGCCGGGAGTTGTCGCGACGGCTGGAACTGCATTTCTGTCACGTGACCCGGTCCGCGCGCACCGCTATTCGCGCGGATTACTCGGTGGCACAACTGCCTTCGCGGTTGCGTCGCACACCCGAGGATGCTGCCGTGCTGGCGTCGCATGGCGACCGGGCGCGCGTGTACGAACTGCACGGCGACCTGCTGTTCGCCGGTGCCGAGCGGGCGGTGCGCGCGATCGAGGGCAAAGCCGACGAACTCGACGCGCTGGTGATCGATCTGCGCCGCGTCGGTGAGGTGAGTCAGGTGGCTCGCGAGATGGCCGACAAGCTGCAGGCCGAACTCGTGCGGCGCGGCACGCGGGTAGCGCTGGTGGATCCCGACGCCAAGCTCGGGCACGAGGTGTCCAGCCTGGACCCCGACGATCCGCGCGGGCGGGTGTTCATCGACCGGGACACCGCGACCGAATGGTGCGAGGACATCGTGTTGGACCGGCACCGGCCGCCCGGCCTGAATGCCTGCAAGTCCATCGACCTCGACGAACATCCGCTGCTGGCAAGCCTCGACCCGGCCGATCGGGACCGGCTCGCCGCCGATTTCGAGACGCGGACCTTCGCGCGCGGTGAGGTGATCGCCGAGCGTGGCGCGCAACGGTCGGGGCTGTATCTGATTCTGGACGGGCGGGTGCGGATGACGTTTCCCGGCACCGACGGGCGGGTGCATCGGCTGGTGACGTTGTCGTCGGGGATGTCGTTCGGCGAGATCCCGATGCTGGTCGGGGAAACGTTCGTCAACGATGTCGTCGCCGAGACCGAGGTGCGGGTGGCGGTGATGAGTCCGGCGGTGTTCGACGAACTCACCAGCGAACACCCGCAGCTGAAACTGGCTCTGCTGCAACGACTCGCGGCGGGGGCGTACGCGCAGATGGATGCCACCGTGCGGACCATTTCGGGCAATGCCGAGAACTACTGACGGAACCAGCCGCACGCGCGAGACGTTGGGCACCACAGGACTACCGACAGGAGCACCGCCGTGAGCAGCAAATCCCCGCAGGCGAGCACGACAACGTTCGGACGCGGAACAGTGCGCGTGGTCCCCGATCTGATCCGGGTGACCCTGTCGGTGGAATCGCGAGCGAGCACCGTTTCCGCAGCGTACGGCCGCGCCGGTGAGCGGGTGAGCGCGGTGGTCGCGGCGCTGCGATCCGCTGGAGTCAGCGACGCGGACATGGCGACCAGCGGGCTGAGCGTGCGCACCGAAACCGTCTACACCGACAACGGGCGCACCGAAATCGCCGGCTACCTGGCCTCGACCGGGCTGAGCGTGTCTCTGCGCGACGACACCGACCCCGCCGACACCGTCGCCGCGGCAGTGAACGCGGGCGGCGACGATGTGCGACTGGGCGGGCTCACCCGCGCGATCGCCGACCCGGCACCCCTGCTCGAACAGGCCAGAGACGCCGCCTTCGACGACGCGAAAGCCAAAGCCAAGCAGTACGCCACGCGCGCCGGAGTTTCGCTGGGCGCGGTCCTGCAGATCACCGAGGACACGTCGCCGCCCAGTCGCACCTACGACATCAGCGCCGAAATGGACGCGTCACCGATGCTGATGGCTCGCGCCAACTCCTCCGTGCCGGTGGTTCCCGGCGAGACAGAAGTCGGCGCGAGCGTGCGCGTGACGTGGGCGTTGGTCTGACGTCAGCGGTCCAGCAGGGCCACGCACTCCACGTGATGCGTGCCGGGGAACGCGTCGAACGCGCGCAACTCCGACAGGTGATACCCGGCGTCCAGGTACAACCCCAGGTCGCGCGCGAAAGCCGCAGGGTCGCAACCGATGTGCACGATTCGACGCGGGTCCGCATCGGCCACCGCGGCGACCACGTCCTTGCCCGCACCCGCACGCGGCGGATCCAGCACCACGACGTCGGGCCGTCCCGTAGCTCCACGCGCCCACCGTTCGACGCGGTCGGTGCTCAGTTCCAGCCACGGCAGATCACCCAGTGCCGCAACACCATCCGCGACAGCCGAACGCGCGGACTCGACACCGGTGACCGCCCCGGTCTGTCCGGTCTGCTCAGCCAACCGCGCGGCGAACACACCGACACCGGCGTACAGATCCCACGCGGAACCGCCGGGCTGCAGACCCGACCAGTCCGCGATCAGATCCGAATAGCACTGTGCCGCACCACGATGCGCCTGCCAGAACCCCGTCGCCGACAGTTCCCAGCGGCGCCCGGCCACATACTCGACAACCCGACCCGAACCCTCGACCACGCACTCCTCGCGCGGCGCGTTCATCGCCGACTTCCGCGACGCGGCCCGATCCCGGATCGCGCCACGCTCATCGCCCACCGGCGGCGTGGACTCACGCCGACGACCGGGCCGCTGACCACGCCCACGACCCGCACCGCGCGGGGTCTCCGGCCGACCCGACGGCCCGGCGGCGGGCGTCTCCGCCAGTTCCACGATGTGACGCACCCCGTCACCGTCGATGGCGACCACCAGGTCAGCGCCCGGCGTCCACAGTCGATCCGCGACACCGTCCAGCGCGCCCGAAACAGGTTGCGGGCAGCGAAGATCCGGGATCACCTCGGTGCTGCGGTAGCGGTGCACACCGGCACGCCCCTGACCGTCGACCACCAAACGCACCCGCGTACGCCAGCCACCGGTGACATCACCGGAATCACCGGCGATCGGCTCGACGGTGATCTCCCGCTCGACCTTGGCCAACCGGCGCAACTGCTCCTCGACCACGGTGGCCTTGAGCGCCCGTTGCGCGGCGGGCGTGGCGAAGGAGAAATCGCAACACCCGGCCCCGCCCGGCCCCGACACCGGACAGGTGGCGGGCACGCGATCGGGCGACGCCTCGATGATCTCGACGGCGTCGGCGCGGCAGAACGAACCGCCGCGGTCCTCGGTCACGCGGGCGCGCACCAACTCACCGGGTAGCCCGTGTCGCACGAACACCACCCGACCCTCGTGGCGCCCGACGATGAAACCGCCGTGCCCTGGCGCCCCGAGGCGCACCTCGAACTCTTGTCCGCTCCAATCACTCACGGCCACACCCACTCTCACCCTCGACCGGCGCGCCGCTCATCCGCGACGTCCTGGTCGTTCGAAACCACGGCGCACCGAACCCGGTGCATTGACATCTGTTGCTTGCTTGGCTCTGGTCGACGAACTGAGCTGCCACGGCACGCTGGTCACCATCACACCCGGTTCGAACAGCAGCCTGCCCTTCAACCGCAGCGCGGACTGGTTGTGCAGCACCTGCTCCCACCAGTGGCCGACCACGTACTCGGGAATGAACACCGTGACCACGTCGCGCGGGGCGTCCTTGCGCACCCGCTTGACGTATTCCAGCACCGGCTTGGTGATCTCGCGGTAGGGCGATTCGACCACCTTCAACGGCACGTTGATCTCGCTGTTCTCCCACTCGCGCACCAGCTTTCGCGTGTCGGCGTCGTCGACGTTGACCGTGACCGCTTCCAGCGTGTCCGGGCGGGTGGCCCGCGCGTAGGCCAGCGCACGCCGCGTGGGCAGGTGCAGCTTGGACACCAACACGATGGAGTGCGTGCGGCTGGGCAGCACACCGTCCCAGTCGGATTCGTCGAGTTCGCGCGAGACCGAGTCGTAGTGCTTGCGGATCAGCTTCATCACGATGAAGATCGCCACCATCACCACGATCGCGATCCAGGCACCGGCGAAGAACTTGGTGGCCAGCACGATCACCAGCACCGCACCGGTGGCGGTCAGGCCGATCGCGTTGATCACCCGCGACCGCTTCATCTGCCGACGCTGCGCCGGGTCGGTCTCGGTGCGCAGCAGGCGCGTCCAGTGCCGCAACATGCCGGTCTGACTCAACACGAACGACACGAACACGCCCACGATGTACAGCTGGATCAGCTTGGTCACCTCGGCGCCGAAGAACACCACGAACGCGATCGCCGCACCCGACAGGAACAGGATGCCGTTGGAGAACGCCAGCCGGTCACCGCGCGTGTGCAGCTGACGCGGCAGGTAGCGGTCCTGCGCCAGGATCGAACCCAGCACCGGGAAACCGTTGAACGCGGTGTTGGCCGCCAGCACCAGGATCAGCGCGGTGACGATGGTGATGAAGAAGAAACCGATCGGGAAGCCGTGGAACACCGCCTCGGCGATCTGCGCGATCAGCGTCTTCTGGTGGTAATCGGCGGGCGCGCCCACCAGGTGCGACGGGTCGTGCGCGTAGACGACCTTGATCTTCTGGGCCAAGATGATGATGCCCATCAGCAGCACGATCGCGATGGTGCCCAGCAGCAGCAGGGTGGTCGCGGCGTTGCGCGACTTGGGTTTACGGAACGCGGGCACACCGTTGCTGATGGCCTCGACACCGGTCAGCGCCGCACAACCCGACGAGAACGCGCGCGCGATCAGGAAGGCGAAGGCCAACCCGTACAGGTGCTCGTCCTCGGCGTTCAGACCGAAACCGGCGGACGCGGCCTCGATGTCGTCGCCTAGGACATAGGTGCGGAACAGGCCCCAGACCAGCATGGCGAACATGCCGATGATGAACGCGTAGGTCGGAATCGCGAAGGCGGTGCCGGATTCGCGCACACCACGCAGGTTGATCGCAGTCAGGATCACGATCGCGACCACCGCGAACAACACCTTGTGCGTGGCCACGAACGGAATGGCCGAACCGATATTGGACGCCGCCGAGGAAATCGACACCGCCACGGTGAGCACGTAATCCACCAGCAGGGCGCTGCCCACGGTCAGCCCGGCGTTGGGGCCGATGTTCTTGGTCGCGACCTCGTAATCGCCGCCACCGGAGGGGTAGGCGTGCACATTCTGCCGGTAACTGGCCACGACCACGGCCATCACCAACGCGACCGCGACACCGACCCACGGCGCGTACACATAGGCCGAGATGCCCGCCGCCGACAGCACCAGGAAGATTTCCTCCGGGGCATAGGCGACCGACGACATCGCATCGGAGGCGAAGACCGGTAAAGCGATACGCTTGGGCAACAGCGTGTGGCCGAGCGTATCGCTACGGAACGGCCTGCCGAGCAGCACTCGCTTGGCTGCCGTAGTCAACTTGGACACTGGGCTGAGCATAGAGCAGTTCACCAGCACCTTCGCGCGCACGTTCGTCGGCGTGGAGATTGTTTGTCCCGCGCCACAGCGGGGAAAATGGGCGATGGGAGCATCCGGCGGGTACGGTCGCAGCCGGATGCCACGGGTAGGCCAGGAACGAGGGTGCACGGTGTACGTAGTGATCATGGGGTGCGGGCGCGTCGGCTCGTCGCTGGCGCGTGCGCTGATCCGGGTGGGCCACGAGGTCACCGTCATCGACCGCGACCCCACCGCGTTCCGCCGCCTGGGCGAAGGCTTCACCGGCCAGCAGGTGATCGGCGTCGGCTTCGACCGTGACGTGCTCACCCGTGCCGGCATCGAACGCGCCGACGCGTTCGCCGCGGTGAGCTCCGGCGACAACTCCAACATCATCTCCGCCCGCGTGGCCAGGGAGATGTTCGGCGTGGAACGTGTCGTCGCTCGCATCTACGACGCCAAACGCGCCGAAGTGTACGAACGCCTCGGCATCCCGACCATCGCCACGGTGCCGTGGACCACCGACCGGTTCCTGCGCACGCTGATCGGCGACAACTCCACCACCACCTGGCGCGACCCCACCGGCGCGGTCGCGGTAACCCAACTGACCCTGCACGAGGACTGGTCCGGGCGCACCGTGCGCGACCTGGAACGCGAACTGAACGTGCGCGTGGCCTTCGTGCTGCGCTTCGGCCAGGGCCTGCTGCCCGAATCCAAGACGATCGTCCAGGCCGACGACGTCGTCTACGTCGCGGCCACGTCCGGCACTGTCGGCGAGGCGATCGCACTGGCCGCCAAGGCCCCACTGAGCGAGGACTGAACACCATGAAGGTCGCCATCGCCGGAGCGGGCGCGGTCGGGCGCTCGATCGCCAGGGAACTGTTGCGCGGCGGGCATCGGGTGATGCTGCTGGAACGCCAACTCGACCACATCGACCCCGCCGCCATCCCCGACGCGGTCTGGGTGCACGCCGACGCCTGCGAACTGGCGCTGCTCGAGAACGCCGACCTGGAAACCTACGAGGTGGTCATCGCGGCCACCGGCGACGACAAGGCCAACCTGGTGCACGCGCTGCTGGCCAAGACCGAGTTCGGGGTGCGCCGGGTGGTCGCGCGGGTCAACGATCCGCGCAACGAATGGCTGTTCAACGAATCGTGGGGCGTGGATGTCGCGGTGTCCACGCCGCGCCTGCTGGCCTCGCTGGTCGAAGAGGCCGTGTCGGTGGGCGATCTGGTGCGGCTGATGACGCTGCGACAGGGGCAGGCCAACCTGGTCGAGATCACCCTACCCGCCGACACGCTGCTGGCCGGAAAGCCGGTGCGCACCTTGAAGATGCCCCGCGATACCGCGCTGGTGACGATTCTGCGCGGCGGCCGGGTGATCGTGCCCCAGCCCGACGACCCGTTCGAAGGCGACGACGAACTGCTGTTCGTGACCTCGGTGGAAGCCGAGGAGGACCTGCGGCTGACCCTGGCCACGCACGGCGTGAAGCCCTGAGCGCGTGAAACCCTAAGCAGCCGCTTTGAGCTGCGCGCGCAGTTTGTTCAGCGCGCGGTGCTGCATCACCCGGACCACACCGGGACTGGTGCCGATGGCCTCGGCGGTCTGCGCGGCGCTCCAGCCCAACACGATCCGCATCACCAGCACCTCGCGGTGATGGGGTGCGAGCACCTTCAACAGTTCGAGGGTGGCGGCGCGGCGTTCGAAGGCCAGCACCCACTCCTCCGGGCCCGCGCTGGAACTGGCGATATCGGGCAGGTCCGCGGTCGGGTAGGCGGTGTGCTTGCCGCGACGGAACGCGTCGGAGACCTTGTTGGCGGCGATGCCGTACACGAACGCCAGGAACGACTTGCCCTGATCGCGGTAGCGCGGGATCGCGGTGACCACCGCCATCAGGACTTCCTGGGTGACGTCGTCGGGAGTGACCATCAGGTGGCCGGTGGCGCCCATGCGACCCGCGCAGTACCGGCGCACCAGCGGGTGCACCAGGCGCAGGATTTCCGCGATGGCATCGCGATCACCGCGCGCGGCCGGGCCGATCAGCGCGTCGAGCTCGGCGCCGATGCGCTTGCTCTCCGACAGCGCGGGCGAGGTGGTGGTCTCGGCGGCGCGGCGGCCCGTGGCGGCCTGTCGCTGGGTACGGTGCTCGGTTGCCATCATGGTCGCCGGTCCTCTCACGATCATCGCGTGTGTTTCGGTACGCATTGATCGTGCGACGAACTCGGACCGGCAACCAGGCACCCCAGGGTGGGTACTTCCCCACCTGTGGCGGTGCGTTGTCCACCCCTATGCGGGCACGGATTCCGTTCCGGCACCGGACTTATCGGTTCTCTCGGCCTTGGCGGCGGGCAGATGCCCCGCGCGACGCACCGCCCACACGGTCACCACCAGGGCAAGCGCGGTCAGCGGCCAGCCCATGCCGATGCGGGCCACGGCCAACCAGGTGGTGTGGTCGGTGTCGTACAGCTGCGACTGCACCAGGTAGCGGGCGCCGAACACGACCACCCACACCACCGTGGCCAGGTTGTACAGCTTGCGGATGCGCGGATCCGAACGCCAGCGGTGCCCGTGGCCGTTCAACGCGCCCCAGATCACCCCCACCAGCGGCCTGCGCAACAGGATCGACAGCGCGAACACGCCCGCGTAGACCAGGCTGGTGTAGATGCCGAACAGGAAGAAACCCTTGGCCTCCCCCACCCGCTGGGCGATGAACGCGCACAGGCCAACGCCCAGGAATCCCGAGACCGCCGGCTGGATCGGGCTGCGTTGCACCAGGCGCCAGACCAGGATGGCCGCGGCCACGCCCAACGCGGCCCAGATGGCCACGGTCAGCCCCGCGAACGTGTTCACCGGGACGAACACCAGCACGGGCAGGGTGGAATAGATCAGACCGCTCAAACCGCCGAGCTGCTCGAGCAAGGTCTGTTCGGCCTTGCTCACCTCGGCGTCGGTGTCCGGGTCCACCTCGGTGACCACGGGCAACGTCACCGTGGCTTCTGGATCCGTGGCGGGGCGGTACTCGTCACTGGAGGGCATACGTCAGCTGTTCCCGCGCAATTCGTAGTAGGGGTTGAAGATCACTTTGCGGCCGTCGCGGTCACCCACGCGGCCACGGACCATGATGCGCCTGCCCGGTTCGATCCCGGGAATGCGCCTGCGACCGATCCACACCAGGGTGATCGCATCGGTGCCGTCGAAGAACTCCGCCTGCACCGTGGCACCCGCGGCCTTCGGACAGGCCTCGACACTGCGCAGCCTGCCCACGATCGTGGCCTCTTCGCCACGACAGCAATCCTTGGCCCGCCGCGCACCGGAGGCATCGACGGTCTCCGCCAATTCCTCGGCGTCGAGCTGGTCGATGTCAGCGGTCAAACGGCGGCCGAGTCGTCGAAAATATCCTGAGTCCGGGCCCGATCCCGACTTGCGTCCGCCCGTGGATGACGACATGGCACACTTCTCCCGCTTGTTGGCCTCAATACTCACTGTAGAGGGGCAAACGCCGCACCGCTACGCTGCGTCGGTGTTGCGCACCCCACCCCTGGTCACCGTGGTCGCCCTGCCCGGGACCGGCTCCGACGCCGATTTCGCCGCCCGCGCGTTCGGGCCCGCCGCCCGCGCCCACGGTCTGGCATTGCACGCCGTCGAACCCGACCCACAGGCCGTGATCAGCAGCTGTTCCGCGGCGTTGGACGCCGCCGCGGCACGCGGACCGGTCCTGGCCGCGGGCATCTCACTCGGCGCTGCGATCGCCCTGGATTGGGCGGCGCGACACCGTACCGCGGTTGTTGGGGTAATCACAGCATTACCCGCCTGGACCGGTGCCGAAACCGCCGCTTGCCCGGCCGCTTTGAGCGCTTCGGTTACCGCGCAGCTACTGCGAACGCACGGTTTGGAAGCGATGATCGCGCAGATGCGGGCGTCCAGTCCGCTGTGGTTGGCCGACGCGTTGGAACAGTCATGGCGGGGCCAGTGGCCGCACCTGCCCGCGGCGCTGGACGAGGCCGCGGGATACGCGTGGCCGTCGGTGGAGGCGTTGGCGGATATCGACGTGCCGGTCGCGGTGGTGGGCGCCACCGACGATCCGGTGCATCCGATCGCCGTCGCCGAACAGTGGGCGTCGACGTTGCCGGTGGCGGGATTGCGTCGGGTGACACTGGACGAATTGGGCGCCGATCCCGCCGTACTCGGGCACGCCGGTTTCGCCGAACTCACCCGCCTGTCGACAAGTTTCGCCGGTCGCAAGTAGCGGCGCCCCAGCCGGTTTCGGTACATCGCACCGAAACCGGCTGTGCGCCAAGGTTTTCCGAGCCTAGTTCAGACCAAGCTGCTGCATCGCCGAGCCGTCCGCACCGCGGCGTGGCTCGTCGGGCAGCTTCGGGGGCAGGGCCGACGTCGGCGGGGCGGCTGCCGCGGCGGCTTGGGCTTCGGCGGCGGCCTGCTGGGCCTCGATCTGCTGCTGGTGGGCCGCGGCCAGCTGTTCGGCCAGTTCCTGCGGCAGGACCACGGGCAGCGGGTCGCGCACCGGCAGCGGTTCGGTGCCGCGGCGGACCACGGCGTCGGCCAGCACGGCGCGCGCGGCGGTGATCAGCGGGCTGCGGTCGTCGATGGCGCCCTTGGGGCCCGCGGCGACCAGGCGGATCATCCAGCGTGGGCCGTCCACACCGATGAAACGTAGGTCCGCGCCCTCGGTGATCGCCTTGACCTCACGGCCCCACGGGCCCTTCTCCACGGCCACCGCGGCGCCGTCAGCACGCAGCGACTCCGCCAGGTCCGCGGCCACGGTGCGCCACTGCCCCGCCGACTTGGGCGCGGCGTAGGCGGCCACGGTGAGCCTGCCGTGCTCGGTGGCCAGGTGCACCGCCTGCGGGGTCCCGTCGGGGCTCATCTCCACCTGCAACTGCCCGCCCTGTGGCACCGGGATCAGCACCGATCCCAGGTCGAGGCGGCGCGAGATGGCCTCGTCGGAGACCTCGGTGATGTCGTAGGGGCCCGCGGCGGCGTCGGGGGCGTGGTCGAAATTGCCGTAGATGCGCTCGTCGGTGGGGGCGTCGTCGAAATCCAGACGGGCGAAATCGGGGCGAACGAACTCGTCGGTGTCGTACTCGTCGGAGTCCGCGTCCAGGTCGTAGTCCGCCTCGTCGTAGACCACGTCGTCGTACTCGACGTAATCGTCTTCGCGCGGCGCGCGCTTCTTCTTACCGAACAGACCCATCACGCCTCCTTGCCGGCCAGGCTCGCGTGCCCGCCGCTCGACCCGTGGCCGCCGGTGCCACGAGCGGTCTCGTCCAGATCCTGCACCTCGACGAAATCGACCAACTCCACCCGCTGCACCAGCAGCTGCGCGATGCGGTCGCCGCGACGCAGCTCGATGGCCGCGCGCGGGTCGTGGTTGATCAAGCACACCTTGATCTCCCCGCGGTAGCCCGCGTCGACCGTGCCGGGGGTATTGACCACCGACAGACCAGCTTTCGCGGCCAAGCCGGATCGGGGATGGATCAAGCCGACCGTGCCCATCGGCAACGCGATCGCGATACCGGTGCCGACCAGCACCCGCTCGCCCGGTTCGATGATCACATCCTCGGTGGTACACAGATCGACGCCCGCGTCACCCGGATGGGCACGCGTCGGCACAGGGAGGCCGGGATCGAGCCGCCGCAGCGGAATCGGTGCAAGTGCGTTCACATCGGTCGAGACTACGCGCTGTCACCCGGACCTTCTCGTCGCAGCCCTGGTGCGGTGACCTAGTGTTGAGGGGTGCCCGACCAGCCCCATTCCTCGACCACGCAGCCCACAGACACCGACCAGCCCGCGCGCGGCGCCGGCGGTGCGTCGCCCTATCGGGAACGCCTGTGGGTGCCGCTGTGGTGGTGGCCCGTCGGCTTCGCGATCGCGGGCCTGCTGGCCGCCGAGATCCACATGGGCGCGCCGGGGCTGCGGGCCTGGCTGCCGTACGTGTTGCTGGCACCGATCCCGGTGTGGATTCTGTTGTGGATGAGCAGGCATCGCCTGGAAGTCACCGTGGCCGCTGACGGCAGCGCGGAACTGCGCGTGGACCAGGCGCACCTGCCGGTGAGCTTCGTCGCGCGGGCCGCGGCCGTGGCGCCCACGGCCAAGAGCGCGGCGCTGGGTCGACAACTGGACCCCGCCGCCTATGTGCAGCACCGGGCCTGGATCGGCCCGATGGCGTTGCTTGTTCTGGACGACCCGGACGACCCGACGCCGTACTGGTTGATCAGCACGCGCAGGCCCGAACAGGTCTTAGCCGCGCTCGGACTCCCGAGCGCGGGCTGACCCTTCGTCACCGATCCCGGTAGGGATCGACTCGCTCCGTTTAGAGAGCGCAGTCCATGCAGATCAGCTGGCCACCCTTCTCGCTGGCCAGTCGGCTGCGATGGTGCACCAGGAAACAGCTCGAGCAGGTGAATTCGTCCGCCTGCTTCGGGACCACCCGAACGCTGAGTACCTCGTCGGACAGGTCCGCGCCGGGAAGTTCGAACGATTCCGCTGTATCGGTCTCGTCGATGTCCACGACGGCGGACTGCGCCTCGTTGCGGCGGGCCTTGAGCTCCTCGAGCGAGTCCTCCGACACCTCGTCGGATTCTGTGCGCCGCGGTGCGTCGTAGTCAGTTGCCATGTCGTCTTCCCCTCAGTCCTTACTCCGTATATCCCGGATCAGTCGATTGCCGGTATCCCCGCAGGGGTCCGGCGTTCGTACCGCCCCGCCGGTGGTA
The DNA here is from genome assembly GCF_042714895.1 of Nocardia sp. NPDC058666. Lineage (NCBI taxonomy): Bacteria > Bacillati > Actinomycetota > Actinomycetes > Mycobacteriales > Nocardiaceae > Nocardia > Nocardia sp. NPDC058666. The sequence goes on from NZ_JBHXRY010000004.1 coordinate 448,324, forward strand.
CACCTCACACGTGCACCGGTCGACTATCGGCTTCGATCCTCGAGGATCTACACCGACAGCGTTCGGTAAACGCAGGACATGCCCTTGTTGTTCCCGCGACCGACCACCGTTTCACCGGTAAAAATTCGATCTGGGCGGGCAGACAATAGCGGACGAATGGGCAAAAGTCGCAATCAAACCCCCTGCCGCGCGGAAACCGACGAACAATCGTCACCTGTGCCGAAACGCGGGCGGACCTCCGGGGCCCGCGCACCGGCACGGGCCTCGTAGAGTGAGCGCGTGGTTTCACTGATCACCGAAGGCAGCGCGACTGATCGCGACGGCAAACCCTTTCCGCGACGGCGGCCCGAGCTCTGGCTCGCGCTGGTGCTCGTGCTGGCTCTGGTGAGCCTGTTCGTCTGGATCACGGCGTTCCGTACCCGTGACGACAGCAACGAACCGATGGCGTGCAACGCGCCGAGCACACCGACCGCGACCAATGCCGCGCAACCAGCCCCGCTGGGCTCTCGGGTAGGCCCTACGCGGCTGGCGGAAGTCGACCCGGCGGCCCTGTCGGAGTCCAAGGTCCGGGTGTTCAACGCCAACGGCAAGAGCGGCCAGGCGGGCAATATCGCCTCGGCGCTGGCCGATCTCGGCTTCGCCGGCGCGCCGGGGACACAGGTCGGTAACGATCCGGTCTATGTCAGCGGCGACCTCACCTGCACCGGGCAGATCCGGTTCGGCGTGAACGGTCGACCGGCCGCGGCCTCGGTGCAGTTGGTGGCACCCTGCGCCGAACTCATCGAGGACCCGCGCACCGACGACACCGTCGACCTGGTCCTGGGCCAAGCCTTCGGCGAATCGCTGCGCCCCGGCGCCGACGCCGAAGCTGTGCTCCGGTCACTGAAAAACCTCGCTCCCGGAGCAAGCTCGTCGTCGATCGACCCAGAACTGCTAGACGCCGCCCGCGAAGTGAAGTGCTGACGTAATCAGTCCGGCAACGCGACAGTCGCGCCGACTCGGTCGAGTAGGTCGTTGAGGTCCTTCGCCACGCCCGGCGCGGCGACGACTGTCAGTTCGCCCGCCGCTCCCCCGACGGTGACCGGCGGAACGTGCACGATCGCGCCCGCTTCGGCGGCGATCAGCGCGCCCGCGGCCCAGTCCCAGGCGTTGAGGCCGTGTTCGTAGTAGGCGTCGAGTCGGCCCGCGGCGACGTGGCACAGGTCCATGGCGGCGGCGCCGAGCCGGCGGATATCGCGGACCTGCGGCAGGATTTCGGTGAGCAACTGCGCTTGACGGGCGCGGCGGTCACTGCCGTAGGCGAAGCCGGTGGCCACCAGCGCCACCGCCAGCGAATCCTCCCGGGTGCAGTGCAAGGTCGTGCGAGTGCCATCGGGGCGCACAGCGTGCGATCCAGCGCCCAGTGCGGCGCTATAGGTGACCGCGCCCGCCACATCGACCACCGCGCCCGCCACGGACCGGCCGTCGATCACCGCGGCCACCGACACGGCGTACCCGGGCAGGCCGTAGAGGAAGTTCACGGTGCCGTCGATCGGGTCCACGACCCACGTGACGGTGCCGGGCGCGGTGGCACCGACATCGCCGCCGCCCTCCTCGCCCAGAATCGCGTCGGCGGGCCTGCGCTGTGCGAGCAGGCCACGGATCAACTGCTCGGACTCGGTGTCCACGATGGTGACCGGATCGGTGACATGACCCTTGGTGGACACGGCACCGTCGACGGGTCCACCGTCGGCGAACACCTGCGGTCGGCGGGCGCGCACATGCGCGGCGGCGGTTTCGGCGAGCTCGACGGCGAGGCGCCGCAACTGCTCGTAATCGGCGGATGTCGTGGGGGCGGTGGAGGTCTCGGGCTCGGTGTATTCGGGCACGCACCCATCGCATCACATGTCGTCACGCCACGCGGGGAGGGTGACAACCGCTACTCTTCTTGCTGGTGTCTGTCAGGCACGTCGACCGCGTCAGCAAGGGGTTGAATCATGTCCGCTCGGGGGCACGCATTCGGAATCGATATCGGCGGCAGTGGAGTCAAGGGAGCCGAGGTCGACCTGGCCACGGGTCTGCTCACCCATGACCGCATCAAGATCGCCACACCGCAGCCGTCCACACCGGAAGCCGTCGCCGCGGCCGTGGCCGAACTGGTCGCGCAGGCGGGCTGGACGGGCCCGGTCGGCATCACCATGCCGTGCGTGGTGCTCGACGGACACACCAGGACCGCGGCCAATATCGACCAGGCCTGGATCGGCACCGACGCCCGCGCGCTGTTCACCGCGGCACTGGGCGGGCGCGAAGTCACCGTGCTCAACGACGCCGACGCCGCGGGCCTGGCCGAGGACAGCTACGGCACCGCGCGCGATCTGGTGGGCCTGACGCTGCTGCTCACCTTCGGCACCGGCATCGGCTCCGCGCTGCTGTACAACGGCGTGCTGGTGCCCAACTCCGAACTGGGTCATCTCAAGATCGACGGCGTGGACGCCGAGGATCTGGCCGCGGCCTCGGTGAAGGACAACGAGGGCCTGACCTACCCGGAGTGGGCGCAGCGGGTGAGTCGGGTGTTGCGTCACATCGAGAATCTGTTCTGGCCGAAGGTGATCGTGGCGGGCGGTGGCATCAGCCGCGATCACGAACAGTGGATTCCCTTGCTCACCAACAGAACTCCGGTGATTCCGGCCGTTCTGAAGAACACCGCGGGTATCGTCGGCGCGGCGATGGCCATCGATGCCGGGGTCGCGCCGTAGTCCGGTTCGACGTCGTACGCAACGCCTGGGTGGCATCGTGCCATGAGTACCCTGGTTGGATCGTTACAATGGAACACGTCCGGCGGTGAGCCGGTGAAATCTTCCGGCCGCGGCCGGTCGTGAGAAGCCGGGCACGCAAGCGCCGACTTCGCCCGGCCGACGCATCGCCGGTGCAACCCCGACCGACCGCTCCGCCGGAAAACCACTCTGGCGTGACGCCGCACGAGACCGTCACGAAAGGGCGTACGTGGTAGCCACGAATACCCGTCAGACCGCCGACCCGGCCTCCGACGCCGATGCCGACGACGCCGTAACTCCGGCCAAGAAGGCACCGGCCAAAAAAGCCGCTGCCAAGAAGGCCCCGGCGAAGAAGGCCGCAGCCAAGAAGGCTCCGGCCAAGAAGGCTGCCGCCAAGAAGGCACCTGCCAAGAAGACCGCCGCGAAGAAGGCGACCTCGGGCGCGGGCGGTGAGGAACAGCTCGACGAGGAGTCGGTCGACATCGAAGATCTCGGTGATCTCGAAGTCGCCGAAGACGAACTCGTCGAGGTTGTCGTCGTCGAGGAAGTCGCCGAGGAGACCACCGAAGCCGCCGCGGAGCCCACCGAGAAGGACAAGGCCTCCGGCGATTTCGTCTGGGACGAGGAGGAGTCCGAAGCGCTGCGTCAAGCACGCAAGGACGCCGAACTCACCGCGTCCGCGGACTCGGTGCGCGCCTACCTCAAGCAGATCGGCAAGGTCGCGCTGCTCAACGCCGAAGAGGAGGTCGAACTCGCCAAGCGGATCGAGGCCGGCCTGTTCGCGGCGGAGAAGATGCGCGAGTTCGCCGAGGCGGGCGAGAAGCTGTCGGTGACCATGCGTCGCGATTTCAACTGGATCGTGCGCGACGGCAACCGGGCCAAGAACCACCTGCTCGAGGCCAACCTGCGACTGGTCGTGTCGCTGGCCAAGCGCTACACCGGCCGCGGCATGGCGTTCCTGGACCTCATCCAGGAAGGCAACCTGGGTCTGATCCGCGCGGTCGAGAAGTTCGACTACACCAAGGGTTACAAGTTCTCGACCTACGCCACGTGGTGGATCCGTCAGGCCATCACCCGCGCCATGGCCGACCAGGCCCGCACCATCCGTATCCCGGTGCACATGGTGGAAGTGATCAACAAGCTGGGCCGGATACAGCGTGAATTGCTCCAGGACCTGGGCCGCGAGCCCACGCCCGAAGAGCTCGCCAAGGAAATGGACATCACGCCGGAGAAGGTCCTCGAGATCCAGCAGTACGCGCGTGAACCCATTTCGCTGGACCAGACCATCGGCGACGAGGGCGACAGTCAACTCGGTGACTTCATCGAGGATTCCGAGGCGGTCGTCGCGGTCGACGCGGTGAGCTTCACCCTGCTGCAGGATCAGCTGCAGTCGGTGCTGGAAACGCTGTCCGAACGTGAAGCGGGCGTGGTGCGGTTGCGCTTCGGCCTCACCGACGGCCAGCCGCGCACCCTCGACGAGATCGGTCAGGTCTACGGCGTCACGCGTGAGCGCATTCGCCAGATCGAATCGAAGACGATGAGCAAGCTGCGCCACCCGAGCCGTTCGCAGGTTCTGCGCGACTACCTCGACTAGCAGTTCTTTTTCGGGACAGGCCCGTACCACCGAACAATGGTGGTACGGGCCTCGTTTCGTTTGCGGGAGTAATCATTTCGTGATGAACCCCACACTGACCGATTGCACCGCGGAGCACCCGGATCGGCGAACTTCACCGTATCGTCACATTCAGCTTTTCGTATTACCGCCTATGGTCTGCGGTATCGGCATTTGAGGGTTCTTCGCGCGTGCTCGACATCTATCACTTCAGCTATGGCTGGATCACCCCTGTTCTGGCCTATTTCATGTCGGTCACGGGATGTCTGCTGGGGCTGCAGTGCGCCGCGCGCGGACGCAACGCCACCGAGGGCCGCGCGGGCTGGCTCATCAGCGCCGCCGTCGCGATCGGCGGAACCGGTATCTGGGTCATGCATTTCATCGCCATGCTCGGTTTCACCATCCGCGGCGCCGACATTCGCTACGACATCCCGCTGACACTGTTCAGCGCGGTGACCGCGATGGTGGTGGTCGGGATCGGGCTGTTCATGGTCAACAAACCGCAGCCCACCTTGCGTTCACTGGTCGGCGGCGGCACCATCACCGGTCTCGGGGTGGGCACCATGCACTACACCGGCATGTACGCGATGAAGTCCAGCGCGGTGGTGACCTACGACCCCGAGATCGTGGCGTTGTCGATGGTGATCGCGGTGGTGGCGTCGATCGTGGCGCTGTGGTTCACGTTGCGCGTCAAGGGTTTTCTGGCCACCGTCGGTGCGGCGATCATCATGGGCGTGGCCGTGTGCGGGATGCACTACACGGGCATGGCGTCGATGCACGCGCACGCCGGGCACTCCACCGCACCCACCACGGGCGCCGAGGCGATGCAGTTGTTGGCACCGCTGATCGGGATCAGCAGCATCGTGACCATGCTGGTGCTGATCAGTGTGAGCCTGACCGAGATCGAGAACGAGGAAGCGCTGCCGCCGATGGCGCTGACCTCACGCAGTCATCAGGAACCGCGACCCGCCCGGGTGACACCGCTTCCCCAAGACGAATACCGCACCGAGGAATTGAGTTACGACGGCGTGGGAGCCTGGCCGCGCCGCATCGTGGACTGAGCGGTTCGTCACGAAAATCGGTTCATCGCGAAAATCAGTTCGTCGCGAAACCTGTTCGGCGCCGGACGAATTCGACCACCGGTTCCACCACTCGCGCGGCGATCGGGCCCATGATCGCCATCAACAGCACGTAGGCCGAGGCCAAGGCCGCCAGTTTCGCGTCGGCCTTGCCGTAGGCCACCGCCAATCCCGCGATGACGATGGAGAATTCGCCGCGCGCGACCAGTGCCGCGCCCGCTCTGGCGCGGCCCATCCGCCGGATGCCCTGTTTGCTCGCCGCCCACCACCCCACCCAGATCTTGGTGCCGGTGGTCACCACCGCCAACCCCACCGCCCAGCCCAACACCGGTGGGATCGCAGCAGGGTCGATGGACAGGCCGAACGCGACGAAGAAGATCGCGGCGAACAGATCCCGCAGCGGTTCCAGCAGTTTCACCGCTTCCTGCGCGGTGGATCCCGAGATGGCGATGCCGAGCAGGAACGCGCCGACCGCGGCCGACACGTTCAGCGCCGAGGCCGCACCGGCCACCAGCAGCGCCGCGCCCAACAGTTGCAGCAGGAACACCTCGCGGTCGGCGCTGTCGAGCACCGCCGAGACCACGCGACCGAATCGCAGCGCGACCACCAGCACCACGGTGATGGTCGCCAACGCGATAGCAAGGGAGATCATTCCGCTGGCCAGGCTCAACCCGGCCAGCATCATGGTCAGGATCGGCAGGTACACCGCCATCGCGAGGTCTTCGAACACCAGGATCGACAGCACGACCGGGGTCTCCCGGTTGCCCAGGCGTCCCAGATCGTCCAGGACCTTGGCCACGATCCCCGACGACGAGATGTAGGTGACCCCGCCCAGCACCACCGCACCGACCACACCCCAGCCCATGATCAGCGCCACCGCCACCCCCGGCAGCGCGTTGGCGACCAGGTCGAACACCCCCGCGGCCCAGGATCGACGCAGTCCGGTCATCAACTCGGGCGCGGTGTACTCGAGGCCCAGCAGCAACAACAGCAGCACCACGCCGATCTCGCTGGCGATGTGCCCGAACTCGGTGGCCGCGTCGAGTTCGATGAAACCGCCGCGACCGAACGCCAGCCCGCCCAGCAGGTACAGCGGGATCGGCGACATCCCGAACCGGCCGGCCACTCGCCCGCAGATCCCCAGCGCGAACAAGATCACGCCGAGCTCGAGCAGAGCCAGGGCCTGCGAGGTCACGGCCGGTCAGCCGTGTACGAGAATCTTCGCGGCGGCGTCCAGTCCGTCCGGGGTACCGACGACCACGAGCAGGTCACCCTCGGTGAACGTGAAATCCGGGCCCGGTGAGGGGTGCAGCTGACCGGCGCGCATCACCGCCACGATCGAGGTCTTGGTGCGGGTGCGCATCCCGGTTTCGCCCAGCGTGCGGCCCGCGTACGGCGATTCGTCGACGATGGCCAGCTGACGGGTGGTGATGCCGGGCAGGTCGCGATGGTCGTCGTTGAGTTTGGCGACCAGTTGCGGTGCGCCCAGCAGGTTCGCCAGCACCGACGCTTCGTCGGCGGACAGCGGCACCTGCGCGGCGATGGCGTCCGGGTCGTCGGGTTTGGACACGATGAGATCGATGTCACCGTCGCGATGGGCGACCACCCCGACGCGGCGCCCGGACCTGACTTCGAAATCTTTACGCACTCCGATGCCCGGTAGCGCTGTGACGTCGACGTTCACCCCTCCACAGTAGTCGCGTGGAGGTCCGGTTGTGGCCTACGCCACGTTGTCGTTACGGCTTAGACAACCGGGTCCCGGCGCGGTGTGGTGAACACGCCGTCGGGGCCGGGCAGGTACGGCTGCGCGGCCAGCACCGCGGCCAGCGGCAGCGGGGCGTACAGGTGCGGGAACAGCATCGACGACGGGTCGGTGGGCACGCCGGGTTCCCACTTCACCTCGCCGGTGAACAGGTTCGGGTCCAGCCACAGCAGCACCATGTCCGTGCGGCCGGCGAACAGGCGATTGGCGGGCAAGTGCACCTGCTCGGGCGTGGACAGGTGCACGAAGCCCGCGTCGGCCAGCGACGGCGGCGTGCGCTGCCCGCTGTTGCGAACTTGTTCCCATTCTTGGGAAGAACACAGGTGAACAAGCGTGTGAGTGTCGGATGTCACGGGTAATCTCCGGGTAGACAACAGGTTCGGACGATCTAGACCCTGTCACAGCGTCGAGATGCACGGCCCGGTTCGGTGGTTGCGCGCGGTGCGTAACGAGCAACACCGCAGCGAGCGACATATCGGTGAGTGACAAGATCGAAAGGGGAGGTGGCATCAGCGCTTCGCGGGTGATCGGCGAGTACTCGAGACCATCGGCCCGCGGTGTTCGCTTTCAGCGAAACCGCAGGTCTGTTATCGAAAACACAAAGATTCACATCCGGGAACAAAGCCTGAACCCCGAACGTCTGACAGAGTAGTCATACCACTGCTGGGAAGTAGCGGATGCGAGCCTCGTGGAGTGACCACGAGGCCCACACCTAGGCGAACGGCCACGCAGCGCCGGGAGCCGGGACGGAGGAGTCATGCCAGGAACCCTGACCAGCACCCCACTGACCGCAGTTGATCGTTGCGATCGTTGCGGGGCGGCTGCCCGAGTGCGTGCAGTTCTTCCCGCGGGTGGCGAGTTGCTCTTCTGCCAGCACCACGCGAATGAACACATGGACCGTTTGCGCGAGCTCGAGGCCGTCATCGACACCGAGACAGCTCCCGCGATCTGACCACTCCTCGCGTCCGAAACAACAACATCTGACAACAGAACATGCCGACAGCGGGCGACCCGAACAGGGCGCCCGCTGTTGCGTTGTCCGGGGGTGCTCAGAGGTCGGCGAGGATGCCGTTCACCAGCGTTGTGACGCCGTAGTCGAAGGCGCCGTGCGGGTCGGCGGGGGCTTGGTGATGCTCGCCCGCGGCGGTACCGACCCGGCCCGCCAGCGGGAAGGCGTCGTGCGGGATCAGGGTGGCCAGCAGCGGGCCGTTGACCTGCCACCAGTCCGCGTCGCTCTGTTGCGCGGCCGCGCCCGCCGCCGCCACCGCCAGGCGGGCGTTGCCGGTGGCGAAGTCGGTGAGCACGGCGATCGCGCGGTCCATGGCCAGGTCGGTCAGGCCGATGTCGTCGATGGCGGCCAGCTGGCGCTCGAAGCGGGCCATCCGACCCGGACCGAGCACCTGGCGCCACGGGGACACTTCCAGCAGCCAGGGGTGCGCGAGCAGTTCGGCGCGGATCTGGGCGGAGATGGCGATCATGCGGTCGCGGACCGGTAGGTCGTCGGGGATCGGGGCGTCCTCGGTGGCGACGGCGTCGACCATGAGCACGATCAGAGCTTCCTTGCTGGGGATGTAGGTGTACAGGCTCATCGCGCGCACGCCCAGTTCGGCCGCGACCGCGCGGATCGTGAGCTTGTCGATGCCGTCGCGGTCGGCCAGGGCGATCGCCGCGGCGACCACGGTGTCGACGGTGAGGGCGGGTTTGGGGCCGCGGGTGCCGGGTTTGGCGGGCGCGGTGTGGCGCCACAGCAGTTCGAGGATGACCTGTGCGGTCTTCTCGTCATCGGCGGGCACGAGCGGTCCTCCCTGAAACTGTTTCTGGCACGGCGGAACAAACTCAGTACAGTGTACGTTGTTCGGTTGTTCGTGCTGCCCGATCGTCAGGAGAACGTTCTGTCCGCCATTCAGGCCACCTATCTGCCCGACCGTCACCTGTTCGCATTGTGGAGTTGGAACGGTCGCGAGGCCGGGCCCGCGCCGACGGGAATCGGCGATCCCGAGGTGCTCGCGCTCGCGTTGCCGGTCGGCGAGCGGGGCGCGATCGAGCCTGCCGAGGTCGCGACCACGGTGGTGACGGCCGCCGAACTGGCGGAGTCGAACTTCGACGAACTCGCGCCGTCCGCACTGGCCTGGCGTGCGCTACTGGCCGCCGCACCATCATCGACGCAACCAGCGGGCGATGTGCGGTCGAAACGACGGACTGGCGCTTCGCAGCCCGCGCGCAGTCGGGCTGCGGCGAGCCCCGACGCCCCGATAACGCCAGTTACCGAAGCAGACCTGCCGGCTGCCGCGCACGCCGTCCCGGACGCGGTCGGCACCGCGATCGTGTCGGCGCAGCGAGCCATGCGCGTCCTGCGGGAGACCCAGGCACTCGACGGGACCCTCGCTGGGGTCCTCGATGTGACGCTGCGGCCCTATCAGGTGCGCGGGGTGGGGTGGTTGCGCGAGACCGTCGAGGCGTACGGCGGGGCGGTGCTGGCCGATGAGATGGGGCTGGGTAAGACCGTGCAGACGATCGGGTTTTTGCAGGGGCGGGCCGACGGGCCGCAGTTGGTGGTGTGTCCGACTTCGCTGGTGGGCAACTGGGTGCACGAGATCGAGCGGTTCGCGCCGGGGTTGAAGGCGGTGTCGTGGCGCGGGGGTGAGGTGTCCGCCGGGGCGGGCACGGTGGTTGTCACCGGGTATCCGACCTTGCGGTTGCACGGTGCGGCGTTGATCAGCCGGCAGTGGGCCACGGTGGTGTTCGACGAGGCGCAGGCGTTGAAGAATCCGCGCACGCAGGTGTCGCGGGCGGCGCGGGCGTTGACCGCGCAGGCCAAGGTGGCGTTGACGGGCACGCCGGTGGAGAACCATCTCGACGAACTGTTCGCACTGCTCAACCTCACCGTGCCGCGTCTGTTCGCGCATCGCACCCAGTTCCGGCGGCGGTTCGTGCGACCTATCGAGGAGGGTTCGACCTCGGCAGCGGCTCGACTGCGCGATGCGATCGAACCAGTGGTGTTGGCCCGTAAGAAGATTCAAGTGGCGGCATCGCTGCCCGCGAAGATTCACAGTGATCTGCTGTGCGATCTGACGCCCGAGCAGGAACGGGTGTACGACGCGGTGCTCGCGCAGGCCCTCGACGAGGGATTCGGCTCGGGCCTGCAACGTCAAGGCCGGGTGCTCGCCGCGCTCACCCACCTCAAACAGGTGTGCAATCACCCCGGCCTGATCTCCGGCGATCTCGACGAAATAGCAGGCCGCTCCGGCAAACTCGACCTGTGCACCGACATCGTGGGCACCAATCTCGAGACCGGCGACCCGACACTGATCTTCACCCAGTACCGCAAAACCGGTGACCTGCTCGTGCGTCACCTGGCCGAACAGTTCGACGTGCAAGCCCCGTTCTTCCACGGTGGCCTGGACGCCGACCAGCGCGCCGACATCGTCACCCGCTTCCAATCCCCCGACGGCCCACCGGTTTTGATCCTGAGCCTGCGCGCCGCGGGCACCGGCCTGACCCTCACCCGCGCCGCCGACGTGATCCATTTCGATCGCTGGTGGAACCCGGCGGTCGAAGCGCAGGCGTCAGACCGTGCACACCGCATCGGCCAGACCCGCACCGTCACCGTAACCACCCTGACCAGCGCGACCACCGTCGAAGAACACATCGCGGCCATGCACACCCGCAAGTCCGCGCTCACCGACCTGTCCGACGCCGCCGGCATCGCTGAACTGGCCCGCCTCGACGACGACGCCCTGGTCGACATCCTGCGACGGAAGCGAGAGAACTGATGCCCGACAACGACTTCGGATACACCGCCTGGGGCCGGGACTGGGTCCGCCTGGCCGAACCGCTGCGTCAAACCCGCCCGGAACCACTGCTGCCCCGCGCCCGCAGCATCGCCCGCAACGACGGTGTCCGCCTGGAAATCGAAGGCCGGACCGTGCGCGCGCACCTGCACCGCGGCGGCCAGGCCTCCATCACCCACGTCGAAGTGGCACCGCTGTCGAGGGAAGCGGCGTCGGCGATCGGCCACACGATCACCGACCCGACCATCCTCACCGACGACATGCACCGCGCCGTCCTGGACGCAGGCCACTCCCCCGCGCCGACCCTGGTCAGCACCGACTGCTCCTGCTCGGCGCGCACCGCACGGTGCCTGCACGTGTTCGCGACGCTGTACACGATCGCCCGCAAGGTCGACGAAAACCCGCGCCTGGCACTGGAATTGCAGGGCTACTTCGACGCGACCACCGAATCCGACGCTCCCGTCCAGGAACCACGCTGGACCAGCATCCACACCCTCGACCCGACCCAGTTCTTCACCCCGGCCACCTGAATCCTCCGGCGTGGATGCCACCGACCCCGCGCTGCGGTGGCATCCACGCCGTCGGACGGAACCGCTCGCAAGTCGGCCGACGGTGCCGACCGGTCAGGCGTTGGTCCCACCATCGACGGTGAGAATCGCGCCGGTGATCGAGCGACCCGAGGGACCGGCGAGGAACGCGACCAGGTCGGCGACATCGGTGGGCGACCCGTAACGGCCCAGCGCGGTGAATTCTCGTTGGGTCGCGGCGTGCGGGCCGTCGGCCGGATTCATCTCGGTGTCGGTGGAGCCCGGCTGGACCAGGTTGACGGTGATGCCGCGCGGACCCAGTTCGCGCGCAAGGGCTTTGGTGAAACCGTTGAGGGCCGATTTGCTCAGGTTGTACAGCGACAGCCCGCCGAACAGCGCACGTTCGGACAGGTTGGAGCCGATGGAGATGATCCGGCCACCGTCACCGAGATACGGCAGGGCCGCTTGGCCGGCGACGAAGGCGGCGCGGGCGTGAATGTTCAGCGCACGGTCGATCTCGTCGAGGGTGAAGTCCGCGTAGGGCTTGGCGGGGAAGATGCCGGCGTTGTTCACGAGCACGTCGAGGCCGCCGAGTTCGCGCGCGGTCTGCTCGACGGCGGCGACGACCTGCGCGGCGTCGGCGCTGTCGGCCTTGATGGGTAGTGCTCGCCTGCCCAGCAACTCGATCTCGGCGGCTACCTCTTTCGCGGCGACCTCGTCACGCTGGTAGGTGAACGCCACATCATTACCCGCGGTGGCCAGTGCATGGGCGATGGCCGCCCCGATCCCGCGGCTCCCGCCGGTCACCAGGGCCACAGTGTTGTTGCTGTTGGTCATCAGGCACGCTCCAATTCTGTAGTGGTCGATACACAAATAGAGAAGCACATCCGAATCCCGCCGTCAAAATTTAGTATCGATCGATACAGAATGAGTGACCGGCTGCCGTCGACGCCGGCACGCGCGGTATATTTACCGATCGGCACAGAAAGGCTTCCCCATGGCAGAACGCGGCCGCCCCCGCGGCTTCGATCGCGATATCGCGCTGCGCCGCGCCATGGAGGTGTTCTGGGAACTCGGCTACGACGGCGCCTCGATGAGCGATCTCACCGCCGCGATGGGCATCAACTCCCCCAGCCTCTACGCGGCCTTCGGCGACAAGGAAGCCCTGTTCCGGGCGGCGGTCGAGCTCTACGGCCGCACCGAGGGGTCACACACCGCGCGGGCGTTGCGCGATCAGCCCACCGCCTATGCCGCCATCGAGGCGATGCTGCGCGACAACATCGCGGCCTACGCCGACCCCGCCCTGCCGACCGGCTGCATGGTGGTGCTCGCGGGCGCCACCTACACCGGCAAGACAACGGCGGTGCGCGAATTCCTCACGCAGGCCCGCCGCCACACCACCGCGCAGATCCGAGCCCGGCTCGACCGCGGCGTCACCGACGGCGATCTGTCCCCCGCCACCGACACCGCCGCGCTTGCCACTCTCTACAGCACTGTGCTGTACGGACTTTCGATCCAGGCAAGAGACGGCGTCGGCCGAGACGAGCTCGATGCCGCTGCCGACAGCGCGCTCGAGGTGCTGGCGGCGGCGGTCAGCTAGTACGCCGCTCGTCGAGCACTACCGACGACGCGATGCCGCGACTGGCAGCTAGTGCCGCGTCAAGCAACGTTGGGTAGGTAATCCGGGCGCCGGATCTTCGAGCCGACCGCGAAGTCCCGGATAGGTCCGGCATGCTGGTTACGCC